>NZ_VIVB01000014.1:0-171803 GCF_007828605.1 Pantoea sp. SJZ147
GTGGGGTCTCCCCATGCGAGAGTAGGGAACTGCCAGGCATCAAACAAGTGAAGAAGCCCTGAACGAAAGTTCAGGGCTTTTTTACGTCCGTAACCTGCGGAAAGCGGGGCGTCAGGACGGTTATGCTGCGCAGCCGGGACCGCGCGAGCGCCGTCCGCGTCATTAAAACCGCCGGGCCGGGATAAAATGGCGCGTGAGAAAGCCGGATGGCGTGTCCGTAATAACGTAAAAAACTTACTCACAGACGCTCTCACTCCCTACAATAAGTGAAGAAGCCCTGAAAGAAAGTTCAGGGCTTTTTTACGTGCGTAATCTGTGAAAAGCAGGGCGTCAGGCCGGTTATCTTGCACTGCACCTGGCGTTATAAACCTGCACCACCGCTAGACCGGCAACGGATGCGTTTTTTTCACTTCTCTCAGTGATATAGAAGAATTAATACTCAGAATTCCGGGTAATTTACGCAATTCCTTTTCAATAAACAGACTGTAATGGTCTAAATCCCGCGCCACGACCTGTAAAAGAAAATCGGCTTCACCGGTGATGTTGTGACAGGAAAGTACGTAAGGATTAGCCGTGATCCGTTCTTCAAAGTCCCGGGTTGCTGCCTCACTGTGCTGACTGCAAACCAGACGGACAAATGCCATCACGCCAAAGCCCACCTTTCTGCGGTTAATCACCGCCTGATAGCCTTCAATAAATTCCTCATCTTCAAGCCGTTTCAGTCGTCGCCACGCCGAGGCTGGGCTCACGTCCAAATCCTGAGAAAGCTTAAGGCTCGATACTCTGCCGTCCTGCTGAAGATAACGCAGCAGCGCCAGATCTTTCCTATCCAGAATGCTCACTGACATATCCACTCATTTTTAGCGTATTTAATGAAGGATAATTTCATAATTAATTATTCAGCTGCAATAGCTGAAAAGTAATTTCCTGATCGAAAGGTATAATTTTAAAGACACCTACGATGAGGGTTTACTGATGAAAGCTGTCATATACGAGTCATTTCTGTCGCCACCACTACTGAAAACGGTGCCGGACCCCACTCCCGAGCCCCACGGCGTGGTGATTCGGGTCAAAGCGACCGGGGTTTGCCGAAGTGACTGGCATGGCTGGGTGGGGCACGATCCCGATATCCCTTTGCCGCATGTGCCAGGACATGAATTTGCGGGCACGATAGAAGCCGTTGGCAGCGCGGTGACAAAATGGCGGCCTGGCGATAATGTCACGGTGCCCTTTGTGTCGGGCTGTGGTTTTTGTCACGAGTGTCACTCGGGCAATCAGCAGGTTTGCGATCGTCAGTTCCAGCCAGGTTTCACTCACTGGGGATCTTTCGCAGAATATGTGGCGGTACAGCAGGCGGACTTGAACCTCATTGCGCTGCCGGAGACACTTAACTTCACTACCGCAGCGAGCCTCGGATGCCGTTTCATCACCTCGTTCAGGGCAGTGGTCGATCAGGGAAGAACGTCTGCAGGGCAGTGGCTTGCCGTCCACGGCTGTGGTGGGGTTGGCCTCTCCGCCATCATGATTGCGAATGCACTTGGGGCAAACGTGGTAGCGATTGATATCGCGGAGGATAAATTGCAGCTGGCCCGGGATTTGGGTGCCGTCGCCGTCGTGAATGCTGCACGTGTGCACAATGTGGCGGAAGCCATCAAAGACATTACCCAGGGTGGAGCGCATGTTTCCCTGGATGCACTCGGTCATACGGTCACCTGCGTGAACTCCATTAACTCGCTAAGAAAAAGAGGCAGGCACATCCAGATCGGCCTGATGGCGGGTGAACACAGTGCACCGCCTATCCCAATGGCCAGGGTGATTGCTAATGAACTGGAAATTATTGGCAGTCATGGCATGCAGGCCCACCGCTATGACGTCATGATGAATATGATAGCGGCGGGAAAACTCCGCCCTGAAAAGCTCATTGGCAGAACCATTAACCTTGAGCAATCCATAGAAGCGTTAATGAATATGGATAAGTTTGAATCGCCGGGGGTAACGGTAGTCACCGCGTTTTAACGGGTTAACACGACCTCTTCCTCGTCATTGATGTGCATGTGGACGGGAAGAGGCCGCTGGCCTCCCCTGCCTGCGCGACTGAAGATTTCAGTTGTTTCAGGGAATTAACAACGCATGTCACATTTTGTCATATTCAGACAACACATCTTTCCGTTTCCGCCATGACCGTGCTTTACTCAACGCTTTAACGCTGCTTATCAGCAAGGAGCCGAGACATAGCATGTCAGACGTGATCAAGAATCAACAAGCGCAGGTGCTTGACCAAAAAAAACGTATCTGGGCCATCGTAGGCGCATCTTCAGGTAATCTTGTCGAATGGTTCGACTTTTATGTGTACTCGTTTTTCTCACTCTACTTCGCCCACATTTTCTTCCCGCAAGGTGATACCACAACCCAGTTATTGCAAACAGCAGGCGTATTTGCCGCAGGCTTTTTAATGAGGCCAATTGGCGGCTGGTTATTTGGCTATATCGGTGACCGCCACGGGCGCAAAAAATCGATGCTGATCTCTGTCTGTATGATGTGTTTCGGCTCCCTGGTGATTGCCTGCCTGCCGGGCTATGACAGTATCGGGATCGCCGCACCGATCCTGTTATTGCTGGCGCGTATGTTTCAGGGACTGTCAGTGGGCGGAGAGTACGGTACAAGCGCAACGTATATGAGTGAAGTGGCGCTGGAAGGGCGGAAAGGGTTTTACGCATCGTTCCAGTACGTGACATTAATTGGCGGACAATTAGCTGCTGTGCTGACGGTGGTAGTGCTGCAGTTTATGTTAACCGATCAGGAGCTACGTACATGGGGCTGGCGCATTCCGTTCTTCCTGGGGGCGATGCTGGCCGTGGTAGCGCTGTGGCTGCGTCGCTCTCTGGACGAAACTTCCGATAAACAGAGCCGTGAGCATCGCGATGCCGGCAGTGTCATTGGCTTATTACGTAACCACACGAAACCTTTCCTGATGGTGCTGGGTTTTACGGCGGGCGGTTCGTTGAGCTTCTACACCTTTACCACCTATATGCAGAAGTACTTGGTGAACACTTCAGGCATGGATGCCAAAACCGCCAGTGGATTGATGACCGGCGCTTTACTGGTTTACATGCTGCTACAGCCCATTATTGGCGGCCTTTCCGATAGGATTGGCCGACGCACCTCCATGATGATTTTTGGTGCGGGTGCGGCGATTTGTACGGTACCTGTCCTGACGCTGCTGCAAAACGTACAAAGTCCCGGTATTGCCTTTGCCCTGATTATGCTGGCATTACTGATTACCAGCTTTTACACCTCAATCAGTGGGATTTTGAAAGCAGAGATGTTCCCGCCGGAGGTTCGAACGCTCGGCGTTGGGCTCTCTTATGCGGTGGCAAATGCGATCTTCGGTGGATCTGCAGAGTACGTGGCGTTACTGATGAAGCACAACGGTATGGAGACCACGTTCTTCTGGTACGTTTCCGTCATGGGGGCGTTGGCGTTCCTGGTGTCGCTGCTGCTACACCGGCACGGAAAAGGCATTAAGTTGTAACAGGGCAGACAGAATGCCGCAGTCAGGCTGCGGCATTCTGGATCTTCACAGGATACGGCTGATGAGCCGATCGATACGAATACGGCGCAGACGGCGAATCAGCTTACGCACCTTCGCCGGGTAGTCAGCAATGCTTTCCAACTCACGGAAGTGCCCAACAACCCTGGTGTGTTGACGAATCAGCATCAGCTCATGCTGTCGCTGCTCGGTCAACTGCTGCAGAGGATCGTGAATCAGGACCGCATTCTCCAGATCCAGTCGCCATGCGCGCGGATTAAGATTGTTGCCCGTAATAAGCTGCCACTCATCGTCAACCCACATGCCTTTCAGGTGATAGCTGTTTTCACCGTCTTTCCAGAGACGCACGGTCAGTTGACCGTTGCTGACGTAATACTGCAGGCGGCTTAAAAAACGACGCAGGTTAATTTCGTAGAGATAGGGCAAGGCACCGATGATTTTAAACGGCTGATCGGGCGCGATATAGAAGTCATTCGCCGTTTTATCCCCCACGATAATCTCAACTTCTTTACCCTGGCGTAAAAGGGCAATGATATTGCGCACCAGCAGTGCTGGCAGGTTGAAGTAGGGGGTGCAGATGGTGAGCTTCTTTTCGGCGCACGGCATTAAATGAAAAATGGTCTTATTCAGCAGGCTGCGCTTACCTAACCCGACCAGCGGTGTGACGGCGAGTTCATCGTTACCGGCATTACCTTCAAACTGATAGTTAAAGCCGCGTAAGTCCTGACGAAACTGACGCGTTTCATTTTTGATTTCCGGGCTGGATGGACGGTCAGCATAGTCCAGGCGATTGACCGCCTCTGCATCTTTCAAATGCACGTTCATCCATTCGAACATGGTATCGGTCAGCGCGGCATTACGGATGAGTTGATAGCGGTCGTAGCGGTATTTGTCGTGCTGATGCAGGTAAACGTCATTAATGCTGGCACCGCTGTAGAGCAAGGTATCATCGATAATGAAACCTTTCAGATGCAGTACGCCCATTGCTTCGCGAGTATTAACCGGAATGCCATAGACTGGAATCACGTTATCGGGATGTTGCTGGGCCATCTCGCAATACCAGTCGGCATTAGTAACACCGCGTGCGGCACCAATGCGACCCCGTTGCGCGCGGTGCCAGTCGACTAAGATACTGATATCCAGCTGTGGACGAGCCATTTTCGCGGCATATAATGCATCCATAACGGCCCGACCCGCATCGTCATTTTCCAGATAGAGTGCGACGATACAAATGCGCGATTGCGCTGACGCAATCTTTTCCAAAAGCGTCTCGCGAAATTCGGCAGGCGAATATAACGTCGACACATCCGCAACAGATTGTGACAGTTTAGGCAGCTGTGCGAGATGTTGTTGGTGTTTATTGCGTTTAAATTTAGACAACATCACAGTGCACTTCTTCTCGGTTCATTGTATGGCCTTTTGCCACCAAATCAGGGTCATAACGCTAAATAATAACATCAACCACGGCGGACGGGGCGATTTTTACTTTTCTCTACACGGCAAAGTGACATTATCCTGTAACAAAAGCTTCAGGCTGACGATGCCATCGTCCATCTGCACATCTACGCTAAAGTTGAGTTTTTTCGCCAGTGTGACCATGCCGCGGTTGCCAGGCATGGTAATGCCATTCAGTTGTTGCAGACCATGGGCGCGTGTGTAACGAATCATTTTTTCAAGTAAACGTCGTCCCATTCCCAGCCCTTTGAGATCCGAGCGCACCAGCACCGAAAACTCCGCGTCAATGTTGTCTGCATCAGAAATGGCGCGAGTGACACCGATAATTTCCGGCTGCCCCTGATGCTGACGAACCGCAACAATTGCCATTTCCCGGTCGTAATCAATCTGCGTCATATTGGCCAGATCCTCATGGGTGAACTCATTAATTTCACTGAAATAGCGGTAGTAGAGATCTTCTTTGGTGACCTGACTGATGAAGTCGCGCAGAAGCGGTTCATCTTCGGGCAGGATGGGGCGGAATAAACAGTGCTGACCGTCCTTCAGTTCTACCTGCTCTTCCAGATGCTGAGGATAAGGACGTATGGCCAGACGCGTTTCACTGTCACCGGTAAAAGGCGCAAGCGTCAGCGTGACGTCCAGTAAGGTGAAATCACTGCCCGCCGCCAGCAGCGGATGAATATCCAGGCGTTGTATTTCCGGGCAATCCACCACCAGGTTAGAGACCTGCACCAGCAGTTGGCTCAGGCCAGCGACATCCAGCGGGATCAGGGCACTCCGGCTGCGGATCTTGCCGCTTTTGATTGCCTGAATCACCAGATAACGCGCCAGCGTCATATTGAGCGGTGGTAAAGCCACGGCAGCCTGCTTCTCGGCCTGCCACTCCACGCCGCCTTCACCCAGCATGATGATGGGGCCAAACAGGGCATCCTGCTCCACCACGACCCGCAGTTCCTGAGCACCGGCCCGGTTGGCCATGCTCTGTACGACCAGCCCTTCAATCCGTGCGTGCGGCAGCGTTTGTGTTACCCGGTCAACGATAGCATCAGCCGCTCGCTTTACTTCCGCGGCGTTACGCAGATAGAGCATTACGCCCTGTACCTCAGACTTATGCGCCACATCGGGCGAACGCAGCTTCAGTGCCACCGGATAACCGATTTGTTCGGCGATAGTGACCGCGTCCTCACTGTCTTTGGCAATCCAGGTCGGTAGCGTCGCCAGACCGTAGGCTTTGAGGACGGGCTGCACTTCATGCGTGTCCAGAGACAAAATGCCCTTGTCCAGCGCCTGGGACAGCAGTTGGTGAGCCTGAGCGCTATCCTGCGTCAGGTTTACCGGCAAGGCAGGGGTTTCCCGCAATAACTTCTGGTTACGCCGGTACTCAACCTGATGCATAAACGCGGTGACGGTTCCTTCCGGCGTACGCCAGGTGGGAATGCCAGCCTGGGTAAAAGCCCGTCGTGCCGCCAGAGAAGAGTATTCGCCGCACCAGTTGGTCAACAGCGTAAGCTGTTTGCCGCGCGGATGCTGATGGATCAGCTGGATGATTTTCTCTGCGGTTTCAGTCGCCGGAGCGACGGCACTGGGGGCATGAATAATCATCAGGGCATCTAAATCGTGGCTGTCGAGCAGAACGGTCAGACAGGCCAGGTAGCGTTCCGGCGTTGCATCATCTTTTAAATCAACCGGATTGCCGTGGCCAACGCCTTCTGGCAGCACGGCATTGAGCTGCTGTACCGTTGGCTCACTCAGCGTGGCGAGCTTCCCGTTGCGGGCATAGAGTTCATCCAGCGCCAGTGCAGCGGGTGCCGCGCCATTGCTAATAATCATTAGCCGATGCCCGCGTGGTGGACGCATATGGCTTAACGACTCCACCGCCGTAAACAGCTCGTGCGTATCCTGTACACGTAATAAGCCCGCGCGCTGGATAGCCGCATCCCAGGCGGCATCCAGACCGCTGTGTGTGCCGAGCAGCGCCTGCGCCTGACGGCTGCGTCCGCTTTTGATGATCAGAATAGGCTTGTTACGGGAGGCGCTGCGGGATGCTGAAACAAAGCGACGGGCATCACTGAGGTGTTCAAGATAAAGCAGAATCGCGCTGGTTTTACCGTCGCGGGCAAGAAAATCCAGCAGATCGTCCACATCGGTATCCAGGCTGTCACCCAAGGCGATAAACCACGAAAAGCCAAGGTTGCGCTGCTGCGCCCAGTCAAGGATGGTATTGGATACGGCTGACGACTGCGAAATAAACGCGATGCGGCCTTTGGCGATAGGAACAGGAGAAAAGCTGGCGTTAAGGCCCTGCCAGGGGGCCAGTAATCCCAGACTGTTGGGACCCAGCAGACGAATCTGCCAGCGGCTGGCACACTGTTTTAACTCGGCTAACTGACTGGCGGGCGCGGAGAGGATAATACAGGCTTTACACCCTTTCTCGCCAAGCTGCTGTAACAGCTCAAGGTTTCTTTTATGATGGGTACAGATCACCGCCAGGTCCGGGGCGAAGGGCAGGCTGTCAATGTCAGGCCAGGCCAGCACACCGCTAACCGCTTTATATTGTGGCGTCACCGGCAGCACCGGGCCGCTAAAGCCACCCGCCAGCAGATTACGCATCATAAAATAGCCTGCCCGTCCCGGCTTGACCGAGGCGCCGATTACCGCAATCGATTTGGGTCGTAACAGCGCTTCCAGCCCACGTTGACTCATCACCTTCTCCATTCATCGAGATTTAGGTGAGTGTAAACGCTTTTAGACTTTTTTACCGTCGGGCAGATCCCAGCCTGAATAACGACAATCAACCTGCCAGGGCGCGCATTACCGCGCCTGGCCGGGATGATGCGGCTTACCCGCAAGGTAAGCCTGACGGAACTGCTCAAAATGCTGTGTTAATGCCTGTGCCGCCTCCGTATCGCCCGCCTGCTCCAGAAGTGCCGCCGCGATCTCTGCGGTACAGTGCTGGCCTTCGCCATGCGCTTCGCGCAGCCGGTAGCGAGAAGGGGCCGTAACATTGAGCGAGATCAGCGGAAAGCGGTCAAGCCAGGGGCTTTTACGAAACATCTTCCGCGCTTCGTTCCAGGTGCCATCCAGCATAATAAACAGCGGCGGTTTACCCGCAAGCGGCGGCGAGTGGATAACCTCGCGGCCTTCATCCGCATACGAGGCAGGAAAAACCACTAGCGGTTGATAAGCCTCATCGGCAACAGCTTCCAGCAATGCGGGATCGGGCTCGGTACGTGACCAGCCAAATGCCTGGGTGTCCGGTAACACATCGGCAATCAACCGGCCCGTATTGCTCGGCTTCATGGGTTCGGTATCAAACATCACCAGGCAAAAGCGACTGCGGGCAGACTGCACCTGGATGCTGGCGCACAGACAATTTATTTCAGGCAACAGGCATCCCTGGCAGCGGAGCACACGATTCCCGCGTGCCAGAAAGGGACGCGTGGCACGGGCCAGGCGTTGGGCTCGTAAACGCAAAACGGCATTATCAGACATGATTATTCAGGACAGGAAAAAGCGTAGTGTAATCGAAGCGTCGAACAAAGGGAAAAGGCCAGCCAGGCTGGCCTGTCGTGCTTACAGGGATTCGTCGAGCCACTCGTTGAAAGGGGCTTTCGGCATGGCACCGTTTAAGACATCCACCATCTCGCCGTTCTTAAACACCATGATGGTCGGGATGCTGCGAATGCGGAAACGACTGCTCAAAGCCGGTTCTGCCTCTGTATTCACTTTGATAAAGCGGACTTTACCGCTGCGCTCCTGAGCGACATCTTTAAATACCGGGGCGAAGTTAACGCAGGGTCCGCACCACGGGGCCCAAAAATCCACCACGACCGGCAGATCGTCCCGCAGATAGCTGTCCAGCGTTGCGGCCGTCGCGTTAATGACATCGCCCGAAAACAAGGCTTCACCGCAGCGACCACATTTGGCACCCTCGGCAAGCCGTTCTTCGGGAACGCGATTGGTTGCCTGGCAAGACGTGCATACCGTATTCATAAAAACCTCTGATAATGATGTAGAGCACTTTGCTCAATATTACCCATTATGAAAGGGTGATAAGATCGGCTCAATGTGGATTGCTCTATAGGTTCAATAGTTGATAGCTAAGCGCAGTCACATCAGGTAATCTTCGCGCTCTCAATGCAGGAGGAAGAAATGAACGACGAATTTAAAGGCAAAAGTGGTAAGGTCAAAGTCATGTATGTGCGTGGCGAAGATGAGCAAAGCGCGCGTGCGCCGAATCCTCGTACAGGCAAAGGTGGCCGTCCTGCTGCTCGTCGTGAAGACAATCGTCGTTCATCTGGCCCGCGTACTGAGCGTAGTGAAGACGGCGGACGCAGTACGGGCCGTCGCAGCGACAGCGCACCACGCCGCAGTGACAGCGCACCGCGTCGCAACGATCGTGGCAGCGACAATCGTGATGCCTACGGCAGCAGCGATTCACCCTGGCGCACCGTATCCCGCCCACCGGTAGCCGAAGATACCAAACCCGAAAATCCTGGGATTGGCGGTAAAGGCGTGGTTGACGTAGAGCAGATTCGTCGTCAGCGTCTGGAAGAAACCCGTGTTTATGGCGAAAACGCCTGTCAGGCACTGTTCCAGAGCCGTCCTGAATGCATCGTCCGTGCATGGTTTGTGCAAAGTGTGACGCCGCGTTTTCGCGATGCGCTGCGCTGGCTGGCGGCTAACCGCAAAGCCTACCACGTTGTGGATGACGCAGAGATCACCAAAGCTTCCGGTACTGAGCACCACGGCGGCGTCTGCTTCCTGATTAAAAAACGCATGGGCATGGACGTGGCCGAGTGGCTCAGCAAGGCCGAAACCAAAGACTGCGTGCTGGCGCTTGAAGATGTCAGCAATCCCCATAATCTTGGCGCTATCATGCGCAGCTGCGCGCACTTCGGTGTGAAAGGCCTGCTGGTCAACGATGCCTCGCTGCTGGAATCGGGTGCGGCGGTTCGCACGGCTGAAGGCGGAGCCGAACATGTTCAGGCCATCAGCGGTACCACCTTCAATGAAGGCCTGGAAGCGTTCCGCAAAGCGGGTTACACCATAGTGACCACCTCAAGCCATCAGGGGACGCCGCTGTCTAAAGCTGAGTTGCCTGCCAAAATGGTACTGGTGCTGGGACAGGAGCGTGAAGGTTTGTCCGACAGCACCTTCCAGCAGGGTGATATGAGCCTGTCAATTGGCGGCACCGGGAATGTTGAAAGCCTGAACGTGTCGGTGGCAACCGGCGTACTGCTTGCCGAATGGTGGCGTCAGAACGCCTGACCGTACTATTAAATGATGGCGCCGTTAAACGCGCCATCCGTTGTCTGTTTCCCGGCGCTGTCCGGGAAACATCTTCCGCGTCAGCCCGCATCTTTTTCAGCGCCAGATGCCGCGCGCTGAACCTGTTCATCCATCTCATCAAGCGCCCGCTGATTATCCAGCCCCCACTGATAAAGCTGTTCCACCGGTTTTGCAAAATGGTTGCCCAGGGCGGTTAACTGGTACTCCACTTTGGGTGGGATCACGTCATAAACATGACGGGCGATTAACCCTCGCTGCTCAAGCTCCTTCAGCGTCTGAAACAGCATCTTTTTCGATATTCCCTGCAGGCTCCGCTGAAGTTCGCCCGTGCGCGCCCGTCCGCCGGGCCAGTGGTACAAGGCATGCAGCACCATCGGATTCCACTTGGCAGAAAAAAGATCCATCAGTCGGCGCGGTGGCGAATCCACATAAAAAACCAGTTTACCTTCTACCCAGGCAGGCATCGTCAGCACACTCCTTTTATGGTCACCAAATGGTAACTACTATCAATAATGAACCCGTTTAAGTAGAGTTTGCCGCCCTCAGTTATATAAAGCCAGTCACTATGAGAGGCACGATGAAAATTAATGCACTAGTCGCCCAGGATGCAACCCAGCCGCTTACGTCTGGGCAAATAGCACTGCGCCCGCTTCAGCCGCAGGATGTCAGAATCGAGATTCTTTACTGTGGCGTTTGCCACTCAGATTTGCACATGGCACGCAACGAATGGGCGGCAAGCCATTATCCCCTGGTGCCGGGACATGAAATTGTGGGACGGGTGGTTGAAACTGGTCACGCTGCCAGTCGGTTTGCGCCTGGTGATATTGTGGGGGTGGGCGTAATGGTGGATTCCTGCCGCACATGCCATTTTTGCCAGCATCAGGAAGAACAATATTGTGAGGCCGGCTTCACTGCCACCTATAACGGTACGGATAAATACACCGGTGACCGCACATGGGGCGGCTATGCCGAGCACGTGGTGGTCGATCAGGACTTCGTGGTGTCGGTGCCACAGCACCTGCCGCTGGCTGGTGTTGCGCCATTGTTGTGCGCTGGCGTAACCGTGTGGTCACCGCTGCGCCATTTTAACGTTAAAGCGGGCGACAAGGTCGGCGTCATTGGCTTAGGCGGGTTAGGGCATATGGCCGTGAAGCTGGCACGTGCCCTGGGCGCTGAGGTCACGCTTTTCACCACGTCGCCAGGCAAAGCCGAGGACGCCCAGCGTCTCGGTGCCCGTCATGTGGTGGTGTCACGCGATGCCTCGGCGATGCAAGCCAGCCGGAATGGGCTGGATCTTATCCTTGACTGTGTGGCGGCCCCTCACGATCTTAATCCTTATCTGGCGACGCTTAAAACCAATGGTCGCCTGGTGCTGGTGGGGATCCCGGACAGTCCGCACGTTTCACCGGACGTGACGCCGATGGTGTTCCGTCGCTTAAGCATTAGCGGCTCATCGATTGGCAGCATTAAAGAAACGCAGGAGATGCTGGATTTTTGCGGCGAGCAGAATATCACGGCGGACATTGAGATGATTCGCGGAGAGCAGGTCGAAGAGGCCTTCACGCGAATGCTGAAAGGTGACGTGAAGTACCGTTTCGTGATTGATATGAAAGCGACGCGCTGGTAGCCAATACAGGTTCTGGCGTGCATCACCGCCACGCCAGAACCTGCCACAAGGCTACGCGCTGTTGCGACTAGTGCGCGCCACCCGCACCGCCACCGGCGGTAAAGGGTGGACGGGCAAACCAGATCAGCACCAGCAGTATCAGAAACACGCCTGCCGAGGCCCAAAAAATCTCGTTGGCAGAGATGATCAATCCCTGATTGGTGATCTGCTGCGCAATGTACGCCGAGGCTTGCTGATGCGTCATGCCCATCCCCTCCAACTGACTGTACGTCTGCTGCGCATTGACGTTATAAGGCGTCACCGATTCGCTGAGAGTACTGTGGTGCATTGCCTCACGATCCGTCCACATCGTGGTGGTGATCGAGGTCCCGATTGAACCCGCCAGCGTACGCACAAAGTTTGACAAACTGGATGCCGCCGCCATCCGGTCGGGTGTCAAACCCGACAGCGTAATCGTGGTAAGTGGCATAAAGAAGCAGGCGACCGCGAAGCCCTGAATAAATTGCGGCCAGGCTGATGCACCAAAATCCATGCCCGGTTCAAACGTGTAAGCGCGCCAGTAGAAACAAACGGCATACATGATGAAACTGAAGGTGACCAGTTTCCGCATATCAAGCTTATGGGAGAACCGACCAATAATGGGCGACAGGATGACAGGGATAATCCCAACCGGAGCCGAGGCCAGCCCTGCCCAGGTGGCGGTGTAACCGTAGACCTCCTGTAGCAGCTGCGGCAAGAGAACGATCGATCCAAAATAGAGCATGTAGGCCAGGCTAAGGGACAAACAGCCTATGGTGAAGTTGCGCGATTTAAACAGGGCCAGATCGACGATAGGGTGATCGTCTGTCAGCTCCCAAATCAGTAACATCACCAGCGCCAACACCGCCGCAATCGTCAGGACGATAATTTCTGTGGAGTTAAACCAGTCCAGCTCTTTACCGCGATCCAGCATCACCTGCAACGAGCCAACCCCGACAACCAGCAGCACCAGGCCAACGGTATCAATGGGGCGAATCTGGGTAGCGGTTTCACGACCACGCAGGGTTTGCAGCGTGAGCATAATGACCACAACACCAATCGGCACGTTGATAAAGAAGATCCAGCCCCAGTGATAGTTATCACTGATCCAGCCGCCGAGAATGGGGCCGCATATGGGGGCCACAATCACCGTCATCGCCCAGAGTGACAGGGCGATACTGCGTTTTGCGGGCGGATAGTTATTCAGCAACAGGCTTTGCGACAGCGGGATCAACGGACCTGCAACGATCCCCTGAATCACCCTGAAGAAAATCAGCATTTCCAGGCTTTTCGACATGCCGCAGGCCCAGGAAGCCAGCGCAAACAGGATGGTCGACCAGGTAAAAAGTTTGACTTCACCGATGCGTTTGGCCAGCCAACCCGTTATCGGAATCGAGATGGCGTTTGCCACCCCGAAAGACGTGATGACCCAGGTGCCCTGGGAGTTTGAGGCCCCCAGATTACCCGCAATGGTCGGTATAGCAACGTTAGCAATGGTGGAATCCAGAACCTGCATGAACGTCGCCAGGGATAGCGCAATGGTCATTAAGACCAGCGGCATCCCTTTGAGCGGTGCTTGTGCCATTACAGCCTCCGGGTCATCATCCGGCGTTCGCGTGGACGATATCGGTAATCAGCTTATTGACCGGTGCAAGGTCAATGGCCAGGGCGTTGCTGCTGTAGGCAGCCTGCTGACGAACGCTGGTAGCCAGTGCGCTGCCGTCTTTATTATCGGTATCAATTTCTACCAATGTTGACAGCCCGATACGCAGAGGATGTTTAGCCACTTCGTCCTGGTTCAACTCAATACGGACCGGCAGTCGCTGAACCACTTTGATCCAGTTACCAGTGGCGTTCTGCGCCGGTAACAGCGAGAACGCGCTCCCGGTGCCCATATCCAGACCCACGACTTTACCGTGGTACACCACATCGTCACCGTAAATGTCCGCCACCACGGTGGCCGATTGTCCGATACGCACGCCAGCCAGCTGTGTCTCTTTGAAGTTAGCGTCCACCCACAGGTTGGTTGCGGGTACGATCGCCATCAATGGGGTGCTGGTGCTGATCTGTGAACCGACCTGCACGCTGCGGCGAGACACATAGCCATCCATCGGACTGCGAATCTCAGTACGTTGCAGCGCCAGCCAGGCGTCACGCAGTTCTGCCGCACTTTGCTTCACTGCGGGTTGGTTTTCCAGAGACGTATTCAGGATCACCGCCTGATTGGCGTTGTACTGCTGAACCGCCACATCCAGCTCCGCTTTCGCTGAAGCCACTGCATCGCGCGCGTGTTGCAGTTCTTCACGCCCAATCAGGTTAGAGGCACCCAACGGCTCGCGACGTTTCAGATCGGCCTGTGCCTGATCTAACGCGGTCTGACGGAGATTAATCGTCGCCTGATATTGCTTTGCATTGATCATCTGTTGGTGCACCTGACGCACGCTGGTTGCCAGCCCGGTCTGCGCTTTTTCAAACGCCTGCTGTGCGTCGGTTTTATCCAGCGACACCAGCACATCACCTTTTTTGACGTAATCGGTATCATCAAACCAGACTTTATTCACGCTGCCTGACACCTGGGCCATGACCTGCACCTGGTTACCGGCGACATAAGCATCATCCGTTTCCTGATAGTGGCGCAACACTAAATACCAGTAAACGCCCCACGCAATGCCAAGCAGTATGACCACCAGCGCCAGTAATATCAGCGCACCTTTGCGCTTTTTCTTCTTGTTATTGACTGGTTGATGCGGGCTTTGCGCCTCTGTTGCACTCATTTATTTCTCCACGTTTTCCACTATGTCGGCGGGTTAAACTCCGTTTTCACCTTCGCCCGAGCCAAAAAAGCCAGCGACTAAGCGCTGGCCGGATAAAAGAGGGTTAAAATAACGATTTCGTCAGGTGATTGTGTCGCAGATCTTGCTATTACCGTGAAAGGGAAGCCGTTAGTTTATCTTCTTCCATTTTATCCAGACGGGTAAGCAGCTTGCGGGTGATGTTTTCCAACTGCGATTTCTCATCGCCGGTCAGAGAAGACCACAGGTATTGCAGGCTCTGATGCTGAGGTGGCAGCACCTGTTGCAGAAACGCATTGCCTTTTTCGGTCAGATGAAGATGCAGGCAACGACGATCCTGAGCGCTCTCACGACGTTCAATCCAGCCGCGCTTTTCCAGCTCATCAGCGATACGTGTTGCATTCGTCCGTGATGAACCCAGCGCGGTGCTCAGTTCAGAGGGCTGGATGCTCTGATCTTCCTGCGCATCAAGCGTCAGTAACGCCATAAACAGGGTTTCATTAATCCCCTGTTCTTTAAGCATTTTGTTGCGATTGTCCAGCAACTTACCCTGCATGTGCATGCAAAGACGCGTCAGGAGAATCTCCTGGAAGGGAAAATCTGCATGACGATTTGCACGGATATTTAACATCTGCTCAATGGGCGTAAACGAACTTTCCATTAGAAAAAACCTCACTAATTTCAACTTTTATAGTAACCACGGTGGCAGCATTATGGGTGAGTGACCGGGTTCTGAAACCCCATCCTCAGGCTGTCGCACTGTGGTGATTCACGATCTGTCCTTGACCCCAGGGTAAAGGTTTTGCGCATCGATTCCATACGCGTTGGTCGTACAGTGAAACGGTACGACATCAAATGATTACGAAAGAAAAAATAACTTACGTGAATAACTTTGGGCCAACGATAGCAAACTCACACTCTGCTGAACAGGCTAAATCACACTATTCGGGCTATTCGCCTGTTCCAGACCACGATTCCGCCACCAGATGATCAAATTCAGTAAAGTCAATATCGCCCCGGCCACACAGACGCCATACCAGCCTGCCAGATGGTAGGCATTTGCCGACAACAATGAGCCTAGCGCACCGCCAATAAAGTAGCTGGTCATATAACCGGCATTCAGGCGATTGCGTGCTTCAGGCAGACGCGCATAAATGACGCTCTGGTTGGTGATGTGCACGGCCTGAACGGCAAGATCCAGCAACAAAATGCCGATAATCAGCGCCACAAGATTCTGCGCGCCCCAGGCGATAGCTGCCCATGACAACAGCATAATCAGCAAGCCTGCGCTGGTGGTGAGTCCGGCCTTACCTTTATCCGCCAGCGAGCCTGCCTTCCTGGCGGCCAGGGCACCGGCTGCACCGACCAGCCCCAGCAGTCCGATTTCCCCTTCCGTGAACCCATAGGGTGCGGAGGAGAGCAGGAACGCCATGGATGTCCACAGGATGCTGAAATTCGCGAAGGTCAGGCAGCCGCTATAAGCCCGGGTACGCAGCACCGGATCGACCGCATACAACTGAAAGATGGAAACCAGAAGCTGGCGGTAATTTAGCGAGACAGACGGCGTAATGCGCGGCAGAGTGCGCCACAGGGCCAGAGCCATCAGCAGCATCAAGACGCTGGCGACCCAGTAGACGGTTTGCCAGCCACCCAACTGTGCCAGACCGCCCGAAACGGTTCGTGCCAACAGGATGCCTAGCAGCAGTACGCTCATCACCGTGCCAGTGACTTTTCCCCGTTTTTCCGGCGCGGCCAGCGTTGCGGCCAACGGCACCAGAATCTGTGCCGCGACGGAAAAGAGCCCGGTGATCACCGTTCCCAGCAGCAGAAAGAGGAATGATGAAGAGAGGGCAATGATCACCATGCCAACCGCAGCCATCACGATCATGCCAACAATCAGGCCGCGCCGTTCCAGCATGTCGCCGAGCGGGACCAGTAACAGCAGCCCACAAGCATAGCCAAGCTGTGCGGTGGTCACAATGAACCCGGCGAGCGCGACAGATAAGTCGAAGTGCTGCGCAATGGTGTGGAGCAGTGGCTGAATATAATAATTGCTGGCGACACACAGGCCGGTGGCAACGGACATCAGTCCCACCAGGGCGGGCGTTAAACCAGGACGAGAGGTTGTCATAGAGAGGCAGAGGTAAAAATTAATAATGTGACGTTAATAATAACCTAAAAAATTATTTGAGGGCTATGTTTATGTGGCGCGTGGATGGATGTGTGATGGCGAAAAAAAAGGGCGAACCACCGTCCGCCCTTCGTCAGTCAGTTGTGCCTTATTTAGCGGCAGCGCGGGCGTCGCTAATCCACTGATCAAACTGGGCCTGATGGCCTGTGATCCAACCGTCTACGTGACGATTGATATCCTCTTCCGAGTTTTGCCCGGCATGCATGGCTGCATTTTCCGCATTGATATCATTAATCGGCAGTTTCATGTCGGCAAACAGTTTGGCCGCGGCCGGATTTTTTTCCGCCCAGGCTTTGTTGGCAACGATGTGCATGGTGTTGACCGGGAAGCCATAGTTCGCGCCGTTAGCCAGTTTGGTATCCACGCCTTTTTGTTCGCCCGGTAATGAGGAGAACGGCACCTGGAGCCAAACGACGTCGCGGCCCGGTTTAAGCACATCACTCAGCCAGTAAGGCGTCCAGGTGTAGTACAGAATAGGTTTTCCCTGTTTAAAGCGCGCCAGGGTGTCCGCCACCATTGCCGAGTAGTTGCCCATGTTAGCGGTAACGGTTTTGCTCAGACCATAAGCTTCATTCTGGTGATTAATCACCGCCTCACAGCCCCAGCCTGGCGTACAGCCGGTCATATCCGCTTTACCATCCCCATTACTATCAAACAGCTGGGCAATTTTCGGATCTTTTAGCTGGGCGATATTGGTGATGTGATACTTCTCAGCGGTTTTCTTGTCGATGAGATAGCCTTGAGCCGCACCGGAGACGTAGGTTCCCTGGCGATAAAACTTATTGCTACCGCCTGCGGCTTTATACATATCGTCATGCAGAGGCTGCCAGTTGGTCGCCAGGAAGGTCGCATCGCCAGACGCAATGGTGGTATAGGCAACGTTGTAATCCACTTCACTGGGTTTCTCGACGGTATAACCCAGTTTCTCCAGGCCACGGCTCACCAGCAGCGTCTGAAACGTTTCTTCAGCAATCGTACTCTGTACCGGTTTAACCGTAATGCCTTTACCGGGCTGATCGGCGGCGAACGTCTGAGAAGCGGATAAGGCCGCCAGAATGGCAACTACGGCAGGGATCGTCTTGCGCATGGTTATTCCTCGTTTTTGTTGTCGCGTTAAAGGCGGCAGATAACGGCCGCCTTTACTGTTCAGGATTTACGGAAGGGACGTGTCAGAAGGCCAATTGGCCCGGTGTGATACCAGTGGCGGCTGCCACGGCTGCGTTTGTCACGCGCCACCGATTGGGTCAGGCGGTCAAGGATGATGGCCAGAATCACGATGCCGACACCGCCCACGGAGGCCAGGCCCATGTCCAGACGACCAATGCCGCGTAGCACCATCTGGCCCAGTCCACCGACGGCAATCATGGAGGCAATCACCACCATCGACAGCGCCAGCATCAGCGTCTGATTCACGCCGGCCATAATGGTTGGCATCGCCAACGGCAACTGGACTTTGAACAGCAGCTGATGCGGGCTGGCACCAAAGGACTCACTGGCTTCGATCAGGTCGGCAGGAACCTGCTTAATCCCCAGAATGGTCAGCCTGACAATCGGCGGCAGGGCAAAGATAATGGTGACGACAACGCCCGGCACATTACCAATACCAAACAGCATGACAATCGGAACCAGATAAACGAAGGCCGGTGTGGTCTGCATCGCGTCCAGCAGCGGGCGCACAATTCTTGCCGCGCGTTCACTGCGCGCCAGCCAGATCCCCATCGGCAAGCCAATGATGATACAAAACAGCAGGGCCGTGAGCACCAGCGCCAGGGTAATCATGGCCTGCGACCAGGCACCAATAGCGCCAATGGCGATCAGCGAAATCAGCGTGGCAATGCCCATTGCCGGACTGGCGATTTGCCAGGCGATTAACGCAAACAGCGTGATAGCAACGGGCGCGGGCATACCCAGCAACAGCTGTTGAAACGCGCTGAGGATATAATCCACCGGCACGCGGATACTTTGAAAGACCGGGCGGAAATGATTCACCACCCAGTCGATCCCTTCGGTTACCCAGTGGTCCAGCGGAATCCAGGTTTTATGGAAGGGGTCCATGAGCGAGAAATGGTCCGCATGGGGCGCGGGCGCGTTGTTCAACCAGTCGGTGCTGCTGGTGGAGCCTGTCGCGGCACTGCCATCCGGGGTGCCCCATGCATCTGCACCGCCAGTGGCTGCATGATGGCTGCTGTCGGCGGCACTGCTCTGGTCTGCGGCACCAGACCAGGGATCGCTACTCTGGCTGCGCTGTGTATCCGTTGCCGCCGCGTTATCCCATGGGGTTGATGTCTCTTTACTCATTGCTGGCTCCTTCACGATCTAAAGCACGTAAGAGCGTGCTTTTGGAGATCACGCCGACGTATTGATTTTCTTCTCCCACCACCGGAACGGCACAGGGTGCCTGCGCCACGTGTGAGAGCAGTTCATTTAACGAGGTCGTGGCAGGAACCGCCGTGGGCGCGTCGAGCAGGGCGCTTTCCAGCCCTTGTCCTGCCGCCAGCGCCGCTTTAAGAGAGTCGGTTGACACTACACCGATGAATTTCTGTTTTTCCAGCACGTAGCCGAACTCACGATCTTCATCCTGCAGCAGTTTTATGGCCGAGCGCGGGCCTAAACCAGCCGCTTTACGGATCAGCGCACCAGCATTACGGCGTGCAATATCGTTAGCGCTGAAAACATGGCTTATATCGACACCGCGGAAGAACGTACGGACGTAATCATTGGCTGGATTATTCAGGATTTCGTCAGGTGAACCCACCTGGACGACTTCGCCATTTTGCATAATGGCAATGCGGTCGCCAATGCGCATGGCTTCATCCAGATCGTGTGAAATAAACACGATGGTGCGCTGATGTCTGGCCTGTAATTTCACCAGCTCATCCTGCATTTCGGTACGAATTAAGGGATCGAGCGCAGAGAAGGCTTCATCCATTAATAAAATATCGGGATTAATGGCTAAAGCACGAGCCAGACCTACACGTTGACGCATTCCGCCTGACAGCTCATCAGGATAGGCATGAGCATAATTTTCCAGCCCAACCTGACGCAACGCCTCAAGGGCTTTTTCCTGCCGTTCCACCAGGGGCGTTCCGGCTAATTCCATACCAAACGCGGCATTATTTAACACGTTAAGATGCGGCATTAATGCGAATGACTGAAACACCATGCTGATCTTATTTCGGCGAACCTCCCGCAGTTCGCTGTCCGATATTTTCGCAATATCGACACCGTCAATAATCACCTGGCCGCGCGTCGGCTCTATCAGACGATTGAGAAGGCGAACCATGGTGGATTTTCCTGAACCGGATAACCCCATGATGACGAATATCTCGCCTTCTTCAATGGCCAGACTGGCATTTTTGACACCCAACGACAAGCCTGTCTTTGCGAGTATCTCCTCTTTGCCACAGCCCTTATCAATATATTTAAATGCCCTCTGTGGATTATCGCCAAATACCTTATAAAGATTTTTTACTTCTAATTTAATTGTCATGCGATAGTGAAGCCCTGATTAAATTATTTTAATGTGAAATGACGTGTCCTGGTCGAATTTAAGCAGGCTATAACCTGACATACTCAGATTATCTGTCAACCCTGACGTGAAATATCCATGGCTAAAAATTACCCGTCATGGCGATAATTTCCAGCGCTCACAAGGGATGAGGGAAGGTGAATTTTTTGTGATTTATTTGAGAAATAGCAGATAATTAGCCTGCTCAGACGAAGGGAATTGCCACAATGGCGTGAGGATCAGAGGAAAGGGATAAGAAATAATGATAGCGATAAGGCTGAAATAACGGATTATAAATCAGTGTCATTAATGATTAATGACTGTGCCGCAGAATCACGGCACAGGGTTCACTAAAAACTCCAGTCTTCGTCTTCGGTTTCTACCGCTTTTCCCATCACATAGGAAGAACCCGAGCCCGAAAAGAAATCATGGTTTTCATCGGCGTTAGGGGACAGGGCAGACAAAATCGCCGGGTTGACGTTGGTCATTTCTGCCGGGAACAGCGCTTCGTAGCCCAGGTTCATCAAGGCTTTGTTGGCGTTGTAGTGCAGGAAGGTTTTGACCTCTTCCGCCCAGCCGACATCGCCATAAAGCGCTTCGGTATAAACCACCTCGTTTTCATACAGCGCCAGCAGCAAATCAATGGCGAACTGCTGCAAGGCTTCGCGGCGACCTTCATCAACCTGCTCAAGGGCTTTCTGGTACTTGTAGCCGATATAATAGCCGTGTACCGCTTCATCACGGATGATGAGCCGAATCAGGTCGGCGGTATTCGTCAGTTTGCCACGACTGGACCAGTACATCGGCAGCCAGAATCCCGAATAGAACAGGAATGACTCCAGAAAAACGCTGGCAATTTTTTTCTTCAACGGATCGTCAGCACGGTAATGGGTGAGGATGATCTCGGCTTTGTTTTGCAGCGCCTGATTCTCTTCGCTCCACTGATAAGCGGCGTCCACATCGCTGGTGTTACACAATGTCGAAAAAATCGAGCTGTATGAGCGGGCATGTACCGCCTCCATAAAGCTGATATTCGACAGCACCGCCTCTTCATGCGGCGTCAGCGCATCGGGCATCAATCCCGGTGCACCCAGCACGTTCTGAATGGTATCCAGCAGCGTCAGGCCGGTAAACACGCGAATAGTCAGCTGCTGCTGCTGTTTATCCAGCGTCTGCCAGGCAGGCAGATCGTTGGACAGCGGCACTTTTTCCGGTAACCAGAAGTTGCTGGTCAGACGGTTCCATACCTCAAGATCTTTCTCATCCTGAATACGGTTCCAGTTAATGGCTTGAATTTGTCTGAGTTGCATAATGTGTTCTCACAGTGCGCAGGAGACGCAGCCCTGAACTTCAGTGCCTTGCAGGGCCATCTGGCGCAGTCGAATGTAGTAAAGCGTTTTGATCCCTTTTTTCCAGGCGTAAATCTGCGCTTTATTAATGTCGCGCGTGGTCACGTCATCCCGGAAGAAAAGCGTTAATGACAGGCCCTGATCCACATGCCGGGTCGCCTCAGCGTAGGTATCAATAATGGCTTCCGGCCCAATCTGGTAAGCATCCTGATAGAGTTCCAGATTGTCATTGGTCATAAAGGGCGCCGGATAGTAAACACGGCCGGTTTTACCCTCTTTGCGGATCTCTATTCGCGACACAATCGGATGAATACTGGACGTGGCGTGATTGATGTAAGAGATCGAACCGGTGGGCGGTATCGCCTGCAAATTCTGATTGTACAAACCGGACGCCATCACCGAGTCCCGCAGTGCCAACCAGTCATCCTGCGTGGGTAAGGTGATGCCCGCACTGGCAAACAGGGCAGCGATGCGGGGCGTGCGCGGTTGCCAGTCACACTGCAGATATTTGTCAAAATAGGCACCGGTAGCATAGGTTGACGCCGCAAAGCCATCAAAGGCCTGTTGGCGCTCTTTTGCCAGCTGATTTGAGGCGCGCAGCGCATAATAGGTCACACAGTAAAAATAGAGGTTGGTGAAATCCAGCGCTTCCGGTGAACCATAGGCGATGCCTTCGCGGGCCAGATAGCCATGCAGATTCATCTGGCCCAGGCCAATAGCATGGGAGCGGCGATTGCCTTCTGCCACGGAGGGAACCGAACCGATATCACTCATATCTGACACCGCCGTTAGCGCACGTATTGCCGTCTCCACCGTGTGCGCCAAATCGCCAGAGTCCATCGCATGGGCAATATTCAGCGAACCAAGGTTACAGGAAATGTCTTTTCCCATCCGGCGATAGCTGAGATCCTCATTGAATTCACTGGCGCTGTTCACCTGCAAAATCTCTGAGCAAAGGTTGCTCATATTGATGCGACCGGCAATCGGGTTATCCCGGTTGACGCTGTCCTCATACATGATGTAGGGATAGCCCGATTCAAACTGGATTTCCGCCAGCGTCTGAAAGAAATCGCGCGGCTGGATATAGGTTTTACGGATTCTGTCGTCCGCCAGCATCTCCTGGTATTTTTCGCTGATGCTGATATCCCCAAACGCCTGACCGTATATCCGCTCAACATCGTAGGGCGAGAACAGCGCCATCGGCTGATTCTCTTTGGCGAGCTGGAACGTAATGTCCGGGATCACCACGCCCAACGACAGCGTTTTGATGCGGATTTTCTCGTCCGCGTTTTCACGCTTAGTATCAAGAAAGCGCAAAATGTCTGGATGGTGTGCATTGAGCCAGACCGCGCCGGCACCCTGACGTGCGCCAAGCTGATTGGCATAGGAAAACGCGTCCTCCAGCATCTTCATCACCGGAATGACGCCGGAAGACTGATTTTCAATGCGCTTAATCGGCGCGCCGGACTCACGCAGGTTCGACAGCAGAAACGCCACGCCGCCGCCGCGTTTTGACAGCTGCAGGGCAGAATTCACCGCCCGGCCAATCGACTCCATATTGTCTTCAATACGCAGCAGGAAGCAGGAGACCAGCTCGCCGCGCTGTTGCTTGCCGCTGTTGAGGAACGTCGGCGTCGCGGGCTGAAAACGCCCGCTCAGGATGGCCTCCAGCACCGATCGTGCCAGCGCTTCATCCCCTTGTGCCAGCGTCAGCGCCACCATACAGGCGCGTTGCTCAAAGGTTTCCAGGTAACGCTTTCCATCAAAGGTTTTTAGCGTATAGCTGGTGTAGTATTTCCACGCACCTAAAAACGTTTTGAACTCAAAGCCCCATGCCTCGGCTTCATCGTGCAGCGCGCACAGGAAGTTAAAATCATACTGATTGAGCACGGCGGCTTCGTAGTAGCCTTCGGCGACCAGATAGCGCAGGCGCTCGGCAACGCTGGCGAAGTGCTGAGTATTAGGTTGCACGTGCTGAATAAGAAACTGACGCGCGGCCTGCTGATCTTTCTCAAACTGGATGCGGCCATCGGCGTCATACAGGTTCAGCATGGCGTTCAGCGCATGGTAGTCCAGCGCTACGTTGTTGAGGGTATCTGTCGTTGCCAAAATTGGGTTACTCCCGCTTTCACATTGGCGATATCGTCGGGGGTTCCCATCAGTTCAAACCGATACAGGTAGGGAACCTGACATTTCTTAGCAATGATGTCGCCCGCCAGGCAGTAACCTTCACCAAAATTACGATTACCGGCAGCGATAACGCCGCGCAGTCCGCTGCGGTTAACGTCATCATTGAGAAACTGAATCACTTGTCTGGGCACGGCCCCGCGATGACTGCCGCCACCGTAGCTCGGCACCACCAGGATATAGGGCTGGTGGAGATGCAGCTGTTGCTTACCATCAATCGGTATGCGGTACGCAGGCAGACCCAGACGGGTAATAAACCGATGGGTGTTTTCCGACTGGCTGGAAAAATAGACCAGTGGAAACATGTGGCTACCCGCCGATCGCAACAGACTGAGACAGGCGGGCTATCTTGTCCGGTCGGAATCCGCTCCAGTGATCGTCACTGGTCATCACGACCGGCACCTGGCGGTAGCCCAGCGCTTTGAGGTTATCAACCGCCTCAGGTTGTGAATCAAGGTTGATCAGGTGGTAGTCAATGCCGTGGCGATCCATTGCATTTTTCGTGGCATTACACTGGACACAGTTGTTTTTAGTGTAAATAATAATGCGCATGATTCGTATTCCTCTCTCATTGCGGTGCCGCTGCGGATAACGAAGTGTATTTCCCTGAATCAGGCTTCGTCCTTGCAAACATCTTGTGGGATGACAATGAAATGAATACTAGATGTAGTGTCTTTGGCGGTCAAGCGTACTATATATAGGGTTAATCGGGGTGAGGGCGGTAAGTCAGTCGCGGCGCGGTCTGCAACGCGAAAAAAAAATTTGTAAAGCCGGTTGTGTAAAAAACAGGCACAAAAAAGCCCCGCTCAGTGAGCGAGGCCGATGATAACGATAAGGCAGGGATTAGCGGCGTGAAACCAGCAGCGCGCCCAGAACAATCCCCACGGCAGCGCCGATACCTACGCCATACCAGGGTTTGTCATGCACATAGGCATCGACCTGATAACCTGCGTCGCGGGCAACCTGTGAGACACGGTTACCGCCGCCATTGAGTTTCGCGCGGGTTTGCTTCAGTAAGGCTTCCGCCTGACTGCGTGCAGAATTAACCTCATCTTTCGCTTCACTGCCGTAAGATTTAAGCAGCGCTTCAAGTGAATCAGCCAGCTCGTTCACATCCTGATTGATATCAATGTCATCGTTTTTTTGCGTTCGATTAAACATTTTTGGCTCCCTTGTAATTAACACGTAATACTTAGTGTAGACCACGTTTTGCGTAACGAGGCGCGGAATGGCCCTTTAGGGAAAATTCCGAATGCCCGTGCAGCCATGCTGATGTAAGGTTGCGTGGCTTTTGAAGAGGAGAGGATCAAGCATGTATTTACGACCAGATGAGGTAGCGCGCGTCCTGGAAAAAGTAGGCTTTGAAGTCGATGAAATTACCCCACGTGCCTATGGCTACCGTCGTGGCGACAACTATGTTTATGTTAACCGCGAAGCCCGCATGGGGCGCACGGCGCTGATAATCCACCCAACGTTGAAAGAAAAAAGTCAGCCGTTTGCCGACCCGGCTTCCGAAATGAAAACCTGTGATCACTACACGCAGTTCCCTCTCTACCTGGCGGGTGATTCTCAGGAACATTACGGTATTCCCCACGGATTCAGTTCCCGAATGGCGCTGGAACGCTACATACAGAGCGTGTTCGACTAGCGCATCCCGCCCCGTTAACGCGGGGCAACGACCCCTTCCCGACGACGCGTTACCGCTTCGCCCGTTGCATTTCAACGCGGTGACGCGTATAAATCTGCTGCATATAGATGTTTAGACGTCCATACGGATGGAGTATATGAGCGAGCAGACGACTTCTTCGCAGGATCAATTCAAGCGAACCATGAAAGTTCGTCATCTGGTGATGTTATCGCTGGGTGGCGTTATTGGCACCGGCCTGTTTTTTAATACCGGCTACATTATTTCCACGACAGGAGCTGCAGGCACGCTGCTGGCTTATCTGATTGGCGCGCTGGTGGTCTGGCTCGTCATGGCCTGTCTGGGTGAGCTGTCGGTCGCCATGCCTGAAACGGGGGCGTTCCACGTGTATGCTGCCCGCTACCTGAGCCCGGCGACAGGTTATACCGTTGCCTGGCTGTACTGGCTGACCTGGACCGTGGCGTTGGGCTCCAGCCTCACGGCGGCAGGGTTCTGTATGCAGTACTGGTTTCCACACGTGCCGGTGTGGATATGGTGCCTGGTGTTCTGTATTGCCATCTATCTGCTCAACGTGATTTCCACCCGCTTCTTTGCCGAAGGGGAGTTCTGGTTTTCCATTATCAAAGTCATCACCATCGTTGCCTTTATCGTGCTGGGTGGTGCGGCGATGTTTGGCTTTATCCCCATGAAGGACGGTACGCCTGCGCCGGGATTAAGTAATATCACGGCTCACGGCTGGCTGCCCAATGGCGTGTTGCCGATTCTCATGACCATGGTCGCGGTGAACTTTGCGTTTTCCGGCACCGAGTTAATTGGTATTGCCGCTGGTGAAACCGAAAATCCACAGAAAGTCGTGCCGCTGGCGATTCGCACCACCGTCGCGCGCCTGATCCTGTTCTTTGTCGGCACGGTCTTCGTGCTGGCGGCGCTGATCCCAATGGACCAGGCCGGTATCGTCAAAAGCCCCTTTGTATTGGTGTTTGAGAAGATCGGCATTCCGTGGGCGGCGGATATCATTAACTTTGTGATACTGACTGCCATCCTGTCGGCCGCTAACTCGGGTTTGTATGCGTCGGGCCGTATGCTGTGGTCGCTGGCCAATGAAAAGACCCTGCCGCGCGCTTTCGCCCGGGTCAACAAACGCGGCGTACCGCTGCTGGCAATCACGGTCAGTATGATAGGCGGCCTGCTGGCGCTGTTCTCCAGTGTTATCGCGCCGGATACCGTGTTTGTGGCGCTGTCTGCTATCTCTGGCTTTGCGGTGGTCGCCGTATGGCTAAGCATCTGCGCATCGCACTACGTTTTCCGCAGGCGTCATGTGCAACAGGGGAAATCGCTGCAGGATTTGGTGTACCGCGCGCCGCTGTATCCGCTCACTCCAGTCCTGGGCTTCCTGCTTTGCCTGCTGGCCTGTGTGGGGCTGGCATTCGATCCTTCGCAGCGCATCGCCCTGTGGTGCGGAATTCCGTTTGTGCTGTTTTGCTATGCCGCTTACCATGTCACGCACAAAAAAACACAGGCTAAGGAGGCCAGGGATGTCGCATAATCCTGTTGCGCACGCACTACAACAATCTGCACCGTTGATTCTGGATGGGGCGCTGGCGACCGAGCTTGAGGCCCGAGGCTGTGATCTGGCGGATGCCTTGTGGTCTGCAAAAGTATTGATGGAAAACCCTGAGCTGATTTATCAGGTGCACTACGACTATTTTGCGGCGGGCGCGCGCTGCGCGATTACCGCCAGCTATCAGGCGACGCCGCAGGGGTTTGCGGCGCGCGGCCTGGACGAACAACAGTCTTTGGCGCTGATCGGACAAAGTGTTGAACTGGCCGCCCGCGCCCGTCGTGATTATCTGGCGACGCAGGCCGATGAAACGATCCTGCTGGTGGCCGGCTCTGTCGGACCCTACGGCGCGTTTCTGGCCGATGGTTCGGAATACCGGGGTGACTATGCGCTGCCCGAAGCCGAGATGATGGCGTTTCATCGCCCACGCATCACCGCTTTACTGGCGGCGGGCGTGGATGTGCTGGCCTGCGAAACGCTGCCCTCCTTTGCTGAAGCGCGCGCATTGGTTGCCCTGTTAGGCGAATTCCCTGACAGCAGCGCCTGGTTCTCGTTTACGCTGCGTGATGCCGAACACATCAGCGATGGTACGCCGCTGCATGAAGTGGCCGCGTATCTGAATGCGCAGCCGCAGGTTGTTGCGATGGGGATCAACTGTATCGCGCTGGAAAGCGTTACGCCGGCCTTGCAACAGCTACAGCGCCTGACAGACAAACCGCTGGTGGTGTATCCCAATTCAGGTGAGCAGTACGATGCCAGCAGTAAAACCTGGCATTCAGCCCCCTCTGGCTGCACCTTGCATGACAAGTTTACCGAGTGGCAGCAGTCCGGTGCCCGGTTAATTGGCGGCTGTTGCCGTACCTCGCCTGCAGACATCGCGGCTATTGCCCGGCATTGTCAACCGCAATAAAGCAGCAGAATCGGGCGATGATAGCCCGATTGAGACAGATGAAAAGGTGGGAAGGGCGGTTTACACTGTGCTTCCTGACTTTTATCGGACCCTTCCATGAAACAGCACATTTTGGCTCTCGCCGCCGCAATGCTCCTGAGCGGCTGCGCCACCATTGTTGGCAATGAAACCCAATCGGTCCTGATCGATTCGCAGCCGCCGGGCGCGCGTTTTACCGTGCAGGATGAAAACGGCCGTCCGGTTGCGGAAGGATACACGCCCAAAACCGTCATCCTGGAGAAATCCAACCACAGCTACTTTGGCAAGAAGCACTATTTGCTGATGCTGGAAAGCCCGGGCTATGTGCCGGTGACGGTACCGATTGAGGCCCGCGCCAACCTGTGGTACCTGCTGGGGAACATTCCACTGCTTGGCTTACCGGGCTGGTTACTGGTCGATCCGTTCTATGGAGGGATGTACAACCTGGAGCCGGAGCATCCTCGTCCTTACATGAATCCGGTTGGCGCGCGCGGCTGATTACTGGGCCGTGGGTTTGACCATGCTGCCCTGGGTTTTATGCCGTTCAAGGTACTGATGCTGGAAGATACACATCCGGATCGTATTGCGGTACTCGCCATTGATGAAGAATTCGTGTTTTAACACGCCTTCAATCTCAAAACCGAGTTTGCTGTAGATGTGGATCGCTTTCTCGTTTTCCTGATCGACAATCAGGTAGAGCTTATACAGGTTCAGTACCGAGAAACCATAATCCATCGCCAGCCGGGCGGCCTGCGTCGCCAGGCCTTTGCCCTGATGTGTCGGATCGATGATGATCTGAAACTCGGCGCGGCGGTGGACATGGTTGATCTCCACCAATTCCACCATTCCCGCTTTTTGCCCCTCATGCTCGACGACAAAACGCCGTTCGGTCTGATCGTGAATGTGCTTGTCGTAAAGATCTGACAGCTCAACAAACGCCTCATAGGGCTCTTCGAACCAGTAGCGCATGACGCTGGCGTTGTTATCTAACTGGTGCACAAAGTGCAGATCTTCTCTTTCCAGCGGGCGGAGTCTGATGGTCATCGTTTTTCCTTACGTTAGGCTGAGGCGGCAATGTGCTCAACGATCCGCCCCTGCGCCATGCGTACGGCACGGTCACACATATGGTCAATCACATCGGGATCGTGGCTGACCAGAACCATGGTCAGGCCATCCTGACGCTTAAGATCGTTAAGCAGATTGAGGATTTCAGCCTGTATTGACATATCCAGTGCTGACGTCGGCTCATCCAGCAGCAGTATTTTGGGTTGCAGTAGCAGGGCGCGAACAATCGCCACGCGCTGACGCTGGCCGCCGGACAGCTGATGAGGATAACGATCGGCTAATGCCGGGTCCAGACCCACATGGCGAAATCCGTCATGAATACGATCCGCAATGTTATCCCGCTTCAGCAGTTTTAGCGGCTCAGCCAGCGTGCGGCGCAGGCGGTGGCGAGGATGCAGGGACGCGTAAGGGTCCTGAAACACCATCTGCACTTCCTGACGCAGCGCACCGGTAAAGGTGTTGCCCGGCAGCACCGGATGTCCCGCCAGCTGCATCTCCCCCTGCCAGTGGGGATTCAGCCCCGCCATGACCCACAGCAGCGACGATTTACCACAGCCGGACGGGCCGACCAGGCCAAAGCACTCACCGGCGTTCACCTGAAGATTCACGTCGTGCACCACGGTGCGAAGATCGTAACCCTGTTTGTGTGACACGCTGAGGTTATGCAGATTAATCATCGTTGTTGGCCTCCAGCGCTGCACGGTCCAGCACCGGCAGCAGTTGTCCATGTGTCGCTTTACTGGGACGGCATGACCACAGCGTGCGGGTGTAAGGATGTGTCGCCTGAGGCAGGTCGGCAGCAGGCAGCGTATCCAGCACCCGACCTTTGTACATCACCATCACGCGCTCGCAGTGTTCTGACACCTGTTGCAGATCGTGGCTGATCAGCAGCAGGCCCATATTACGGGATTCAACCAGTTGGCGGATCAGCGCCAGCACCTGATCGCGCATGGCGTGATCCAGCGCGGAGGTAGGCTCATCGGCAATCAAAAAGGCAGGATCGGTAATCAGGGCGATCGCCAGCATCACGCGCTGGCCCATTCCGCCTGAAAGCTGGTGCGGATAAAACTGCATCAGCGCACGCGGGTCCGGCAAACCCACCGCGTTGAGCATATCGCAGACTTTTTCTTTCCGTTCTGCACGGCTCAGACGGCGGTGCAGAATCAGCGGTTCTTCAACCTGCCAGCCGATCGTCCGCGCCGGATTCAGCGCATACTTGGGGTCCTGCATCACCATGGCCACCCGATCGCCACGAAGCTTACTCCAGCTACGTTCATTCAGGGTCAGGGCATTTTCACCGGCGACCTGCAGCTGGCTGGCGTGCAGATGCAGCGATGGCGACAGTAATCCCATCAAGGTGCGCGCAGTGAGTGATTTGCCCGAACCGGACTCACCGACCAGCGCCACGCGCTCACGTCCGATGGCGAAGCTGATATTATCCACCAGCGTCGCGTCGTCGCTGCGGATGCTCAGCGACTCTACAAGAATGTTATTTTGCATGTCGGGTATCCAGTCGGTCACGCAGGCCATCGCCTGTCAGATTAAAGGCCAGGCTGGCAAACAGAATGGCCGCGCCGGGTGCGGCAGCCACCCACCACTGGTCAAAAATCACCTTACTGCCTTCTGCCACCATGGAACCCCACTCGGCGGTAGGCGGTTGCACGCCCATGCCCAGGAAGCCCAGTCCGGCTGCGGCCAGGATAATCCCGCCCAGGCTGAGGGCGGCCCGCACCACCGCCGTGGGCAGGCACAGTGGCAGAATATGGCCGAACATCAGGCGAAAACCGGTAATTCCCTGCATACGGGCGGCGGCCAGATAGTCACTGCGCCGCAGGGACAGCGTTTCGGCTCGCGCCTGACGGGCAAACGGCGGCCAACTGGTCAGTGCCAGTGCCAGCGCGCCATTCATCAGTCCCGGCCCCATTATCGCGACCAGCGCCAGCGCAATCACCAGATTGGGCAGCGACAGAAAAATATCGGTAATGCGCATTAACACGCGCTCGGTCCAGCCGCCCACATAACCGGCGGTAATCCCCACCAGTAAGCCGACCGGAATGGTCAGGATCAGAATTAACGAGACCAGCAGCAGCGTAGGACGCGCGCCATAAATCACCCGGGACAGCAGGTCGCGGCCAAAACCGTCGGTACCAAACCAGTGTGCAGCCGAAGGCGGCAGCAACCGGCTGGAGATGGTTTGCAGATTCGGATCGTACGGCGCGATCAGCGGAGCCAGCAGTGCCATCAGAATGACAATAGCCACCAGCGTTAACCCAATGGTTAACGAGGTAATCCGGCGGCGACTGCGGCGTGGTCGCACCGTTTCAAGTTCAGTGAGTTGTTGCGTCATCGTGTTCTCGGGTCGGTTAACCAGGTAAGGGCATCCGCCAGCGCGTTAATCAGGATAAAGCAGCCGCCGATCAGTAAGGTGGCACCTAAAATCGCCGGCACATCGCCAGAGAAAAGCGCATTGGTCATGTAGCGTCCCACGCCGGGCCAGGCAAACACGGTTTCCGTCAGGACCGAGCCTTCCAGTAGCGTGGCGTAAGAGAGGGCAATCACGGTAATCAACGTGCCAAGCACGTTAGGGAAGATATGACGCAGCAGAATACGCACCCGGCCCGCGCCTTTAGCACGCGCCAGCACCACATACTCTTTGCTGCTCTCTTCCAGCAGCGCGGCGCGCAGCAACCGTGTAATGCCTGCCATCGCAAGCAGACCCAGGATCACTACCGGTAACCATAAGTGCGCGACGGCGTTCCAGAATATCTCCCGGTCACCTGACAGCCAGCTGTCAATCAGCACGAAGCCGGTTTTCGGCTCCAGCGTATAGGCCCAGATATCATCCAGTCGCCCCGGCCCGGCAGACCAGTGCAGCACCGCATAAAACAGCAACAGGCCCAGCAGGCCCAGCCAGAAGACCGGCACGGAGTAACCCAGCAGGGAGATAAAACGGGCGACGTTATCAATCACGCTGCCGGGTTTCCAGGCGGCCAGCAGTGCCAGCAAGACGCCAAACACCACGGCAAAAATCATCGCGCAGGTGGCCAGCTCAATGGTTGCCGGAAACGTCTGGAGCAGGTCGCTGCTGACCGGCTGGTTGGTCAGACGGGAAACCCCAAGGTCGCCGCGCAACAGGTGCTCGACGTAGTGCCAGAACTGCATCAGTACCGGTTGATCCAGCCCAAGGTCGTGACGCACCTGCGCATAGGTCGCTTCGCTGGCATGATCGCCTGCTATCTGCTGTACCGGATCGATAGGGGACAGATGCGACAGCATAAAGGTGAACGCCAGTAACCCCAGCAGGGTGATCACCAGCGACAGTAAGCCTGATGAAAGGCGGCCAACGCGCCGCCAAATATGCCGGGAGGACCCGGCAGAAGAGGCAGAGTGTGCCATTACTTCGTAACCTGCGAATAGTAAACCATGTCCGGGTTGATGCCCTGAACGTAGCCCTTAAGATTGTCGCGCAGGGCGATAAGGTTTTTCGCCTGCAGGCCAATCACATAAGGAGAGCTTTTCAGCACTTCACGCTGCATGGCCTGGTAGAGCGCAATGCGTTTTTTCGGATCGCTCTCGGCGGTCGCCGCCAGGACCTGCTTGTTCAGCTCCGGAATATGCCAGTCGGAACGGTAAGCAATCGTCTTGCTGCCATCTTCCGGGTTATAGGCAAAGGACGCGGCGTTGGTATTGGGATCAAAGTAGTCCGCGCCCCAGGCATTCAGCGTGCCTTCGTAGTTATGCGCTTTTACGCGCGTCGAGACTTCAGAACTGAGCCCCGGTAACACGTCGACTTTCACGCCGCCCTTGGCAAAGCTGCCCTGCAGGGCCTGCGCGATGTCGAGGTAAGGGGGCTGATTGCTGGTGGACAGGGTGAAGCTGACGTTGGTCAGACCCGCTTTTTTCAGAATCGCTTTCGCTTTTTCAGGATCGTAACTGTAAGGCGTATCGTTTAGCGCACCGAGAAAACCTTTCGGCAGAAATGTCTGGTGAACATCGAACTGTCCTTTCAGCAACTGACCGGCAATGCCTTTATAGTCGAACAGGTAACGTGCTGCTTCCCAGAAGGCGGGGTTTTTAAGCGCGGCATTGTTTTTGTTGCCTACGTTGAACTGGATGTAATACAGCGAGGCCATCGGAAAGGCTTCGGTGGTCACGCCGCTTTTGCCTTTGAGCGAGGCGATCTGGTCTGCGCCCAGATTACGGGCAATGTCCGCATCACCCTGCTCAAGCAGTAAACGGCGGGCAGCCGGTTCCGGCACGTTCTTAATCAGAATATTTTTGATCTTTGGCGCACCCGCCGGCGACGTCGGGTTGGCGGTCAGGATAACGGCCTGGTGCATGACTACCTTGCGGATCTGGTACGGGCCGCTCCCGGCGGAGTTGGTCGCCAGCCAGCCGTTGCCAAAATCGCCTTTGGTGGCATGTGCCGTCACGGTCTTTTCATCCACAATGGAGGAGACCGGGGCGGAGAGCAGGCTCAGTACGTAGGCCGGGCTGACGTCGGCAGTCCAGCTGATTTGCACATGGTCGTCATCGACCTTTTTAAGGAAGCCATCCACGTTATCTTTGTTCCAGCCAAGCTGGGTAAGAATAAAGGAGGGATCAAGATTCAGTTTCACAACACGGCCCAGCGAGAAGATCACATCTTCCGGACGCAGCGGGTTGCCGCTGGAAAACGTCGCGCCTTTACGTAACGCAAACGTCAGGCTGCGGTTGTCACTGCCTGGCTGCCAGGAGGTTGCCAGCGTCGGTTTTAAGTCGGTCGGATTTTGCGGATCGGACTGAACGAGGCGCTGATAAATGTTGGTAAAAGCCTGTACGCTGGTGAGTTCAAATCCTTTAGCCGGATCGAAGCTGTCGGCATCGTCGGTCGACTGAACCACGACCAGCGTGTCTTTCGGTGTGGCAGCGTTTACGCTAAAGGCGGTGGCCAGTGACAAGGCCAGTAGTGATGGAATTATTTTTTTCATGGAAAATCCTTGCCTGAGAAAGTAACGCGAGTGTACGAAAGGGCTCATGCAAAGAATAGTCCATTATGGGCTAATGATATGCAAAAAAGTTATAACCAATGCAGGACGGTTATAAGACGAAATGAAAATCGCAGGGTGTAACAGAAACGGTTAATAAACGAAACGCCGGTTAAACGGCTATTTTTCTTTACCCGCCGGGTGCGGCGTTTATACTACGTCAAAATAGTTGCAGGAGTCATACATTGGACAGTCACCCTAAATACGATTTAACTCCGGCAAGCTAACTGCATTTCGCTGCTTGCCACATGGCGGGCAGCAATCCCCTCTGTAGGTTTCGATTGCTCTCCTTAAAATAAACGCTGTAGTCACCGCGAGAGCACGCTATGTTGATGTATATTCTGGCACTTTTTCCTCCGCCTCGACAGGCGTAGCTGCGGGCTGCGCACCCTTTCACTTTTCGTCTTCCTTTGCTTTGCGTTTATTTCGCAAGGTCCGACCTATGGCGGCCTGATATTACGGCTGCGCGGCGGGAATTATTCATCTGTCCTGAAAGGCGGACGCCTTAAATAAACCGGTCATCACCGGAAAACCGGGCATGCATTATTACGCATGCAGGATATCTGTTGCTTTAAATCAGGGAGATGTCGACATGAGCGACATGAAAATCGAACAAGCCGCAAGGGTTTATAACGCGCAACGTTCAGTAAAAAAATCAAAAACACCTTATGCCATCGAGCGCGAAGCACGCCATCGCACCGATGTGACGCTCAGCAATCTGCACAGCAGCTATGAAGGACTGACGCACGCAGAAGCCAAAGCGCGACTCGGCGACTATGGCCGGAATGAAGTCGTGCACGAGAAAGCGCCTTCTGCGTTTATCCAGTTGATTACGGCATTCAATAATCCGTTTATTTATGTGCTGATGGTGCTGGCACTGGTGAGCGGGATAACGGATTACTGGCTGCCGTTACGTGCCGGTGAGGAAACCGATCTTTCCGGCGTGATAATTATTCTGACCATGGTGACGCTCAGCGGGCTGTTGCGTTTCTGGCAGGAGTTTCGCACCAATCGCGCGGCCCAGGCACTGAAATCCCTGGTGCGCACTCAGGTCACCGTGCTGCGTCGGGAAGAGGGCTGTGCCATCTCCCGTCGCTACGATATTGATATGCGCGAACTGGTGCCAGGCGATGTCATTTTACTGAGCGCGGGGGATCTGGTGCCGGCTGACGTACGCCTGCTGACCTCACGCGATCTGTTTATCAGTCAGGCGATCCTGACCGGTGAATCCTTGCCTGTGGAAAAAAACGATCTCAGCGCTGGCGTGGAGATCGAAGAGCAACCCGGTCGCAGCGTACTTGAACTCAAAAACAGCTGCCTGATGGGGACCAATGTTGCCAGCGGCACGGCCAGAGCGCTGGTCGTCGCCACCGGCAGTGAAACCTGGTTTGGTTCGCTGGCGGCCTCATTGTCTGGTCGCCGGCCGCAAACGTCATTTGACCGCGGTGTGAACAGCGTTTCCAGGCTCCTCATCCGTTTTATGCTGGTGATGGTGCCGATCGTCTTACTGCTTAATGGCTTCACCAAAGGTGACTGGATGGATGCCACGCTGTTTGCGCTGGCCGTCGCGGTGGGCCTGACGCCGGAAATGCTGCCCATGATTGTCAGTGCCAATCTGGCAAAAGGCGCCATTGCCATGTCACGCCGCAAGGTCATTGTTAAACGCCTGAACGCCATTCAGAACCTGGGAGCAATGGATGTGCTCTGTACCGATAAAACCGGCACGCTGACACAGGACAATATTTTGCTGTCGGCGCACCTTAACGGCAACGGCGAAGAAGATGCGCGAGTCTTGCTGCTGGCATGGCTTAACAGCAGCAGCCAGAGTGGGGCAAAAAATTTAATGGATCGCGCGGTACTGAAATTTGGCGAGCAAAGCCTGTCTAAAGCCGCGTGCAGTCAGTTTCAGAAAGTCGACGAGCTGCCATTTGACTTTGTCCGCCGTCGTGTATCGGTAGTGGTGGAAGATCTGCATAACCATCGTCCGTTGTTGATCTGCAAAGGCGCGGTAGAAGAAATGCTGGCAGCGGCGACCTCGTTGCGCCAGGGCGATGCGACGATTCCACTGTGCGAGCAAAAGCGTGCAGCGTTGTTAGCGCTGACCCGTCATTACAATCAGCAGGGTTTTCGTGTGCTGCTGGTCGCTACGCGCGAGGAGGGAATATCGCTGCCGCTGTGCCGCGATGATGAGTGCGAATTAACCCTTGAAGGTATGCTGACGTTTCTGGACCCACCAAAAGAGAGCGCGGGCAAGGCAATCCAGGCGCTGAAAGACAGCGGGATTAAGGTCAAAGTGCTTACTGGCGATAACCCGTTAGTGACAATGCGTGTCTGTCAGGAAATCGGGCTGGCTTCAGAAGCCATGCTGACCGGCAACGACATCGACGCCATGAGTGACGACGAACTGCGTCGGGACGTAGAACGCTGCATGATTTTTACCAAACTCACGCCTCAGCAGAAGTCACGTGTGCTTAAACTGCTGCAGCAAAATGGACACACCGTCGGCTTTCTTGGCGACGGGATCAACGATGCGCCCGCACTGCGCGAGGCGGATGTCGGGATCTCGGTCGACAGCGCGACAGATATCGCCAAAGAGTCATCGGACATTATTTTGCTGGAAAAAGACTTAGCGGTATTGGGCGAGGGCGTGCTGAAAGGGCGTGAAACCTTTGGCAATATCATCAAGTACCTGAACATGACGGCCAGTTCAAATTTTGGCAATGTGTTCTCCGTGCTGATTGCCAGTGCGTTTATTCCTTTTCTGCCCATGCTGTCTGTTCAGCTCCTGATTCAGAACCTGATGTATGACATCTCTCAGCTGGCGCTGCCCTGGGATAAAATGGACCGCGAGTTTCTGCGTAAACCCCGCAAATGGGATGCCGGTAACATCAAACGCTTTATGCTGTGGATGGGGCCAACGTCTTCCATTTTCGATGTCACGACCTTTGCGCTGATGTGGTATGTGTTTGGCGCGAATCATGCGGGTGCACAGTCGCTGTTCCAGTCCGGCTGGTTTGTTGAAGGCTTACTGTCACAGACGCTGGTGGTGCACATGCTACGCACGCAGAAAATCCCGTTTATTCAGAGCTGTGCCCGGTTACCCGTGCTGTTGACCACCGTGGGGATTTCCGCCGCCGGGATTCTGCTGCCATTCTCTTCGCCTGGCGCTATGGTCGGGTTAGTGCCGCTGCCATGGCACTATTTCCCCTGGCTGGTGCTGACGTTGTTGAGCTACTGCCTGGTGGCGCAGGGCATGAAAATGTTTTATATCAAACGTTTCGGGCGCTGGTATTAATCCCCCAGCGAGCGGTAAACCCATAACCTAATCAACCGCAGGTGGATGTCAGCAACGCTTTGCCCAGGCATCCACCTGTCTTCCCGCAAAATCCCCACGTTTTTCTGCATTGCACACGTTGTTATGGATCAATTTATCAAAAGCGATGCCATAAATGTAAACCAGCCGTTAGTCATTCCCTCTCTCCCGTCGGATTTCTCTGATACAATTTGCAAAAAATTCACCGCCCCAGCGTCGGGGAATCTTCAGGTAAGCCGATATCTGCTATACCGCGTCCACCACAGCGGGCGTGGGTCGTTAACATTCCGTGTTGGTCTTCACGACGATAAGGCTGCTGTATCTGAATACGCATTTATCGTTCGGGCATGGTGCTCTACAGCGAATAATTGCGCGTCTTTCCCTGAGCAGATAAAGGTTCGTTGCCACGTATGTGTTTTTTATGGGTTATCCACGCTGTTTGTTGCCGGAGGACAGAATGCAACAGACAGAGTATGTGATTGATGAGTTGGTTCGGTATATACCGGCTCAGAGTTTGCTGTGTCTGGTGGATTCCAGCGAAACCAGCGTGCCGTTATCGCCGGCCTGCAACCATTTACTGGAAATGTTTCTGAAAAGCTCCGGCGTCGTGCTGTCCCGGGAACAGATTCTGGATAACTTCTGGCAAGAAACGGGCGCAACGCCGTCTTCTAACAGCCTGAATGCTTACGTTTCAGCAATACGGCGTGGGTTGTCCTCTCTTGGCATCGATCAGGAGGCGATCACCACCGTCTACAAAGTGGGGTTCGTTTTTAATCCGGTTATCCGTATCCAAAAAACGGAAATCCAGCCTGAGTCTTCCCCGGAGGACATTCCTCCCGCCTCCTTACCGGTTACACGCCGCAGCGCGCGTCGTTACTGGGTGTTTTTCGGCATCCTGGTGCTGGTGGGGGCTGGATTTCTGCTCCCGCAGCTCATAAGAGAAAAGACGATGACGCCCATCAGCGTCGGCCAACTTAACGGCTGTGATGTGTTTTATCTCCCGGTTCACCCTGGAGAATCGACGTTTCCGACTGAAGCGGTGTGGCGCAAAATAATTGCGAGTAGCCAGATGGCCTGTCAGAAGGGCGGTCGGTATATGTTTTATGCCGACAGGAATGTTATGGCCGGACACCCTGGCAACATGTATGTCTCTTACTGCGTCAGAACAGAGAACAAAAAAATAGCATGCTCAAATTATACAGAGCTGGGATGGAGGCCGGACAATGACAATCCGTAAAAAACGCCTTGCCTCGTTGCTGGGTCTGATAACTGTCTTGGTGGGCTTGCTGGTTTATGTCAGCTATTACTACGTTAAATCGCACAGTGAAATGTTTGAATTTACCTGTGCGGCCAATTTACAACAGCGCGATGCGACGACCGACTTTCATCTGGATGCCAGCTTTGTGCTGACGCTACGTTATTCAGGCGAGGCAATGGTCTCTGTTGATGGCACCGTGCATAAAAACGGTAAAGATTACGTATTAAGACGTAATGCGGAGTTCCAGTATTCTCCCTATATCCAGTTTCTCTATAAACTCAATCATTTCACCGTCCACCGGGGCCTGCGGGATAATGTGCCTGCTAACGTCCTGAATACTGATTTTTCTTACCTCTATATCACCAAAATAACCGATATGGATGATGCGGTATTAATTGGCACGCGCGTTTTACCGCTCATTGTCTGCCATACACGCTAACTGATTTACCCAACGTGCACGTTATAGCGGGCTGCATAAAATGCGGCACGTTCGCCTGAGTGCGCGCTTTTTTTGCTTTTCTGGTGCGCCTTGCGCGAGCTTCATGTCGTCTTTTTTAGATGATAGTTTTGCATTTATTTATAAAATTAGAATTTTGTATCTAATATTGGTCTCGTTTGAGTGTTTGTGGTTGTCCTTTGGCGTCATTGTTAAATTAAGCCGTCGGTAAGATTGCCGTCAGTGAGGTTTGTTGCTGTTACAGACAGGCGATCTTATCCGGGCGTTTAATTTCTTCAATGAAGTCAGGTTTTGACCTTTATACGGAGCCAGCGATGAAAAATTTAGCATATAAAATTCAGTGTGAGGCGAAATGGAATCAGCTTCAGGAAACGGAAAGAAAACCCAAAATGAAAGACGTGATGATGTGCCTGATTAAACGTCAGGCTGAAGGCATTGTGACCCGGGACGTTGCGGATGAATGTGATATGTCTATTTATGCCGCGAGAAACTGGTTACTGAAGCTGGAAAACAGTGGCTTATTAAAAAAAGAGCCAGGACGTAAATCCTGCAAATGGTTCATCCTTTAATAATTAATACATCTTATCTCTGTTCTTATAAAATACGCGGTGCGATTTGGCCTGCCTTTTATTCTTTAATGGGCGACAAATAATCAGCAGGGCGACAGCACTCAGAAAAGGAAAACTTGCCAGTTGTAACCCTGCCGGGGTGGCTTCTGGAGACGGCGTCAGCACAGCATTTAGCGGGTTGCCCATCATGACATTCTCGGTCAGCGCAGCGCCCCCGACCTGAAACATTTCCTGTTGCGCGAAGGTGCGCAGCCCCAGGAGCAATCCACTCAGGCTGCCCGACAGGCGCATATCATTGCGCAGAAAGAGCGCCAGAAAGGGCACCCGCGCATAGAAGCCGATAGCAAAGACAAACTGGCTGACTGGCAGAACCGGCGCCCATAAGCCTGGAGGCGCGGCGGTAACGGTGACACAGATTTAAAAACGCAGCGCGGCGTCAGGCATAGTAATGAATATGCTTCTTGCCATGTACTGGCGATGGCTCAATTTTAGCTCTGACCTTGAACACCTCCCACAGCAGGGATTCGGTCAGGATCTCATCTGGCGATCCCTGGGCAATCAGTTCCCCCTCCAGCATCACAATCAGCCGGTCACAGAAGAGTGCCGCATGATTCAGATCGTGGATGGCAACAATACTGGTAACCGGAAGTTCGCTGATCAGCTTCATCAACTGGAGTTGATGGTGAATATCCAGGTGGTTAGTGGGTTCATCAAGCAGAATTTCATTGGGTGCCTGCGCTAACGCTCTGGCGATATGCACGCGCTGCCGCTCCCCGCCGGAAAGACTTTGCCAGCCCTGATCGCAGCGTGAGCACATATCCACGCGCTTCAGTGCGGCTTCGACTATCTCGTCGTCCTGATGTGTCCAACTGGAAAAAGGCGAATGATGCGGGATTCGACCCAGTTTCACCACGTCACGTACGGTCATATTGGCGCTGGTTAACGCATGTTGCTCCACAAAGGCAACGCGACGGGCAAGTTGCTTTCTGGCAATGGATGACAGATCTTTGCCGTCCAGCAGTACCTTGCCTTTATGTTGTTTACGCAGGCCAGCCAGCAGGCGCAACAGTGACGACTTACCGGAGCCGTTCGGCCCCAGCAAACCCACGGTTTCGCCCGGTGACACCGCCAGGGAGACATCGTTAACGATAATTTTTTTCCCTACCTTCCAGGTAAGGTTTTGCGCGCTGATGCTCATTATTGCGTCCTGGAGCGATAAATAATAATTGCAAAGAAAGGCACGCCGACCAGCGCGGTGACTACGCCAACCGGCAGGCTTTGTGGCGCAATCAACATACGTGATGCGATATCCGCCAGCACCATCAGAATTGCGCCCGCAATGGCACAGGCCACCAGCAACCGGCTGTGCAGCGGCCCAAAAAAGAAGCGCATCACATGGGGAACGACCAAACCGACAAAGCCGATCGAGCCTGCCATGCTGACAATCGTCGCGGTCATCAGGGCGGTCGCGGTGAACAGCACCAGACGGACCACGCCGACCGGAATACCCAGCGAGGCCGCTGCGTCGTCACCAAAGGTAAAGGCATCCAGCGCGCGGGAGTAGTACAGGCAGACCGCTAAGCCGATCAGCACAATCACCAGAACCAACTGAAACTCAGGCCAGCGCACGCCACTAAAGCTGCCCAGCAGCCAGAACATCACGTCACGCGCCTGTTGGGCGTTAGCCGAGGTACTGATAGTGTAAGCGGTAATGGCATTAAAGAGCTGCGATGCCGCCACACCGGCCAGAATGGTACGTTCTGTTCCGCCGCGCGCGCCGTTGGTCAGCAGAGCAACAAACGCAAAAGCGGCAAAGGCACCGGTAAAGGCACCCAGAGACAGAGAGATGGCGCCGGCCCCGACGCCCGATACCACGATCAACACCGCACCTGTTGATGCGCCAGCCGAAACGCCCAGTACATAGGGTTCGGCCAGCGCATTTTTCAACAGGCTCTGCAGGACGGCGCCGCAAATGGCCAGGCCCGCACCGCTCAGCGCCGCAACCAATGCCCGGCTTAAACGGAAATCCCAGATAACGCTTTCATGAATGCGATTAACGGGCACATCCGTCATACCCAGTTTATTGGTCACGGTGTACATCACCGATTTCAACGGTATCGACAGTTCGCCCACGCTGACGCCCAGCGCGATAACGACAAACAGCACGACGATGGCGATGAGCGCGATAGCAATAAAGCTCACATTGCGTCGCACCAGCACAACCTCTTCACGCATTAATTCAGGCCCATCTTACGTAACTGTTCGCCAACCTGTTCTGCACCATAAATTGTCCGGATCGTCGGGTTCATCGCCTGACCGTCCATCACCACAATATGGCCTTTCTTCACGGCATCCAGCTGGCTGACCGCCGGGTCGCTTTTCAGGAACTTGATCTTTTCTTCGGCGTTATCCAGTTTCCAGCGGTTACGGTCAAGGCTGGTGACCACGATGACATCCGGATTGGTGGCAATAATGCTTTCCCAGCTTACGGTGGGCCACTCGGTTTCCGTGGTAATCGCGTTATGACCGCCTAACACATTGGCAATAAAACCCGATGCGCCGTTTTTACCGCCCACGTAAGCATCGGCAGACGGCGAGGAACTGGAGAACCAAAACACGAAGGAGAGATCTTTCTTGCCTTTCGGGAAGGCTTTTCTCAGGGCGCTTTCGCGGGCTTTGAAGTCGTTGATCACCTGCTGGCCGCGATCTTCTACGTTAAAGATTTTGGCAAAATCGGCAATCTCTTCATAAACGTAGGACATATTCCACAGCGTGGCACGGCTACCGTAAATGTCGCCGGTGTTCTGTTTGGTGGCACACATGCCCGGAGACAGATAGGTATTCATCCCCACTGACTCAAAGTCTTCACGTTTGGCGACCTTGCTGTTAGGCCCCATCAGCAACTGAATCTGTGCGGCAACAAAGTCGGGATTCTTCGCCAGGATGGACTCCAGCGTGGGGATCTCCACCGTCAGTACCGGCACTTTGGCGTTTTGTTCCGCTAACTGGGGTAAGACTTTGGTCGGCCAGAATGCGCTGGCAACCATTTTATCCTGTAGCCCCAGCAACAGCAGAATCTCAGCGGTATTCTGCCCAAGCGCCACCACGCGTTCGGGGGCCTTAGTAAAGGTTTCTTTCTGACCACAGTTTTCAATCGTCAGAGGATAAGTGGTTGCCCAGGCGGAACTCGTCGTCAGGAAAATAAAACTCAACAGGCTAAGCATTTTTTTCATTTGTTTTGTCCATCAATAAAATGAGACTGCGTGCTTTTAACATTCTGGCGCGGCGAATTTTATCAGACATAAAATGTAAATAGAAATCATTATTAAATGGGTTATCTTTTTGCCGAAATGTATAAAAATAACTTGAGTGATTAAAAAGACGTAACCTGACCAGTGGCTATAGAAATAAATAACATTGAGCTAAAACAGGGGCGTAAATAATCCGCAGAAGTGAAGGTGGTGATGATTAACCTTATGATAGATAAAATAATATTAACCATATGAAACGTGATAAACGCGACGGCAGGGCGTTCCGGGGCGCGGGTTGACCCGGCCGCAGGTGCGTACAGCGCCAAATGACCCGGCTGCTGCCTGGGCAACGTCCGCAACGCTATCGGCAGGGCCCGTCTGCTCCATCTCTGCTCCATCATCCACACAAACTCCAGCAATCTATTCTGCTTATCATCCTGCCACTTTCGTGGAGGATGAAATGAATACGCTGAACTACATCGCTAAATATGTGGAATATAACCTCAAAGTCGCGAGGTATTTCCTCATCAATGACACACGTTTTCATACGCAACGACTGCGCACGTTGCTAAACAGAGAGCCGAATCTGATTCATCCTGTCACGCTGAATGAAAAAATGTGCTATCGACTGATTTATGACAGGAACCCGCTTTATACGCGGCTGGCAGATAAACTCGCCGTGCGTGAATATGTGCTCAGTCGAACCGATGAACTGATGATCGCGCCGTTAATTAATACCTATAAAAACACCAGAGATATTGATTTTAACACCTTGCCAAATAGCTTCGTTATTAAGTGTAACCACGACAGTGGCAGCACGATAATTTGCAAAGATAAAGGTACGTTCAATACGCAAGCCGCGTTATTAACGCTGGATTTTGCCATGAAGAAAAATATGTATTACTGCACACGAGAATGGCAATACAAAGACATCGTGCCAACCCTTCTTTGTGAAGAATATATTGAGCTGTTCGAGGGGCGGGACAGAGGCACGACGCCTGAAATGTTGCGTATCCACTGCTTTGCGGGTTGTGCGAGTTTTATTGAAGCCGACTTCACCGATGAGCAGGGCAGGGAATATGTGAATGTCTACAACAGAAAATGGGAACTGCAGCCATTCCAGATTGAGTATCCCAACCATCCTGCTTCGATACCGGAACCTGCGCTGTTCTATCGCGCACTCTCTGCTGCCCAGGCGCTGGCAAAAGACATTGACTACTGCAGAGTGGATATAATGCTCAAAGACGACAGCCTGTATTTCAGCGAAATAACCTTAACGCCCCAGCGCGGCAAGCTCAAAATCCTGCCTCAGGAATGGGATGCTAAGCTCGGCGCGATGTGGCAGCAGCAGGCGTACCATAAAACCCACCGCTTTCCTTCCAGCCCAGCGGTGGATCTACGCTAAAGGGCAACGGGCCAGCGCAGTAAAAACAGTGAACCGCCCTGAGAGGAGGTCTGATAACTGATGTCGCCACCGTGGGCCTGCATAATCGCCTTCGCGACCGATAAACCCAGCCCACATCCCGCTGGGTTTATCGCCCGACCCGCCGTGCCGCGTTGAAATGGCTCAAACATATGACGCTGGAAATCCTCGGGCACGCCGGGGCCAGCATCTTCCACCTCAATAAAAAACGTGTTGTCCCGGTGTCCGCTGCGCACCCGGATGACGCCCGGCGTGGCGTAATTAAGTGCGTTATCAAATAAGATGGTCAGGCACTGAATAATCCGCAGCGGATCACATTGCGTAACGGCAGTATTTTGCTCAATGATCAGGTTAAATCCCTGCTCGCTAAACTGATGGCAAAACGAGGCGCTAACGTTCTCCAGCACGTCGTTAAAGGCGACGGGTTTAACATCCAGCATAAAAGAACCGCCTTCTGCCGCCCCCACGACGCGTAAATCGTCGATAAGCCGGGATAATCCCTCTGTCTGCCGCAAAAGACTTTTAAACAGCTGCGGATCGGGCTCAAATACCTCTTCTACCAGCCCCTGTAGCCTGCCGCGTAAAATCGTGACGGGCGTTCTGAGTTCATGGGCAATCGCGGCATTCCAGGACTTGCGTTCGTTATCCAGCGTCTGCAACTTTTCTGCCATTTCGTTAAAGTCTCTGACCAGAATATTGACCTCACCAAGGCGGCTCTGACTGTTAGCGGCGCGGGCACTTAAATCCCCCTGAGAAATGCGGCGTAAACTGGTGGCAACGGAGCTGAGTGGATTAAGTATTTTGGCGGAGAGCTTAAAAGCAAAAAGTAAGGCAATCAGGAAGCTGATTACAGAGCTGATCGCTATCCAGACCCAGTCAAAGACCGTCATGCTTTCACTGTTGCTGGCGGATAAACCGCCGGGGAAATTATCGATGATAAAGCTGTAAAACAGGTAGGAGCCCACCACGGCCACGATAATAATGGTAAATGTCAGAGACAGCATAAACAGGAGGATTTGCCGACTGAGCGCTTTGTCTTTATTCACTTCTGTTCACCCAGTCGATAGCCTATCCCACGAATACTTTCTGGCACGCCGGATAAGCCACAGCTTTCAAATTTTTTACGTAACTTGCTCATATGGCTGTCTACCGTTCTGTCGAGCGTATCGCTTTCGGGCAGGCAGGCATTAAGCAACTCTTCGCGGCTAAAGACTTTACGGGGATATTTTGCCATGTGCGTTAGCAGCTTAAATTCTGTGGTCGTCAGAACGGGCGTAAACGTCTGTCCATCGCTATGGATCTCAACAGAGAACTCATCGGGATTGATGGTCATAAAGCGGGTTCTTATCAGGGTTTGTGGTGGGGCCTGCGTTTTGGCTCTGCGCAGAACGGCTTCGATGCGGGCGACCACTTCCGACGGGTTAAAGGGCTTAACAATATAGTCATCGGCACCCAGGCGAAGCCCCATCAGTTTATCGATATCCTGATCCAGCGCGGTAACCATAATCACCGGCGTGTTGCTCTCTTTACGCAAGGTGGAAAGCACGTTCCAGCCATCGATTAACGGCAGTTGAATGTCCAGCAGCACCAGGTCAGGCTGTAAGCTTTTGATTAAGGCCAGAGCGTTTTCGCCATCTGCCGCATGTACGGCTTTCATTCCGGCGCGTTTGATGTAACTGATTAAGATATCAGAAATTTCAAAGTCATCCTCTGCCACCAGGATTAGATTATCGTTACTCATAACGCCCTCAAAATGAATAAAACCTGTTGCGGATGATGAGGGCAGCACAGTCAGACATTAAGCTCGCCCTTGCATCAGGAACATTACGCCTGTCAGTACAGGCAGACCAGCAAAAGCACCGGGCCGGGAAGCAGAATAAAACGACCTGCCTGCCATTCGCACACCGCGAGGTGACCGGGTCGCGCGGTGATGCGGCGACGGGGGACGCTATCAGCGTCCGCACCACTCTTTCTGCAAGATGGCGAAAATCAGCGTGTTTTCATAAAGGGTTATGCCGTCATCATCAGTAAATGACACATGCTCTTTGAAACAGCCCTCCAGCCGCATTCCCAGACGCTGGCATAACTTTTGCGAGCCGTCGTTATAATCCGCAACGTAGGCGTAAATGCGCCTCACATTTTTCACCTTGAATAAGTAATTAAACAGGCAGGTTGCGGCTTCCTGAGCAAAGCCATGACCGTGATATTCAGGATTAAGATACCATCCCACGCTCATTGTCTTCGCGTCAGGTTCGTCGTCGTTAGAGGCAAAAAAATGGCCAATTAAGGCATCCGTCTGTTTCAGACACAGGGCAAACTGCGTCGCGTCGCGGCTTCTGTTTTTTGCTTCCTGCACGGCGGCGGCAAAATCCTCCAGCTTCTCATCCAAAAAACAGGCTGGATAAGGATCGGATAAATACGCAAACAGGCCCGCCGCATCCTGTTCCATAAATTTTCTGATGATTAACCTTTCGGATTCGGCTATTTTCATATCAGATTTTTCCCGGTGAAATAGACAGGAGGGTTATTTTTGTCCTGTGCTGTATTAATCTGTTTAATGAATGAATTTTGGCGTATATTACGTCCTGCGCTTTTAGGTTGTCTATCTAATATATTAATTTATGAATAAATTTTTTTAACTTTTACGCATCCATACTCTCTCCATAAATTTTACATAATAGGTCATTGTTAACGGATTACACTCCGGGACAATGCGCATTATTAGAGAGTATGTGTGATGACGCCCCGGAATTTAATAAAATTAAACTTTTGTGTTTTATTTTTGTTACTGTTCGCCACCGGTTTAAATCCCGCAACAGTTTTATCACAACATCCTTATATGACCGTTCAGGGGAAAAGCGTCATAGCGACGCCGTACCGTCCTGTGAAACCCCTCAGTCGTTCTGCCGGGCGTACAGCCCAGAAAACGCTCTGGGAGGCGGTGGCTACCCATGCACTGGCCTGCCGGGGAGGCCGCGCAACCCGGCTTTTATATAAGGCTGCTCTGCGCCGACTCAGGGAGCCGTGAACGCATACAGCAGGCAAGCCAGTCACGATGATGTTGGTTTGACAGACAACGTTTTACATCAGAAATCACGCGAGGGCGCGTGAATAACAGCACAACAGATGAGGGTTTTGGCCAGCATCTTTCTTTTGTTCAGTCAGGGTAAATCATGCCTCAGTTTTTTATTAATCGACCCATCTTTGCCTGGGTAATTGCCGTCTTTATTATCTTGTTTGGTCTGCTCTCCATTCCAAAATTGCCTGTCGCACTTTACCCCTCGGTCGCACCGCCAACCATCAGCATTAACGCTTCTTATCCAGGCTCGACGCCGGAAAGCATGAATAACAGTGTAGTGGCGCTGATTGAGCGCGAGCTTTCATCGGTTAAGCATGTGCTGTATTACGAATCGTCCAGCGATACCAGTGGCATGGCGACGATAACGGTGACTTTTGCGCCAGGCACCGATCCGGAACTGGCCCAGGTGGACGTGCAAAACCGCATCAAAGTGATTGAGTCACGGCTGCCACAGGTCGTGCGGCAGAATGGACTGAGCGTTGAAGCCTCAGGCGCTAACTTTTTAATGATCGTCGGACTGACGTCGAAAGATGGCAAACTTACCGAGGCCGATCTCAGCGATTATTTTTCGCGTAATATTTCCGAAGAGCTTCGTCGGGTTGAGGGCGTCGGTCGCGTTCAGCTGTTTGGTGCAGAGAAAGCGATGCGAATCTGGGTGGACCCGGTAAGGCTTAGCCAGTATCGCCTGACCATCAGCGATGTCAGTCGGGCCATTACTACCGAAAATACCCAGATTGCGCCCGGACGTACCGGCGACTCGCCAGCGGTTGCCGGTCAGCAGGTTAGCTATCCATTACTGGTTAAAGGACAGCTTGGTTCACCGCAGGCGTTCGCGAATATCACGCTGCGCGCAAATCCGGATGGCTCACGCGTGGTGCTGAGCGATGTGGCGCGAGTGGAACTCGGCTCACAAACGTACAGTTTTGCCAGCCGTGAAAACGGACATGTTTCGACCGCCGCGGCTATCCAGCTTTCGTCCGGTGCAAATGCGGTAAAAACCGCAGAGCGGATCAAACTCCGCCTGAACGAGCTGAGGCAGGCAATGCCAGAGGGCATGGCTTACAGCATTCCTTTTGATACCACGCCGTTTGTGAAGATCTCTATCGAGAAGGTGATTCATACCTTTATAGAAGCCATGATTCTGGTCTTCCTGGTGATGTACCTGTTCCTACAGAACGTTCGCTATACCTTTATCCCTGCCATCGTTGCGCCCATCGCCCTGCTGGGCACCTTTACCGTTATGCTGCTGGCCGGTTTCTCGGTCAACGTGTTAACCATGTTCGGTATGGTTCTGGCGATAGGGATTATCGTTGACGATGCGATAGTGGTGGTTGAAAACGTCGAGCGAATCATGGCGGAAGAGGGGCTCGGTCCAAAAGAAGCGACGCAAAAGGCGATGAAAGAGATAACCGGTGCGGTAATCGGTATCACCCTTGTGCTGAGTGCCGTCTTCATTCCCATGGCGATGGCCAGCGGTTCCGTCGGGGCGATTTACCGGCAGTTTACGCTTTCCATGGCGGTTTCCATCTTAATCTCCGCCTTCCTGGCGCTCAGCCTGACGCCTGCGCTGTGCGCCACGCTGTTAAAATCCACTGATAAGCATGCCCATCAGAAAAAAGGCTTTTTTGGCTGGTTTAACAATAAGTTTGCCGCCATGACTCACCTTTATGGACGCGGCGTAAGCCGCTTATTAAAACGGGTGGGCGGCGCACTGGGGGTTTATCTGGCCCTGTGTCTGCTGCTTGTCCTTGCGATGAAAAACCTGCCTTCTTCGTTTCTGCCGGAAGAGGACCAGGGATTCTTTATGACCTCTATTCAGCTACCGTCAGACGCTACGAGTGAGCGCACGCTAAAAGTGGTTAAAGCGTTCGAACAGCAGGTGCTTTCAAGCCCCGCTATCCAGTCAAGCATCGCGATTATGGGTTTCAGCTTTGCGGGGTCCGGCCCCAACTCCGCCATGGCCTTCACGACGTTAAAAGACTGGGGCGAACGGCAGGGGGCCACTGCCTTTTCCGAAGCCGAACGTGCTCAGAAAGTGATGTCGGCTAATCCCGACGCGGATACCTTCAACCTGATCCCGCCGGCCATTGACGGACTGGGTAATTCATCGGGTTTTACCCTTCGCCTGCAGGATCACGCTGGTAAAGGCTATGCAGCGCTGAAACAGGCGGAAGAGCAGCTACTGGCCCTGGCGGCGAAAAGCCATGTGGTGCGGGATGTGTACGTTGACGGTTTACCCGATGGGCAGATGATCAGGCTTAATATCGATCGGCAAAAGGCCTTTGCCATGGGGGTTTCTTTTGACGAAATCAGCCAGACGCTGTCCGGTGCGATGGGGTCACTTTACGTTAATGATTTCCCAAACAGCGATCGTATGCAGCAGGTCATCATTCAGGCCGACGCGAAATATCGTATGCAGCTCGACGATATACTCGGATTGTATGTCCGTAATGCGACGGGCGGGATGGTTCAGCTCTCTGAATTCGTTCATGCCGACTGGGAAACAGCACCATTGCAGTTAGTCCGCTATCAGGGCTATCAGTCTATAAAGATAAACGGCAATCCCGCACAGGGATATTCAAGCGGCGATGCGCTTAACGAGATGAGTCGCCTGGCTAAACAGCTGCCTGAAGGATTCGCGATTGAGTGGACCGGTGGCTCGTTGCAGGAGCAGCAATCGGCTTCCGAAGCGCCGATGCTGATGGTGCTGTCCATGCTGGTGGTGTTCCTGGTGCTGGCAGCCCTTTATGAAAGCTGGTCAGTCCCGGTCTCCGTTATGCTGGTTGTGCCGCTTGGGCTGCTGGGCGCGGTCATTGCCGTCAGCCTGATGAATATGCAGAATGATGTTTTCTTCAAAGTCGGCATGATCACTATCATTGGACTGTCCGCAAAAAATGCCATTCTGATTGTCGAATTTGCTAAACAGATGCACGAAGGGGGAAAAGGGCTGGTTGAGGCAACGCTGGAAGCTTCGCGTATGCGTTTACGACCTATCCTGATGACATCACTTGCCTTCACGTTAGGCGTGATGCCATTGATGCTGGCTAGCGGGGCCAGTGCCAGAACGCAGCAGGCGATTGGCAGCGGCGTGTTTGGCGGCATGATCAGCGGCACGCTGCTGGCAATATTCTTTGTACCGCTGTTCTACTTTTCCGTTATGAAAGTCACAGAGAAGTTGGCGCGTAAAAGGTCTTAACAGTCCTTGAAAAACGGACGTGATGGCAAGCCTGAACCCGGTATGCTGTCGCGTCCTTTCCGTCTGCATCGCAGCCAGGCCTGCCATAAAAGTATAAAAAACCGTTCGAGAGCCTCATGCTATACGGCGCGGCTTGTCCGGTGGGCTGTGGTGATATGGATTACCACGATTGGCGGCGTGCGTTCATGACAAAAAAGCCAGCCCACAGGAGCTGGCTTTGTACGAGTAAGGTCTTATCAGAACTGATAAACCAGACCTACAGCAACGATATCATCCGTTGAGATACCGGCTGCTTTGGTGAAGTCATTGTCATCCAGCAGGTTGATTTTATAATCGACAATCGCTGACATGTTTTTGTTGAAGTAATAGGCCGCGCCCACGCCCACGTATTTCACCAGATCCTGGTCGCCAAAATTGCCTTCAATATCCTTGCCTTTGGACTGCAGGTAAGCAAGGGTTGGACGCAGGCCAAAGTCGAACTGGTACTGCGCGACCATTTCGAAATTTTGCGCTTTGTTAGCGAAACCGATGGCACCATCACCGATGCGGGTGGCGTTATAGGTCTGAGTGAACTGCGCTGCCAGGTAAATATTATTGGCATCATATTTCAAACCGCCGGTATAGGTTTCGGCATTATCACCTTCACCCAGTGCCATACCATTTTGGTCCAGAGTACGTTTGGAGTGAGAATAGGCCAGACCTGCGCTGATACCGTCCCAGAAGGTATAGGTTACAGCCGCACCGTAGCCATCACCATTTTGCTTCTGAGCATTACGCCCGTTATTGGTGGCGCCTTCTCCGCTATTGCCCCCGTTTCTGCCCTGATACTGCAAGGCAAAGTTCAGGCCGTCAACCTGACCGAAGAAGTCGGTGTTACGGTAGGTCGCCAGGCCGTTGGCACGCTGCTGCATAAAGTTATCAGAACCGTAAGTGTCGCCGCCAAACTCAGGTAACACATCGGTCCATGAGGTCACATCGTAAACCACACCGTAATTACGGCCATAGTTAAACGAGCCATAGTCACCGTATTTCAGACCTGCAAAGCCCAGGCGGGTCCATGACTGATCGTTGTCACTTTCCGTTTTATTAGCCTGCATATTGTATTCCCACTGACCAAACCCAGTCAGTTGATCGGTAATCTGCGTCTCGCCTTTAATGCCCAGACGAGCATAGGACTGATCACCATCTTCACCTTTGTCATCTGAGAAATAATGTAAGCCCTGTACTTTGCCGTATAGATCAAGTTTGTTTCCATCTTTGTTATAAACTTCAGCAGCATTTGTTGTACCTGCTGCTAACAATGTAGTTACTGCCACTGCAACTAATTTAAGTTTCATGTGAGAAGTCCTTTTATTTATCTTTTGTATTTACCTGAGCCATTGATGAATGAGGCGCGCTTAAATGGCTCACTACTTTTAAATGACAATGCGGTACGAATTCAATAATAAGTTTCCTGTGTGTGTGACTTATTTGTCTTTATATGATCTGGATCTATATGATTGGAGCTGTATGTTATCATTGTGTTTTTTAATTATTGTTCTTGGTTGGTTTGTTTTTTAATGTCTTTGTTGTTTTTTTAATATGATTTTTTATGACTTTATTTTGGTTGGGTGGTTGGTTTTACTTTGCGGTGTTTTTTAATTGTTTTGAATGATGAATGGAAGGGTTAATTTCCTGCTCCATATGTAAGTTAATGACTTCATGGTAGGTTGGGTTGTTAGGTTGGTATTATTGAATGGTGGATTTTATGTTGAAATGAACGAAGATTGAAGTCGGTATTCAATATTAATTTTTTAAAATAAATATTAATAAATTTGGCAATGGACATAAACGCATCATTAGTTGCCAGTAAAAAATATATCAGCGAATTGCGCTCTGTTGTTTCCCCTTATCATTTTGCTGAGGTGCTGAGGTGCTGAGGTGCTGAGGTGCTGAGGTGCTGAGGTGCTGAGGTGCTGAGGTGCTGAGGTGCTGAGGTGCTGAGGTGCTGACCGTCATCACAAGCTGGAAAATGGATTGCAGTGATAATGGTTAATAATTTACTTCCGATTCGTTACGTGCTTTAGAAAAAGCGTTAATCATGTTTCTTTTAAATTAAGATAATTTTCACTTTTTTTTTTATTTATTGAGTTTTATTTTTGGTTTTATTATTTATGTTTATTCCTCTCTCTGTGACTGAATTCATGATCTCCAATTGCGTGTTAACTGATTCACAACGCCAATTTAAAAATGAAAATTTTTAAAGAAATGCCTTTTCTTTTTGAAATGCCATTTTTATTTTCGTGAGGCTAATCACTTTAAAATTGTTAGCTGATGGTGCTGTTGTTTTTTTATTTTCATCTAAATCAATCACTTGAGTGATTTAACTCAATCTCTTTTTATCCTGGCACGTCCTCTGCAAAAGATATGCTGAGTTCAACACAGGAGATCATTAAATGACGTATAAGATTTTGCTCCCTCAGGAAATTATGGCGGAAGGGCGCGCCTATTTAGAAAGTCGAGGCTATGAACTGATTACGGGTTCAGGAATGGAAGAGGAAGACATCATTCGAGATATTCCTGACTGTGACGGCATTATTGTGCGTCTTTCAAAAATGTCCGATCGCGTATTCGAGGCGGCTAAGAAACTCAAGGTCGTGGCCAGACACGGTGCCGGATATGACACCGTCGATCTTGAATCCGCCAAACGTCACGGTGTTGTGGTGCTGAATGCGCCCATTGCTAACAGCATGTCCGTTGCGGAACTGGCTATTTTCTACATGCTGCACTGCTCGCGTAACTTCAGGCTGGTCGAAGAGAAGATGCTGGAGGATTACTACTGGGCTAAATTACGTACGCCAAAGGTCGAACTGGACGGTAAAACGCTTGGCTTAATTGGCGTCGGTAATATCGGCTCACGCGTCGCGCTCAAAGCGTTGCACGGTTTTAACATGAAAGTCATTGCTTACGATCCTTACAAAACCCAGGCGGAGATGCCAGAAGGTGTCGAGCGTACCGACGATTTTGATCGTATTTTCCAGGAAAGCGATTTTGTCTCTCTGCATTGCCCTACCACCGCGGAAACTCTGGATTTCGTCGGCGAAAAGCAATTTGCGATGATGAAGCCAACGTCTTACTTCATTAATACCGCCCGCGGCAAGCTCGTTGATGAAAAAGCGCTGTATCACGCGCTCGCTAGCCATCTTATCGCTGGTGCCGGCCTGGACGTCTTAAAGAAAGAGCCATTCGATCCGAACGATCCGATTTTCTCACTCAGTAATGTCGTTATTGGCCCACATATTGGCGCCGCCACGAAAGAAGCCACAGACAGAGCTTCACTGCATACCGCAATCGGTATCGATGAGGTTTTGTCGGGTAAAAAACCCACCTGGCCCGTTCCCGGCTTTGGAGAATAAGATGACTATTGGCAACCGTATTTATTTAAAACGCCCCGAAGGTAACCCTGATTTACTTAACGCGTACGCGCAACTGCCCGCCGCGAATATTGCTGACACCATGAATCGTATCGCCGTACTGGGTAACGGTATTCAGCGCATATCTTCACCACAGAAACCGGTGATGGCGGGTTATGCCATTACGGTTAAAGCGCGGGCTGGCGACAACCTGATGCTTCATGCCGCACTGGATATGGCCACGGAAAATGACGTCATCGTGGTCTCCAACGAAGGCGACCGTTCCCGCGCGCTGATGGGCGAAATCATGGTGGCTTACGCCCATTACTGCAAGAAGATCGCCGGTATCGTGCTGGATGGCCCCATCCGCGATATTGATGCCTTATCGGTATTGGACTTTCCTCTGTTTGCCACGGGGTCAAATCCGGCAGGTCCGTTTAAAGAAGGTCCGGGTGAGGTTAATACGCCGATTGCCGTTGGCGGCGTTGCCGTATGTCCTGGCGATCTTATTGTTGGCGACGCAGATGGCGTGATTGTTGTTCCCCTGCGTGATGCGGAAGCTCTGCTTGAAAAAGCACAAGCCTATGCAAAATTTGACGCCAGCAAAGTCGAGGCGGCTAAAAACGGCACGGCAAATCGCGCGTGGGTGAAGAAAACGCTGGATGAGAAGGGCGTTGAATTCATCGATGACGTTTACCGTTGATCGGCTGACATAATATCCATTCGCTCAAGCCACGGAAGTGAATCTTCCGTGGTGATAAAGCAAAGGTAATCATCTATGTTCTATTTAAAACTTTTACCGATCGTTTTTTTTCCGGTTTTATTTTGGATAATACCCAATCCTGACGCTGTGTCAGCGACCACCTGGCATATGGTCGGTATTTATCTGGCCATGCTGTGCGGTTTAGTGCTTCGCCCTTTTACTGATGCGATTATCATGCTGATTATTTTAGGCATCGCATCAATCTTTATCGATCCCCATATTCTGTTTGCCGGTTACGGCACCTCTATGGTCTGGTTTATCATCAGCGCCTTTATTATTTGCAAGGCGTTTGTGATCACGGGGCTGGGTAAACGTATCGCTTATGTTTTATTAAAGCGCTACGGCAAAAATACGCTGACGTTGGGCTATTTAATGATGGTAACGGACACGGTGCTGGCGCCCGCTACCGGGTCGAATATGTCGCGCTCTGGCGGTATCGTATATCCCATCTTCAGAAATATTGCCGAGGCACTGGGCTCTAAACCGGACGACGGCAGCCGCAGAATCGGTGCTTACCTCACTATCCTGATGTATGTCGTATCAATGGGGACATCCAGCCTGTTTTTAACCGGGATGGCAACCAACGCCATTACCGTGTCGCTGGCGAATGAAATCATGAAGGTCAATCTGGACTGGATAACCTGGTTTAAAGCGGCCGTCATTCCTGCTGGATTGATCCTGCTGCTTTGCCCATGGATTCTCTATAAAGTTTATGCACCTGAACTGAAGAAGATCGATAACGTCAATGAAATTGCCGAGCAGGGGTTGCGTGAACTTGGCCCGGTAAAGCGTGAAGAGAAACTGCTGATCGTGTTCTTCATCATGGGGGTTTTGGGATGGATGACGGGCTCGATTACTGGTATTTCTTTTATTCCCGTGGGGTTTGCCTTCCTCGCCTGCCTGCTGTTATTCAAAGTCTTAAGCTGGGAACATGTCGCCAGCGAGAAAGCGGCCTGGCAGACCTTTATCTGGTACGGGGCTTTTTACGGCTGTGCCGTCGCGCTGTCTAAAGGCGGATTCTATGTCTTCCTGGTCGGCGTGATTAAAAACTATCTGGACCTGTCTCATCTCAGCGAATTCAGCGCAATTGGCGTACTGATATTTATCAGTCTTGCGGTGCGTTATTTCTTTGTATCCAACACTGCGTTTGCGGTCTCGTTCTATCCCGTACTGTTTACCCTCGGTATGACCACGCAGGCTGATCCCATGTATATCGCGCTGTCACTGGCGTTTTCGGCGGGATACGGCGCGCTCCTGACGCATTATGGTAACGGGGCTGGCGTATTTACCTTCTCCAGCGGCTATGTTCCGCAAAAGACTTTCTGGTTTTTGGGCACGATGATGGTGCTGATTAACGTCATTGTTTATTTCCTGATTGGTATCCCTTACTGGAAGTTAATTGGTATTTAACCGGAGGATAAACATGAAACTGGATATGCTTATCAGGAATGGCCTGACTGTTGATCTCGATAAACACGATTATATCAGGCGGGATATTGGCATCATCGGTAACCGTATTGTTGGCCTAAATGACGTCGATGGTACTGATGCTGAAACGGTAATTGATGCCGCGGGCTGTCTTGTTCTGCCAGGGCTTATCGATTTCCACGCCCACGTTTTTCACGGCGGCACGGCTATCAGCGTCAACCCGGATGTCGTTTGTTTACCCAATGGTGTAACCAGCGTGGTCGATGCCGGCAGCAGTGGCTGGGTAAATTACAGGCTGTTTCGTAATAGCGTAATTAACACCGCGACCGTAAAGATAAAAAGCTATCTCAATGTGGTCAATGTGGGCCTGTCGACGCTCGGCGGCGGGCCGACGGGTTACCTGGAAAACACCAATCCGGCGAACGTTAACCCGGAAAAAATTGAGCAGGTCTTAACTGAAAACCAGGACAATATTCTTGGCTTGAAACTGCGTTACAGCCAGGATATTGCCAAAGGAAAGCCCTACAGTAGCGATCCGTTTTTGGCGACCGTTGCTCTGGCGCGTAAGCTTAATACCTCACTCTGTGTACACGTAACGGACTCACGGCTACCGGCAGATGAACTCATCCAGCATTTCAACGTGGATGATATCTATGCGCACTGTTTCCACGGCACAGGTCATACCATTCTCAACGGTCAGGGCGAGGTGTACCCGTCTGTTCTGGCGGCACAGCAACGAGGCGTAATCTTTGACTGTTCAAACGGTGTGGCGCATTTTGATTTTAACGTTGCCCGCAACGCGATGGATCAGGGGTTCTACCCGGATATCATCAGCACCGACTTAACTCAGCGCAACAGTCTGCGTACCGATAAGGTCTACAGCCTGCTACATGTCATGTCTAAATACCTGAATATGGGGATGTCGCTGTTTGAGGTTATTCGGGCGGTTACGAGCACGCCGGCCAGACTGATGAAAATGCAAGGGCAGACAGGTACGCTGGAGCCGAATGCATTTGCCGATATTTCAGTGGTAAAGCTGCGCAATGAAAAAATTGTTTTCGAAGATACTCAGGGTGCCAGACTGCAAGGTGAACAGTATATCGATAACTGCGTCACAGTGAGTAATGGCCAGATCTGCTATCGACGCCTGCATTACTAATCGTTAAATACTCCGCCTCGAAAGCCTTGTGACCTAAACGTAGCAAGGCTTTTTTTTACTCAAGCTGGAATGACGTCTGTCAATATCTCATTCATCGTTATCCTTATACTCGATGAAATAGCGATCGACAAAAGCGAATCTTTAATGAAGTCTAATGAAATCGTCATTTTCTCCGTTTCGAAAACCATTACCCAACGTATTTTAAATTTTCTTATTGAAAAACAGCTTGAATTGCCAGTGTACGAGACGGGCTATTCAGAAGTATTAGATAAAGCGAATGAGATGATTCGAGCAGGCACAAAAATAATTATTAGTCGTGGCGGGACTGCCGCGCTGCTTCGCAGCAATGTGACCATTCCGGTGATCGAGATAGCCCATGATTTTCATGGCATTTATCGTATTCTTAAGCAGGCAAAAAATAAATCGCAAAAGATCGCTGCGATAGGTTTTCCACAGTTTTGTAACGCGCTTAAGCATTACCAAAACATGACCAATGAAAATTTAAAAATCTGTCAGGTCTATAATCACTATGACATTGAAAGTGTCGTAAAAAATCTTGCAGAAAACAACTACAAAGTGGTCATAGGCGGCCTGACGGTTGCAGAGATGGCAAGGAAATATGACCTTAATGTTGTGATGGGTGACACGGATAATAATTCAATTGAGCAAGCCATCAATGAGGCCTTCAGTTTATTAAAATATATCCATCAGGAAAATCTGAAGCTGGATATGAGCTATTCCGCGATGAATCAGTCTCGTGAGGGCATTATGTGCATTGACCAAATGGGGGAGGTGGTGAGCATTAACAACAGAGGTAAAACCCTTTTTCAGTGTCATGCTGGCGATAAAATTTACCGTAAAGAGGCTTTCAAAGAGATTTATCGCTCAATTATCGACGAGTCAGATGTAAACGAAATGATTGTTGAACTCGACGGTGATTTTATCTGTACCTCAATAAAGCATTATACAAAGCGCCAGGATGGCTATTCCATCGTGACCGGATTCATTCAGAGCAAGAGCCAGTGGCGAAACAGTGCGGACAAAAAGAAAAAACAGCAAGGCTTTTATACCCGCTATGCTTTTGATGACATTATTGGTCATTCAGCAAGCATTAACATCGCGATTAATCAAGCGAAGCTGTGTGCGCGTCATGATGCCCCCGTCCATATTTTAGGTGATACCGGCACCGGCAAAGAACTCTTTGCGCAGAGTATTCATCATCACAGCAGCAGAAAACATGGCCCCTTTATCGCCATCAACTGCGCCGCCATTCCTGAAAACCTGCTGGAAAGCGAGCTGTTCGGCTATGCCGACGGTGCCTTCACGAACGCGCGCAAAGGCGGAAAGCCCGGTGTCTTCGAGATGGCAATGAAGGGCACGGTTTTTATCGATGAGATCAGCGAAGCACCGCTCAATGTCCAGATCAAATTACTGCGCGTCCTGCAGGAAAAGCAGTTTGTCCGTCTGGGGGGAGAGCAGCTCATTGCAGCCGATTTTCGGCTGATTACCGCCAGTAATAAAGATCTGCACAGGTTAGTGGAAAAGGGCGCTTTTCGTCAGGACCTTTACTACCGTATCAATATTCTGGCGCTCAGGCTTCCTGCGCTGGCTGAACGGGACGGCGATATTGAATTACTCGTCCGGCATTTACTCCATCAGCAGGGAAAAAACATCACCTTTACGCCAGATGCGCTGGCGGTCTTAACCCGTTACCCCTGGCCTGGTAATATCCGCGAACTACAGTCGGTCATCTACAGGCTGACCGTTTTTCACGATCGCGATGTGATCGACAAAGACGCACTGCTGCAGATCGCTCGCCTCGGCCATGAGGACGGCCCTGCCAGCCATCAGTCTCTGCCCTGTGAGCCTGTGGCTGATGAAACGGGTCTGTTAAAGAAGCAGGAAAAGCAGCTGATCAGGCGCGTCATGGCGACAACCCAGGGGGATAAGGCCAGAGCCTCAACCATGCTCGGCATCAGCCCGACAACCCTGTGGCGTAAGTTAAAAGAGTACGAGCTTAACGGCTGAACGCGGCTGACGAAGCGGCTTTGATGTAGTCAACAAATGCCCTTAACGCCGAGGACATATAATGGCGGCTGGGATAGTAAAACTGCAGGCTGGGCTGTTCGGGTAACCACGCCTCCAGCACCGGAATCAGACGACCGTCCGCCAGGTAAGGTTTAACCTGTTCGTGATAAAGATAGCCCATTCCCGCGCCGCACAGCACGGCATCAAGCTGAGAGTCCATATCATCCAGTACGATATTACCGCCCGGAAGTATCTCAAGCCTGCCTTCCGGGCCGCCGAATTCCCATTGATAAATGCGACCGCTGCCGTGACGAAACATCACACATTGATGATTAACGATGTCACGTGGGTGCGCCGGGGGCGCATGGCGGGCGAAATAGTCCGGCGTGGCCACCACAACCAACTTAATTTTGGGGCCGACAGGAAGGGCGATCATGTCTTTTTCAACCCTGCTGCTGAGACGAATGCCTGCGTCAAAACCCTCTTTAACGATATCCACCAGCCGGTCTTCTGTGGTGATTTCCACGCGGATATCCGGGTAAAGCCGACTGAATGCGGCCACCAGCGGGATTAACACCATGCGCGAGGCCAGACGCGAGGAATTAATTTTCAGTGAACCCATTGGCGTCTGACGAAAACAGTTAGCCTCATCAAGTATCACATTGATTTCATCAACGGCCGGGCGCAAACGTTCAAACAGATTTGCACCCGCTTCCGTGAGTGCAACGCTTCGCGTCGTACGGTTGAACAACCGAATTTTCAGCCGCTGCTCCAGCTGCTTTATGGCATGGCTAACCGCCGAGGGCGACAGGCCCAGCTCGTCACCGGCCGCGCGGAAGCTTTTGTGGCGGGCGACCGCGATAAAGGTCGCGAAGTCATAAACGTTCAGTTTCATTAGTGAAAATCTCTCATTAACCCATCTCAAATCATAGGTTTCACACAGTAATGTGGCGAGCGTAATGTGAGTGCCTCAACACAAGATGAGGTGAAAGATGAAACCAGCAAACCTGTATATCGTTTGGTCACATCCCCGTGCCGATTCACTCACCGCACAGATGGTGGCGAGCCTGCGCCATCGGGCGGAACAACGGGGTGCGCATGTTAAAACGCTGGATCTCTACCGCAGTGGCTTTGATCCGGCGATGCGGGAAGAGGACGAACCAGAGTGGGAAAATCCCGCTAAATGCTACTCGCCAGAAGTCCATCGCCTGTTCAGCGAGCTTAACGATCGGGATGCCATTATTTTTGTCTTCCCGTTATGGTGGTACAGCTATCCCGCCATGTTAAAAGGCTATCTGGAACGCGTGTGGAACTATGGTCTGGCCTACGGTGAAAACAGCGCGTTGAAAGATAAAAAAATACGCTGGCTGGTGCTGGTCGGCGGTTCTCAGCAAACCTTTATTAAATACGGCTGGGAGAAAAACATCACGGATTACATGATGGGCGTTACGGGCTATCTGGCGATCGGTGACGTGGAGGTCCATTTCCTCTATAACACCCTGGGGGTGGAGGAGACGATTGAGGACAGCCACTCGCATTATGAGCAACTGTTTGCACAAGCGCGGGCGGTCGTAGACAGTACCATTGGATAAAACATGGCAGGGCGAGCGCTGCCCTGCAAAACGGCGTACGTGACAGCCTGGCCTGTATCGGCGGTCGGGCGTCGACAGGAGATGACCAAAATGAAAATAGCCATAGCGGGCCTGTTACTGATATCCGGCTCTGCCATTAGCGCGGTGGGCAGTTGCGATGTTATTGGTGGTGGGGCGCAGTATCAGGATCGTCTTACGCCGGATAACGTCGCCCACTATGTTACTGTCCGCACTTTCGATGCGTTGAAACAGGCTGTCGACAGCAATCATCCCTTCATCTATATCCCGGGTGATGTCACCATCACGGTGCCGAATCAGCCACAGGCTTTGCGCATCAAAGCCGGGCAGACGCTTTTTAGCAATCGTGGTGAAAAAGGCAGTCGGGGCGCTTTATTACAAACGCCGTGGCTCAATGACGGACTTAATCAATATCCTGTGTATGTTGTTGAGGCTAAAGCAAGGATAACCGGGCTGCGTATTGAAGGCCCCTCTGGACAACCGGACACGCCGAATAAAACGATTGGTATCCAGTTTTTACCCGGCACCGATCATATTGATATCGACAACAATGAGATTTATCACTGGCCGTGGGCCGGGATTAGCGTAAAAACGTCCGTCGACAATAAAATTCATCACAACGTTATCCACGATAATATCCGTACCCAACTGGGCTACGGTGTGGTGGTACAAAATGGCCATGCCCAGGCCGATATCTACTGCAATACCTTTAACGCTAATCGTCATGCTATTGCCGGAAAAGGCGATGACGGTGAGGGCTATCACGCTTATAACAACCTTGTGCTCAATGGCGGAGCACGGGGCGCTTACCATCAGTTTGATATGCACAAGGGCGCACAGGGCCACGGCGGGAAAAACATCATCATAAACAATAATCTGTTTGATTATGGGCGCAGCGGGACGTCAAACCGAGGCAGTGTTTATATTCGAGGTGTACCGACCGACGGGCCGGTTAGCGTTAACGACAATCTGTTTACCCAGCCCTGGACGGTAGGCTCGCAAACCGCAGTGGGTGGTGTGCCTGGCTCAATCCCGCCGGTTGAGGAGATTAAACGCCACAATCGTTTCAGTGTGGCGGCACATTACAGCAAAGATGCGGCCGGATTTTGTGTTGTCTCCGTGACAGAGCACAGGATGCCGGTGAACTGTGAGTCGGTTGCCTCTGTGCTTGCGAAATAAGCGATGGCGAGGCAGCACAGAAAACCGGTCATCGGTTGCTGCGGGCCACATTGTGATGTGGCAGATGGAAACGCACTGAACGACTGAACCTCACCACGGGCGTTTCGGGTTCCTCCCCATAATATCCTGCGGAGGAACCTGTCCAGGATCAGTCATAACAGGTTTCGGGGTCAGCGCGCACGGCCATTCATTGTGCTTCAGCCTCGGACGTTTCCGGCACATCGGCGGGGTTTTTTTTGCCTAATAAGGCCAGCGCGTGTTGCTCTCCCCACTGCTTTAACAGCCCAAGCAAGGGCGCAAGCGAAGCGCCTTCTTCGGTCATGCTGTACTCCACCTTCGGCGGAACTTCAGCATACACTTCGCGATGAATTAACCCGACGTTTTCCAGTTCCCGAAGTTGCCGCGTGAGTACCCGCGGCGTGATATCACCCAGCCGTCTTCTTAGCGCATTAAACCGCAGCGTTTCGTTTTGCAGGTGGTAAAGAATCATCCCTTTACCCTTGCCGCCAATCAGTTCCAGCGTGGCTTCAACCGGGCAGGCCACCGCATCGTAATTTTCATATCTGGGGGTTTTTACAGTATCCAAAATGTACCTATATCACCTAAATGACCGTATTTAATAAAATGCACATATGGTCTATGTTTAGCAACTGCTGATTAAGACATCCCTCTTTTAACGGAGAAAAGCATGAAAGCACTTACCCTTAAAGCACCAGGCGGACTCAACAATATCCATGTGTCGGACATCGCCGATCCGGGCCAACCGGGCAAAGGTGAGATTCGGGTCGCTATCAAAGCCGGCTCCCTGAATTTTCACGATCTGATTGTCGCTACCGGGCAGTTTCCAACCGAAGATGGCCGCATCCTGCTGTCTGATGGTGCAGGCGTTGTAGACGCCGTTGGCGAAGGCGTTAACGATTTCCGTGTGGGCGATAGCGTGGTTTCGACGTTCTTTCCTGTCTGGCTGTCCGGCAAACCCACGGCAGACGTCGGTGGCTTCGCCCACACGCCAGGAGACGGCATTGATGGCATGGCCAGCGAATTCGTGGTGCGTTCTGAGAATGCCTTTACCCATGCCCCGAAAGGCTGGACGCACACCGAGTCAGCCACGATCACCACATCTGGCTTGACAGCCTGGCGCGCCCTGATCACCGAAGGCAAACTGCAGGCCAACGATACCGTGCTGGTGCAGGGAACGGGCGGCGTGTCCATTGCCGCCCTGCAGATCGCCAAAGCGATGGGTGCCAGGGTGATCGCCACCTCCTCATCAGATGAAAAGCTTAAGTACGTTAAAGCGTTAGGTGCCGATGAAACCATCAACTATCGGACCACCCCGAACTGGGGCGATAGCGTCCTCGCACTGACCAACGGCGTGGGCGTGGATCATGTTGTTGAGGTGGGCGGCCCGGCGACGCTGGGCGAGTCACTGAAAGCGGTCAAAATCGGTGGGCACATCACCCAAATCGGTATCATTTCCGGCGATGAAGCAACGCTGTCCATTCTGTCTGTTCTGGCGAAGCAGGTCACCATTAAAGGCGTGATCGTTGCCAGTCGTCAGGACCAGATTGACTACGTGAAGGCGCTGGAAAGCATGAACCAGAAACCGGTTATTGACCGGACGTTTAAATATGACGATATTGCCGAGGCCTTCGCCTGGCAGCAGAGCGGCTCGCATCTGGGCAAAATCTGTGTTGAGTGGTGACAGGTAGATAAAGTGGGCAGGTAAGCCATGTCCTAAAGGGCGAAAACCTGCATGTCGTCTGTCAAAAAAGGGTGCATATGCTGTGCACCCTTTTCAACAAAACCCCCTGCACAGCAAGGGGAAATGAGCGGTGTTGTCATCCAACGGCTCGAACCTTGTCTGACTTGCAGGCTCAGCCCCTCTTCATCATCTTTTAGTCATTATCATGAATATAATACGCGGCATCAGCAGGCTGAAAATCGGTCATTTCGCCTGTGGCGATGCCCGTGGCTAATGCCTGCTTGTTGTCCAGCAGCTTATGGTTATCTTCACTGTAGGTGATCTTTTCAATCTGCTCGTCAGTGAGGTGGGTGCAGGACTGATAAATCGTTTTTATCACGTTCCGGTATCTGCTGGTAAATTCGCTTTTCTCGTCCAGCATATTTTCACTGACATTGCTACGCGGCGGGTTTCCAACGGTTGGCGCATGCAGTAAGAAAATGCTGTCACCCATAACCTGCCTCTTTTGTGCGCCGCAGTAGATCATCGTCGCCGCGGATTCCACGGAGGAGGCGTTTACGGTCGTAACGGGAATGGGGGAGTTTTTAACGACCTGATAACCAATTTTCCCGGCATCAATGTCACCACCGGGACTGCTGATATAGAGCAGCACCTGCGTGGCTGATTTATAATTCTGACCGATCTCATCGAGCACGGATGAAAGCGACATCACCTTGTTAAGCGTGACCGCGCCGGTAAAAAACACCTTTACGGATTTAACCGTATTTGGCGGGCGTTTGCCGTCAACGACTCTGTTGATAGCAGCCAAAGAGGGTGCACTAAGGGTAATAAACAGGGCCGCTATCAAAGCGTTATATTTCATTGTTGAATCATCCCTCCGTTTTTTTCATTTCTTATCAGCCACAGGGATTTTATGCAATGCCGATTCGTTTGTTGCAGGGCTTTGTTACCCTTTACTATATTTCTCATTATTATTTATCAGGCATTTTTAATTATTAGGGTGCGAATTGTTTTTCCTCGCGATATTAATAGTAATAGCGTGAATCCCGGAATACCTGATGCTTAACACTGTTTTGAATATCGCGAAACCTGTTATCAGTGAACACCTGCGCCTCTGAACGGAGTGCTGTCACCTGAAAGCAAATGGCGGCGCATGGAGGATAATCCAGCTGTCGGGTGATTGCCGGATAACCGTGAATGCGTTGACCAGGCACGTTCGACGCATGCACTGAAGGCGCTCTCAACACAAAACGCTATCGGTGTCGGTCAGGTCATCGATTCGCGCCTTATCCTGGGTGTATTTTCGCCTGTCTGCGCTCGCGTGCAATGAAAACATGAAGAGACCTTCGCGCGACATCACGTTTTTAGTGGCGGTGTATTGAGGCGCAAAATGAAACTGATAAGATGCCTTTTTTGGATTGTTACTGCTGCGGCAGGCAAAACCTGATTTCCTGGCCTGTGCCGGAAGTCGGGTTTTTTTGTTTCTGGGGTTCTGATGAAAATCGCCAAAATACTTAATAACAATGTGGTGGTTGTTCTGGATGAGCACGGGCGTGAGCAGGTTGTTATGGGCCGGGGGCTGGCGTTTCAGAAACGTGTGGGTGAAGCGCTGGACAAGCAGCGTGTAGAAAAGGTGTTTGCGCTGCAAAACGATGAGCTGGTTCATCGCCTCGGGGAGTTACTCAACCAGATTCCGCTGGAGGTGATGACGACCTGCGACCGCATTATCGAACGGGCAACGCAACAGCTGGGGAAATTGCAGGACAGTTTGTACATCACCCTGACCGATCACTGCTACTTTGCGATTGAGCGACAGAAGAAAGGGCTGGCGATTAAGAACGTTCTGCTGTGGGACATCAAACGGCTTTATCCCAGGGAGTTTGCGTTAGGGCAGGAGGCCAGGCAAATCATTGCCAGCCGTCTTCATACCGCGCTGGACGAGGACGAAGCCGGTTTTATCGCGCTGCATCTGGTTACCGCGCAGCTCAACAGTGAAATGCCAGAAGTGATGCACGTGACGCATGTTATGCAGGAAATCCTGCAACTGGTGAAATATCAACTGAAGCTGGATTACCAGGAAGAGTCGCTGAGTTATCAGCGTTTTGTGACGCACCTGAAATTTTTTGCTCAACGCATGTTAACGCGCACCGTGGTGCCGGATGATGATGTTTCACTGCATTCGGCAGTCAAAGACAACTATGCGAAAGCCTGGAAATGCGCGGAGAAAGTTTCACAGTATCTACAGCAAAGCTATCAGCGCGAACTGACAACGGAAGAGATTATGTTTCTTGCCATTCATATCGAACGGGTAAGAAAAGAGGCGCATTAAGCCTTATTAACACAGGATTGTAACTGCATTGCGCAGGCAAAACCTGAGCGCGGCCCATGACACACAAGGGGGCCGTTCTCAGGTTTTTTTATTTTTAACAGATGCCAGCGGCATCGCTCTGAGGACATCAACATGAAATATCAACCGTTGGCCAGGGATATTCTCAGCCACGTCGGCGGCAAAGAGAACATCATCAGTCTGGTGCATTGCGCCACGCGTCTTCGCTTCCGGCTCAAAGACCATCATCAGGCGGATGTTGAAGGGCTCAGGCAGCATCCCGATATCATCATGGTTCTAGAGAGCGGTGGACAGTTTCAGGTGGTGATCGGCAACCACGTTCACGAGGTCTGGCTGGCGGTATGTGATGAAGCGGGACTCACTGACGAGACGCACGACCACAGCGATGATAAGGCTGAAAAGGGGCATTTTTTTGGCCGCCTGATTGATGTGATCTCCGCTATTTTCACGCCGTTTATCGGCATTCTTGCCGCCTCCGGTATTTTGAAAGGGCTGCTGGCTCTTGCGGTGGTGTGCGGATGGCTGACTACCGACAGCGGCACCTACAAAATCTGGTTTGCCGCCAGCGATGCGTTGTTCTTCTTTTTCCCGTTAGTGCTGGGTTATACGGCCGGTAAGAAGTTTGGCGGTAATCCTTTTATTACCCTGGTCATTGGTGGCGCGCTGACGCATCCGATGATGCTTGAGGCTTTTCACGCCAGTCAGCAAGCCGGGGCGATAAGCGAGTCATTTCTTGGCATCCCGATTACCTGGTTCAACTATAGCTCGTCTGTGATTCCCATTATTCTTGCCGCATGGGTCAGCTGCTGGCTGGAAAAACAGGGCAACAGGCTGTTGCCCTCATCGATGAAAAACTTCTTCGCGCCGCTGATCTGTATTGTGGTGACCGTGCCGCTGACCTTTCTGGTTATTGGCCCGGTGGCGACGTGGCTCAGCCAGTTGCTCGCGAATGGCTATCAATGGATCTACGAACTGGCACCGTGGCTGGCTGGCGCGGCAATGGGCGCGCTATGGCAGGTTTGCGTGATTTTTGGTCTGCACTGGGGCCTGGTACCGTTAATGATCAACAATCTGGCGGTGCTCGGTTATGACTCAATGCTTCCGATGTTACTGCCCGCCGTGATGGGCCAGGTGGGCGCCACGCTGGGGATTTTTTTACGCACCCGAGACGCTCGTCAGAAAATGCTGGCGGGATCGTCGATCATGGCCGGCATCTTCGGCATTACCGAGCCTGCGGTGTATGGGGTGAATCTGCCCTTGCGGCGTCCGTTTATCTTCGGCTGTGTCGCAGGCGCGATTGGCGGAGCCATCGTGGGATTCAGTCATGCGCACGTTTATTCATTTGGCTTTGCCAATATTTTTACCATCGCGCAGATGATCCCGCCTGGTGGCGTCGATATGACGCTGTGGGGCGGCATCGTCGGTGCGCTGGTGGCATTCGTTCTGAGCGGTGTGCTGACCCTTGTGGCTGGCATGCCCAACACGCTGGCGCCCGATCTTCCAGGCGCGCTGTCTGTCGAGAAGAACGAGGTGCTGGCACCGATGACGGGGACGGTGTTAGCTCTCGATCAGGTGCCTGATGCCACGTTCGCCAGCGGCGTGATGGGTAAAGGCGTCGCCATTATTCCAGCCGATAACCAGGTTATTGCGCCCTTTGCGGGCGAAGTCGCCTCGCTTTTCCAGACGAAACACGCCATTGGCCTGCTGAGCGATAGCGGTATTGAAGTGCTTATTCATGTCGGCATCGACACCGTCAAACTCGAAGGGAAACCTTTCACCGCCCACGTAAACGTCGGCGACAAGGTGCAACCTGGGGACATTCTGCTGACGTTTGATCGTCAGGCCATGCTTGCTGCCGGATTTGATCTGGCAACGCCCATCATTATCAGTAACAGCGACAGCTTCGACACGGTGACCGTTTTGTCCTCTTCCGCTGTGGAGGCGGGAATGCCGTTGCTGCGCGTCAGTGACCACTAACAGGAGAGTCAGATGAAAACATTTCCAGAGACATTTTTGTGGGGCGGGGCGCTTGCCGCTAACCAGGTAGAAGGCGCGTATCTCAAGGATGGTAAAGGCTTGTCCACCTCTGATGTACAACCACAAGGGGTTTTTGGCCCGGTTGTCGAACGCGTGGCGGGAGACAGCGGCATCAAAGATATCGCAATCGATTTTTATCACCGCTATCCCCAGGACATCGCGCTGTTTGCCGAAATGGGGTTTAGCTGTTTACGCGTTTCCATCGCCTGGACGCGCATTTTTCCCCATGGCGACGAGGCGCAACCTAACGAGGCGGGCCTGGCTTTTTACGATAAATTGTTTGATGAACTGGCAGCACACAACATTACGCCTCTGGTCACGCTGTCTCATTACGAGATGCCGTGGGGGCTGGTTAAACAATACGGCGGCTGGGGCAATCGCCAGGTCATCGGCTTTTTCGAACGTTATGCCCGTACCGTTTTTACCCGCTATCAACACAAGGTGAAGCTATGGCTGACGTTCAACGAAATCAATATGTCGCTGCATGCGCCGATGACAGGCGTGGGACTGCCGGAAACCAGCAGCAAAGCGCAGGTTTATCAGGCCATTCACCATCAGTTAGTGGCAAGCGCGTTAGCCGTTAAAGCCTGCCACGAGGTCATCGCAGACGGCAAAATTGGCAATATGCTGTTGGGTGGACTGGTGTATCCGCTCTCCAGCAAGCCCGAAGATGTTCTGAAGGCGCTGCAGGAAAACCGCACCTGGCAGTTCTTTGGAGACGTGCAGTGCCGGGGCGCGTATCCCGGCTACATGTTGCGCTATTTTCGTGAAAACGCGATTGAGCTGGATATCACCGACGCAGACCGCGATGCGCTGATGTCGACCGTGGATTTCATCTCCTTCAGTTACTACATGACCGGTTGCGTGACCACCGATGAAGAACTGAACAAGCAGGCGCGGGGCAATATTCTGAGCATGGTGCCCAATCCTCATCTGAAGAGTTCAGAGTGGGGCTGGCAAATCGATCCTGTCGGCTTGCGCACCTTGTTGAATACCTTATGGGATCGCTACCAGAAACCGCTGTTTATTGTGGAAAATGGTCTGGGTGCCAAAGATACGCCGGATGCGAACGGTATGGTTCAGGATGATTACCGCATCAATTACCTCAATGACCATCTGCTGCAGGTCCGTGAGGCGATTGAAGATGGCGTGAATGTGATGGGTTATACCAGTTGGGGGCCGATCGATTTGGTGAGCGCGTCTAAGGCAGAACTGTCTAAACGTTATGGTTTTATCTATGTTGATCGCGATGATTCCGGGGCCGGGACATTGGCACGCAGTCGTAAAAAGAGCTTTTATTGGTATCAGAACGTGATTGCCTCTAAAGGTGCCTCGCTGAAAGCATAACGACCTTCAGGCTGGTTGAGGCTCATCCATCGTGTCGCCTCAACTTGCCTGCCATTCTTCGCGCCGCTGGTGGCGAGCGTTAACCAGTAGGCCATTCTTTCTGTCGTATTATCCCGCGCGGAACCAAACCCCATTTGCGGGAAGGCTCTGCCTGCTTTTTCTCTGCGGCTTATCCCCAAGTAGCCACAAGATCACCGCCTGAAAACTCCTGCAGCGTCACATATCACAACTCGTGCAGCTACCTTTTTGTGACAAATCACACAACCTCATAACATTTGCCTGCACAGGGAAAGGTTTACCCAGATAATGATTGTACTTTGTACACCGTAGTTTTACAGGGTAAAACAGTGATTGTGTCCCGGCGTAAAACCATGACAATTCTGCGAGGAACACCATGTCTGAAAAGATGCCGAATGGCGCTTTAACCTCCGAGATAGAACAGCAGACCGTAAAGCGCGTTATACGACGGATCCTGCCGTTCCTGATCGTCTGTTATCTGATCGCGATTATCGATCGGGGCAACATCGGGATGGCAGCGTTGCAAATGAACGAGGATCTTGGCTTGTCCAGGGCGGTCTTTGGTCTGGCAAGTAGCCTGTTTTTTGTCGGGTATTTCCTGTTCGAAGTGCCCAGCAACTTAGCGATGCAAAAGATTGGCGCAAAGATTTGGATATCACGCATCATGGTGACATGGGGCATCGTGTCCGTCTGCACCGCGTTTGTTTCAAGTGCCGAAATGCTCTATTTCCTGCGCTTTCTGCTGGGGGCTGCCGAAGCAGGGTTCTTTCCCGGCGTTATCCTTTATTTAACCTACTGGATTCCGGGTAAATATCGCGCCCGCGTCATTGCCACCTTTATGGTTGCGATCCCGGCGGCAAACTTTATTGGTTCACCGATCTCGGGCGCAATATTGTCACTGGATGGATGGTTCGGATTACGCGGCTGGCACTGGCTGTTTATTTTAGAAGGCGTTCCCGCCGTGCTTTTAGGTGTCGCCGCCTTTTTCCTGTTAAGCAATCGCCCTGAAAATGCGACCTGGTTAACCGAAGAGCAGCGTAACTGGCTCAGCACCACGCTTGCTGCAGAAAATGCGAAACGCAAAGTGATTGGCCATATTTCGTTGTGGCAGCTTCTGCGCCATAAACACATCTGGGTGATGGCACTGATTTATGCGGGTGCTTCGGCTGCCGGTTCTACATTGAGCGTCTGGTCGCCACAGTTGCTCAAGTCGTTTGGGCTGGACAACTTCACTACCGGTCTGGTTAACGCCATTCCTTATGGCCTGGCGTCGGTGCTGATGATTATCTGGGGACGCAGCTCTGACCGCACCGGTGAACGCCGCTGGCATACTGCGTTGACGCTTTTCCTGATCGCGGGCGGTTTGCTGTCAGCGTTCCTCACGCAGTCGCTGGCGGGAAGTGTGGTCATTCTGTCGCTGGTGCTGATTGGTGCTTACTCCATGAAAGGGCCATTCTGGGCGCTGGCGTCGGGCTGGATGTCTTCCACCACCGCAGCGGCGGGCTTAGCCGCTATCGGCGCAATGGCGAATCTGATTGGTGGTGGCCTGATGGTTAACGTCTACGGCATTATCAATGAGCAAACCGGCAGTCATGCATTGGCGATGGTTCCACTGGCGGTACTCTGCAGTGCGGGAGGCATTGCGGTGCTGATCATGGGCCGCAAAAGCGCGGCGAAAATCGAGGTGGATCAAAGCCTGTCGACCGCAAGCAAATAGTGGGTTCGTCTGAACATCGGTAAAGCGCCTGAGGGCGCTTTTTTTATGCCAGACACGTTTACAGGGCAGATAAAGGGCGAGAGGAGGGCGCAGGAAAGGAAAGAGGCGCCCGGAGCGCCTTGTTTTTCTTATAAAAGATAAGTTGCCGATTGCGCTACGTTTTGCGGTAAGGATCGTTGATTAACGCCACGGTGGCGGCACCTGTCATTAACACAGCGGACACTGCCAGCAGCGCCCACATAAATCCTCCGCTTGTCTGGCGCACATAGCCAACAAGAGAAGGCCCGACAAAGCCGCCCAGATTTCCGACAGAGACAATCATCGCTAAACCCCCTGCGGCGGCGCTTCCTGTGAGAAAACCTGAAGGCAATGCCCAGAACGATGCCTGAAAAGCCAGAATGCCGCTCACGGTAAAGCACAGTGCAAGCATCTTCACCACGGGGTCATCCACCACGGCGCTGCAGGCCAGCGCGATGGCGGCGATCACCAGCGCAGCGCTGATCCAGCGAATGCGGTGGCCGGATGCATTTGCACGCTGCGCCCAGAACAGCATGCTTAACGCGCCGCAGACGTAAGGTAATGCGGTCAGGAAGCCGGTCGCGGTATGGCTAACGCCAATCTGCTTGATGATCTGCGGCATCCACAAGCCGACACCGATAGAACCCACAATGCCGCAAAAGTTAATGAAAGCCAGCAGGTAGAGCAGCGGATTACGCAGTGCATCACGCAGGCTGGAACCGTGCGCCTTTTCTATCTGCTGTTGCTCGTCTGCCAGTCGCCTGCTCAGCAACGTTTTTTCCGTATCGCTTAGCCAGTTTGCTTTTGCTGGGCGGTCATGCAAAAAGAACAAGCATATTATGCCCAGGATAACGGCTGGAAAACCTTCCAGCAGCAACAGCCACTGCCAGTTACGAATATGTTCGTGTCCGGTGATTTGCATCAGCATGCCGGATAGGGGCGCGCCGATGATGTTTGCCACGGGAATCCCGACCAAAAACGCCGCCGTAATTTTTGCGCGCCAGCTTCCGGGAAACCAGTAGGTGAAGAACAGGTAAATACCGGGTGTGAATCCTGCTTCGGCCACGCCCAGACAGAAACGGGCAAAGGCAAAACTGGCTGGGCCAGTGACGAAGGCAGTCGTCATGGAGATGATGCCCCACGAAATCATAATGCGGGCGATCCAGATACGGGCCCCCACTTTTTGCATGATCAGGTTACTGGGCACTTCAAACAGGAAATAGCCGATGAAAAACATCCCGGCTCCAAACCCAAACTGTTCAGCCGTGATGCCCAGATCGGCGTTCATGCCCAGTGCGGCGAAGCTGACATTGGTGCGATCCAGATAACTCACGACATAACAGAGGAAGATAAAGGGCAGGATACGGCGGAACGCTTTACCCGCCGCTAACTCGCTTTGTTCAAAATCTGTTTGATTCATTTCTTCACGAGATGCGGACACGGCTTGCGGCTCAACAGGTGAGCCGGCGCTTGCAGAATGCAGATTCATGGTTGCCTCCGCTGCGTTCAGTAAACGCAGAGTTGTTCTCAGAGAAAAGCAGTGGAAAGGAAGGGCAGTGGGTGGCCTGGTGTTTTCATTGAACAGGTAAGAATGCTGCCGCTGACGGATTCGGTAATAAACAGCTGCTGTAAATTTTCTCCACCAAAACAGAGATTAGTGGTGGAGCGTCCGGCGGGGCTGGTGAGGATTTCTGCAGGCTCAGCCAGATCGTTGAGCAGCCAGACGCGGCCCAGGCCCGGATTGGCAATCAGCAGCTCGCCGCGCGCGTTCATCGCTAACCCGTCGGGACCGCTGGGTCCGTGCGAGGTAAAATATTGACCGACCTTGCTGATCGAACCCTCTCGCTGAAGCGGCACGCGCCAGATTGAGTTACCGCGCGTCATGGCGACATACAGCACCTTTTCATCTGGCGACAGAACCAGCCCGTTTGGGCTGGGGCAGTTATCCAGCAGGATATCCAGTCGGCCGTCCTGGCTGAGTCGGTAAACCCGTCCGGTGGGATCGTGCAGCCCGGTTTGCCCTTGATCGGTGAAGTAAAGATTTCCGCGACTGTCAGGCGTTAAATCGTTAACGCCACGAAAACTCTCGCTATTGCGGCGCGACAGCCAGGGGGTGATCGTTTGCGTTTTAAGACAAAGCTTCATTAACCCGTGACGATAATCCGTAATCAGAAGCGTATCCGGGTCGGTGAGTTTCATGCCGTTGGGTTCGCCGTCGTACTGCACGACGATCTCCCAGTTGCCTGCCATATCGACCCGGAATATCCGGCCAAAGGGGATGTCGGTCAGGTAAAGACAGCCCGAAGGATGCCAGACCGGCCCTTCCAGAAACGAATCGGTAAGCTGGCCGCCGCGATTGGCGGCAGCCCAGGCATTGTTGCTGTCGGGTACGCGGAAACGGTCAGGCAGCCGGGTGAAAATCGTTGTCTGCCTGACTTCCGCTGTTGTCAGGCACATCATACGGTGGCTTCCTTTTGCGCTAAGACCTTGAGCAGATTGGTCACGGAGGCGGTGCCCATTTTCACATAAGAGTTATCGCTTACGCCGCCGATGTGCGGGGTAATGATGACGTTTTCGACAGACTGCCAGATGTGCGGCGCAGTAAGAGGTTCAACGGTGAAACTGTCCAGGGCGGCGCCACGGAGTTTGCCGCTCTTAAGGGCCCGAATCAGGGCATCATCATCAATCAGTCCGCCACGTGCGGTGTTGATCAGAACGGCACCGGGTTTGAACTGGGCCAGCGCCTGTTCATTAATCATCTTGCTGTTTTGCGCGGTAAGGGGACAGTGCAGCGACACAATATCTGCGCGTGCATACAGCGTGGCTAAATCATCCACCTGCTCACAGCCCGCGGGCAAGATTTTCGCCCAGGGATCGTAAGCAATAACCTGCATGCCAAACACGCGACCAATATCCGCCACCCGGCCGCCAATCGCGCCCAGCCCGACGAGCCCGAGCGTCCGACCTTCCAGTTCAAGTGACTTGTGGGTGGATTTATCCCAGTGTCCCTCACGCATCCGGCGATCCAGCGGGAGCAGGGATTTTGTGCAGGCCAGAATCAGTGCCCAGGTATGTTCAGCCACCGCCGCCGCATTGGCGCCTGGCGCAGACTGGACGCTGATGTTGCGTTCGCCCGCCGCATCTTGATCAATGACGTCAATGCCGCTGCCATGCTTGGAGATCACGCGCAGCGCAGGCGCGGCATCCATAATGCGTGCGTTGATTTTTCCATAGCGCACCACGATCCCAACGGGATTATACTGCTGGCACAGCGTGAATAAGTCGTCTTCAGACGGCTTACTGCCCGCAAAAACCACCTCATAATTGTCCAGCATCGCGAGCGCGGCGGGGGCAAGATCTTCGCCAGTCACGATGACGGTGTCCTGTTTGCGCATCAGAGTTCCTCCCCTTCCGCTAACATGCCAGCTGCACGCAGTGCACCGTTCAGCCAGCCCGGTCTTTTGTCCCCCGCTTTGATCGCGGCAATACGACGGGTTTCCATATCCAGCTTTTTCGCCGCGAGTGCTAATACTATTTCAACGTCGTCGCGCGGCACGACCACCACGCCATCGATATCTCCGACCACAAGATCGCCCGCGTTAATCGTGGCACCGGCAACGGAAACGGGATAATTCACGCGCCCGGGAATCGACTTGGTTGGGCCACAAGGGTTAAGGCCTGCGGAAAAAACAGGGTAGGTGTGCGTGCTGAGTGCATCGGCATCCCTGACTGCGCCATCGATGATGATGCCAGCAATGCCGGACGCTTCGGCCTGGGTTGCCATAATCTCGCCCAATAGCGCGCAGCTGATATCACCTTTACCATCAACCACGATGACGTCACCAGGTTTGGCAACCGCCAGCGCAGCATGGATCGCCAGGTTATCACCGGGACGAACCTCGACGGTCACTGCCGGACCCGCCACTTTCATATGTGCACCCAAGGGCTTGATGCGGCCATGAAGTGTGCCCCTTCTGCCTGCCACATCAGCAATAATCGCGGCCTGAAATTCAGCCGCGCGTCTGACATAATCAGCGCTGACTCGCGTAACTTCACGGTTAATCATGGGTTTTTCATTAGCGGACATAGCGTACCTCATAGGTTGTTTTACACAGTAAAACCAGGTTGTACATTATGAAACCACTATATCGGTGATACTGACGATGACGCCAGTGTTGCGAGCTTGTTTGTGATGTAAACAAGATGTGACTCACAGTTTCGGGTACACTCGGTTCCAGCAAAAATCAGGAGAAGCAAAATGGGAAATGAAGGCGTTAATGCTGTAGAGAAGGCACTGGCCTTGCTGGACTGTTTTAAGCCAGGCGAAGAAAGTCTGTCACTCACGGCGTTGTCACAGCTTTCGGGTTACCATAAAACCACCGTTTATCGCCTGATGAATTCGCTGGAACGCATGAGTTATGTGGTCAGAAGGGAGAATGGCATTTATACCCTGGGGCCAAGGTTGCTGTATCTGGGCAAGCTGTATGAACAGTCGTTTCATCTGGCCAGCGTGGTTCAGCCCGAACTGCAGGCGCTGGCCTCGGCAACAAACGAAAGCGCCAGCTGGTATGTGATTGATAACGGCCAGCGTCTTTGTGTCTTCCGTGCGGAATCGTCGGACGGTTTGCGCCATACGCGACTGCCTGGCTCGCTTTATCCGCTGGATAACTCGGCGATTAGCCAGGTGCTGCGTCACTGGGGAATGGGCGAAAGCTTGTTTACTGACGCGCCCGATTTACCGCTCTATACCTCAGGCGCGCGCGATCCGCATACTGCCGCCTTTGCCATCCCGGTGTTTGGCGAAGGGGATAAATTGACGGCGGCCCTTGCGCTGACGGGGCCATCGTCACGATTAACCCTGGATCGTAAAGCGGCAGGGCTGGGCGACCTGATGCGGGACAGTGCGGCCAGACTGTCGGCCCAACTGGGCGCGAGAAAACCTTTCTGTGATTTCGTTTATGCACGTAACGCGTGAAAAGCGTATGGCAAAAAACACGCATTCTGTAGGCCCACATTAACGCAGACCCGGCTGACAGGCGGACGGTTGCCCGGCATGAGCGTGACAGGGCCGGGGAAAACCGTCGGCGGTTATGCTCAGTGCACAGGATTAACGGTAGTAAACCGCAATATGTTGCCCCGCCACGGTTTCAACCGCGACAGGTATTTCAAAAAGGCGTTCGATCAGATCGGGTTTCATCATTTCAGCCGGGGTGCCTCTGAAAAAAACCTCACCCTTTTTCATGGCGATAATATGGTCTGAATAGGTCGAGGCGAAGTTAATATCATGGATGACCAGGATAATGGATTTTCCCAGCTCGTCAGCGGCGCGCCGTAGCTGCTTCATCATGGTCACGCTGTGTTTCATATCAAGATTATTTAGCGGCTCATCCAGCAGAACATATTTGGTATTTTGACACAGCACCATGGCGACAAAGGCGCGCTGCCGCTGTCCTCCGGACAGTTCATCAAGATACCGCTCGGCCAGTGGCAGTAAATCCAGAAAATATAATGCCTGATGAATATGATGCTTATCGTTTTCCGTTATGCGCCCTTTTGAATAGGGATAGCGGCCGAAACTCACCAGATCGTAAACCGTGAGTCGGCTGGTAAAATGATTATCCTGCCGCAGGACTGACATGATTTTCGCCAGCTTCTCGCTGTGCGTTTCATTGACGACCAGCGAGTCGATCCTGACCTCGCCACTGTCGGGCATCATCAGGCGGCTAATGACTGACAGTAATGTGGATTTGCCGGCCCCATTAGGCCCGATGATTGAGGTGATACCGGATGAGGGCAGGGTTTCATTAATGTTTTTAAGGACAGATAAGGGTCCGTACGCTTTATTAACATTTGCAACTTCAATCACGTCGCCACCTTTTTCAGAACCAGATAAATAAAGAGCCCACCGCCAAAGAATTCAATAATGACGGAGAGCGTTCCCGCCATATTGAACAACTGCTCCAGGAGCAACTGTCCGCCCGTCAGCATAATGATGCCAATAAGAATCGCCCCCGGTAGCAAATAACCATGACGCCAGGAGCCCACCACCGGCCAGGCAAGGTTAACCACCAACAGTCCAAGAAACGTCATCGGCCCGACCAGCGCGGTTGAAATCGCCACCAGCAGCGAAATCAGCAGCAGCAGGCCGGTCACATAATGTTGATAGGGCACCCCCAGTGCCGTCGCGCTATTGCGCCCTAGCGCAATGACGTCAAGGCGATGCCGAAGCCGCCAGACGATAACGGTGATCGCAACAATCATCATGGCTGAAATGGCCAGTACCTCAGCATCAGCATGGGTAAAGGTGGCAAACATCCGGCTTTGCAGCACGGCAAATTCGCCAGGTGACAGTAAACGCTGCATCAGACCGGAAAGGCTGCGAAACAGCGTGCCGAACACCAGGCCAGTTAACAATACCCGGTGAAGATCCAACCCACTGCGGTTGAATAACCAGCGGTAGAGCAGCGTGGCAAAGATCATTAACAGCGCCGTTTCGCCAAGAAACTGCACCACGCTGCCCATCTGACTCAGTTGCGAAAGCTGAATAAAAAACACCAACAGGGTTTGGAGAAAGACAAAGAGTGACTCAAGCCCCATCACCGACGGCGACAGAATGCGGTTTTGCGTAATGGTCTGGAAAAGCAGCGTGCTGATTCCGGATGCAAAGGCGACCAGTACGATGGTTAATAAAATCTGCCCTCGGTGTTTCAGTATATAGCTGATATTTCCCTGCAGATTAAGGGTCATAAAGACCAGGGATAATACGACCGCAAGCAGCGCCAATATCCACAACCGCTTCACGGGCGATCGTGCCGCTTTAGGGGCGTGGGACGGTTGCAACAGATCAGTTGGCATAGCGCTTTCCCCTGATAATCAGCACCAGAAAAACGGCTGCGCCCAGCACGCCGAGTAAGGCGCTGACCGGAATTTCAAAGGGATAAATAATCAGCCGTCCCAGGATATCGCAGCTCAATACCAACATGGCGCCTGTCATGGCGACCCAGGGCACGGTTCGTCGCAAATTATCGCCAAAAATCATGCTGACAATATTTGGGACGATCAATCCCAGGAAAGGTAAAACACCGACCACAACGATAACCACGCCGCTGGCGATGGCGATCATGGCCATGCCCGTTAACTGAATCTTGCGGTAGTTAAGCCCGACGTTAACAGAAAAATCATGGCCCAGGCCGGCCACCGTGAACCGATCGGCAATGAAGGCCGCCAGCAGGGTAATCAGCCCGACAATCCAGAGCAGCTCATAGCGCCCCTGCATCACGCTGGAAAAGTCACCGGATTCCCAACTGCCCAGGGATTGCAGGATATCAAACTGCATCCCCAAAAATGTCGTCACGGAACTGAAAACGGCCCCCAGCATGATGCCTGTAAGCGGCACGATAAAAGCGCTTTTCTGACGGATGTGTTGAATGAGCAGCATAAACAGCACCGTGCCAGCCAGGGCAAACAGGGACGCGATGCACATTTTGACGATGACGGGCGCGGCGGGATACCAGACCATCACCAGCAAAAGCCCCAGGCTTGCGGATTGCGTGGTGCCCACGACAGAAGGCTCAACAAAGCGGTTTTGCGTCAGCATCTGCATGATCTGGCCCGCGACACTCATCGCACTACCGGCCAGCACCAGCGCGACGGTACGCGGAAAGCGGCTGATAAACAGAATGTCCCGCATCTCTGCATCTTGCCACAGGTCGATTAATGACACGCGGGTTACGCCCGTCACTAAGCTCAGAATAACCAGCGCAGCCAGCAGGCCCAGGCTGACAAGATAAGCCCCGTATTTCATTCAGGGCTGGTTCCCGGCCGCGATCAGGTGCTGCCTGATCTGCTTCATCATAAGGCTGTAGCTCTGGATTCCACCGGCAATATACAGCGAGGCGGAATCCAGATAGATAATTTGCTGCTTTTTCCAGGCGGTGGTGCGGCGCACCAGCGGATTATCCAGTACCTGGCGGGCCGACAGGCCTTCTTTGCTGCCGATGGCGCTGTCACGATCCAGAACGAACAGCCAGTCGGGGTTGGCCTGCATGATCAGCTCGGGTGAAATGGCATTGCCATGTTTGCTGGCGTTTGGCATAGCGAGTGCAGGTTTGAACTGCAGCACATCAAAAATAAAACCAAAGCGGGAGTGCGGCGTGTAGGCGCTGAGTTTGCCTCCGTTTACCATTAACATCATGGCGCTGCCCGACTGAGCGGCGGCGGTGCGAAGGTCTGCAATTTGTGCATTAAAGGCGGTTAAAACGGCCTTTGCCTGGGCCTGTTTACCAAAGATCTCCCCCAGTTGCGTAGTACGCTGTGTCAGACTTGCCATGACATTGTTCGGGTCAAGATCCAGCGAAACGGTTGGGGCGATATCGCTGAGTTTGTTGTAGGCCGCAAGGGCTCTGCCACCCGCAACGATCACATCCGGCCCGGCAGCGCTTAAGGCTTCATAGTTTGGCTCAAACAGCGTGCCGGCATTGAAATAGTCATGGCTGTTGTATTTAGCCAGATGCGCCGGATAGGTGAAACCGGATTGCGCGACGCCCACAGGGTTAATGCCTAACGCATCGGCAATATCCAGCGTGGCCGGATTCAGGATCACCACGCGTTGGGGATGCAGCGGCAGCGCGGTGGTTCCCTGTAGATGCGTGACGCTGACCGTTTGTGCCGCCTGGACCGAAGCCGGGGGGAAAACGGTCAGTATGCAGGCCAGAGTAAATAAAATCGTCAGAAGAGGGAAACGCATAAGTTCTCCTTGCGCGTTGCTTTTATCCATGGGAAAGCATTCGTAGTCGGTTATAAATAATCGTTAATCTGTGCGTCAGGTCAGATAACCGGCGCGCCTTGCCTGTATGACGCTCAACGTGCCAGCACCGCTTACTCTCAGGCCGCAATAAATAAAACGTGATGCTGGCATCTGTTAACGTTCAGGTTTTATATCGCCATACCGGGCTGGTTTACCTGAATCATCCTTTTCAAAACGCCGTTAATGCAGCGGCCTGATAACAAAGCAGGGCGATTAGAATGAGGCCGTTATTGAGGCATACATGGTGCGACCGGGCACCGCGTAATTGTTGCCTGAATCCCCGCTTGAGGACGGATTGTCAGAGACAGGATTTTTATCAAAAAGATTGTCCAGCCCGACATTAAACTTAAGGTGTTTCGTTGCCCTGTATTGTCCTGACAGACCATAAATCATGTAGGCTTTTCGGATACGTGCTGTCGCGGTATTGCCTCGCGCGGCCTGGTCTGCGCTGCTGTTCAGTCCCAGCATTTTTCCATAGTATTTTGCGGTAAATGAAAGGCTTATGTCGTCATTAACCTGCCAGTCAAGAGAAGACCAGGTGGAGAGTTTTGGCGTTGTCACTAACATCACGCCCAGAGAATCTTCGGCTTTAATCATTCGCGTGAGCGTGTTATTCAGTGACAGACGCTTCATCCAGGGACCCTTTTCTTCTGATATCAAGGGAAGGGTTAAATTGCCCTCCAGGCCCTGGGTTCGCGCAGTGTCAAGATTGACGCGTTCAAGCCAGTAGCGGCCGGAGGTATCGCCCGGAATATAGCCAACAGGTGCCGCGGCAATTTTGTCTTTGAATCGGCTGTCAAAGAAAGTCAGTCCTGCACTCCATCCCTCGTAATCGAAGATTGCGCCAACTTCCCAGTTTTGTGATGTTTCAGGCTTGAGTTGGTCGCTGCCCATCGTGTAACAACCCCCGCCGTTGTAATCGGCATAGCCGTTACATCCCGCGCCTTTTGAGGATTCAATAAAGCCTTTGCTTGCCTGGCGCACGCTGGGTGCTTTAAAACCTTCTGAATATCCGCCTTTTAATGTCCACGCGTCCGTGGCTTGCCAGACCAGATAGGCGCGCGGCGTTGTTCTGTTACCGTAATCGGTATTATCTCTGCGCAGGCCCAGAGTCAGTGAAACATCCTCCAGCAGGTCGATCTGGTCTTCGACGAACAGGCCGGTGCTTTTGGCTTCACCGCTGTGTTTGCCGTAGGTGCTGGAGGCGTCCGCCACCACGCCGATAGAACGAGGATTGTTCAGCTCTTCTTTTTTCCACTGTGCGCCGAATGTCAGGTTGTGCGGTAAGCCGAACTCAAAAGGCAGGTTAATATCGCCTTCCACGATGCTTTCTTTATTCCATAGCGCGACATCCTGGCTGCCCGTTACCGTAGCGCCAGAAATCACCGGGATATCGGACACCCAGTTTTTGAACTTATTTTGATAGGCGTTCAGCTTCACCGTGCCAAAGTCAAAAATACCGCGATAATCCAACGCATAATTTTCACGTTCAAGTTTATCCACGCCACGCAGCGCAATTTCACTGCCGTCACTGGACTCGCCGGGAATCCCTTTTTCGGTTCCCTGCTGAGTGGAAACGGACAGGCGGTGATTAGGGGTAATATCCCAGCCGAGTTCTGCGCCGTAATTTTCATTCTTGCGTCCTTCCTGGCCGCTTCCCCAGCGCAATGCGTCGGTCTCGCTTTTATCCGCTTCGCGCTTATTCCACGAACCGTTAACGCGTAAATCAAATCCATTACCCAGCGGGCCGCCGATGCTGCCTGTCCAGGTTTGGGTGTTTCCCCGGTTACCATCTTGCGGCTGACGGGTGCCTGCCGTTAATGCACCGTGCCAGGCATCATTATTTTTTTTGGTGATAATATTCACCACACCGCCCATCGCATCTGAACCATAGAGCGCGGACATTGGCCCTCTGACCACTTCAATACGTTCAATGGATTCGGTTGGAATCCAGTTAATGTCGTCGAAATAGTTTTGCTGTGTGCTTTTGATGCCGTTACTTGAGCCTATGCGTTTGCCATCCACCAACAACAGCGTATATGCCGCTGGCATTCCGCGCAGTTGAATACCGGAACTCACGTCTGTACCAATCGCTTTTGTTACGCCTGCGACACGTTCGAGAATATCCGCCAGATCCGTGGCCGATTTGCCGATGTCTCTTTCCAGCTGTTCTGCGGTGATGACAGAGATGGATGCGGGTGCATCTTTGAGCCGTTGTTCAATTGCCGATGCCGTTACTACCATCACATCTTCATTGTCGTCGTTAATATCAGGCTCAGCCAGCGCGGGGGAAACCATACCAAAGGCGGGAATGAATAAACTCGTAGTAATATGACGGGTGATTTTTTTTAACGGCAGCATAACGATTAATCCTTTAACGATTGTCATCCAGTTTAGGAAGCCACACTCGAAAGAAATCATAATTCCATATGCAAATGGGAATCAACTCAAGAATCATTATCAATTGTCGAAAAAATAAATCCGTCCGGAAACTGAATAGTTTTTTTAACGGATAAAGGCGAGCGGGAGGAGAGGGCGGCACCACGAATCGCTCGCGAGAGTTTGGCGTTAACTGATTTAATTGAAATGATTTTTACTTGTAATTTTCAGAATTTAACATTGAGTTAACGGTGAGAATAAATAATAAGGTGCCTATAAGTAACTTGCAAAGATTAAATATTCTCTTCTTTATAATCCATAAGCTTTTAAGAGTGAGTAACGATTTTTTATTGAATAGTTAACTCATCATCAACTTTACAGGAACGTTTAAAACATAACATGGCCTTGTCCGGTTTGGTTCCGGCATTGCGTGGATGGCGTGTCATTCAGATTTGTCATGGTTTCATGACAATACAGGGTGCGACAGGCTGAAATGACGGGGAATATCCGGGCATATATCCATCACCGCCACGAAGGTGGTTATCAGGTGGGCGAGGGCTTAGCCTCTGTTTTAAATAGGCCTTTAAGCCCGAAACGCGTTTGACGCCACCTTGCTCGCGTTAGAAAGGAACGCGGAGTTTGGGGGCGTCATTCACTTTTATTTTCCACACAGAACCACTAATGAAACTGAATGTTATGGTTTCGTCATTTACCGACAGCTGTTAGAAAGAACCTGATGAAGACGTATTGCCAGTTTGCAGGCTTTCAATATTCCCTTTGCTCAAGCTGATTAGCGTTACAGTTAAAGAGAATATCGTCTGTCGTGAACAGCAGATATCTGTCGTTATCGACCTTTACCGTTGTGCGTTAATCGTGATACCTGTCGGTTTATTCTGATAACAACTTAAGAAATTGCTGGCTTAACATGCGTGGCTTTATTTTTTTCACGCAGAGTCACCGAAGCGGTTTGCTTCATCATCCTCCAAAACGCTATTTCAAAAGTTCTATGACGGCTTCGCATAATAAATTAGCGTTCTGATTACGTTATACCGTTGTCAGACTAATCAACGGATTTTAATGTGCGTACTGACCAAAAAACGAGGCTAGCGCATGGGCCGTGGCTTCGGGTTGCTCCTCGGGCTGGAAATGTCCGCAATCCGAGAGACGCTGACCCTGTACATCATCGCCGTAGGCTTTCAACGTGGCAGCCATATCAGGAATGGAACCCTGGTCGGCGGACAGTCCCAGTACCGGCATGACCAACCGCCCCTGCCTGACCAGTTCTGCATTTTGCGCAGCGGATTGAGACAGCGCCCTGTAAAATGCCAGCCCGGCGCGTAATCCCCCCGGTGTTTTAAGCAACCGCTCATATTCGGTAAGTTCAGTCTCGCCATAACAGCTGTGATCAGCGGCTTTCTCGCGGAAAAACCATTCCAGATAAATGCGCTCACGTCCTGCCAGTAAGGCTTCAGGAAGATCAGCCACGGCATGGAAGGCAAAATGCCATGTTTTCCAGGATTTGTCGGAGGCCGACGGCAGTTTATCCGGCAGTGATATTCCCGGGATACCGGCATCCATCAGGGTCAGCGCACGTATTTCATCGCCATATAACATTGCATAGGTAAAGGCGACCCAGGCACCGACGTCATGCGCGGCAAGAAAGTACGATCCTAAATCAAGTGAATCGACAAAAGCATGCAGTCGCGTGGCAACCGTTTGAGTGTCGTAACCGGAAAGCGGCTTATCTGTATCCCCCTGTCCCGGCAAATCAACGGCAATGATTCGGTATTTATCAGACAGGGGGCGCATGACATTTCGCCATGCAAACCAGCTTTCGGGGAAACCTGCCAGTAATACCAGGGGAAAGCCATCCTCACGGCCGCCTGTCACATAATGAAAGCGCAGACCATTTACACGCGCAAAGTGGTGACTAAAACCATCGGGTGCAGCGGGGAGCATAAAAGCAGACATAATCTATTCCTGTAGTAAAAGTACAGTACCGGTTAACAGCAGAACTGCTGCCATGGCACGTTGTACTGTAATGGGATGAGGGGGAACACCGAACAGACCGAAACGATCAATCACCAGAGAAAACACCACCTGCCCGGCGATGACCAGGGCGACCATCGCGGCGGCACCCAGACGCGGTAGACTGACCGTGACGCCAGCCAGCGTCATCACACCGCAAATACCGCCTAACCACGCCCATAAAGGCAGAGACTGCAGGGATGAGGTGCGCGGGAAGGTTCCGGTTGTGATAGCCCCGAGTATAAAAAGAACGAGTGCCGAAACCAGTGCCGATACCGCCGCCGCCCAAAGCGGTGAGCCCAGTGCATGGCCCAGGCGAGCATTGAAGACCGCCTGCAACGGCAGCATCGCCCCGGCGAGAACGGCAATAACGATGTAAATAATCATGGCTTATTCCAGTACCTTCAGCGCCTGAGCCACAAAACGCTCAGTATCCTGTGTGAGGGTTGAGGCCTTTCCGATGACGCGCATTCCCTGAAGTAAAGCCAGAATGACCTCGGCCGCGGCGGTTTCGTTGGTAGTCGCGGCAATGGAACCGTCCTGTTTTCCGTTTTTAATCAATTCCGCAATGTTGCTGCGTCGCTTTGCCAGCTGTTTCTCCAGACTACTGGCCGCAGCGCCAAGCTGGTCGAAGCTGGTGACACCGGCCACCACCATGCAGCCCAGCTTGCCGTCTTTTCCCTGACTGAGCTCAACATAGTCCCGCAGCAGTTCCGCAAGCTTGTCTTTACTCGTTGCCGCCTTTTCCAGCCGGGTTTTTATCTGTTCTTCGCGAAGAAACACATAGCGCTCAAGTGCCATGGCAAAGACGCCCTGTTTGTCTTTATACGCCTTGTAAACGCTACCGGTACTGAGGTTGGTGGCCGCGGTGATGTCACTGATGCTGACGCCACTAAAACCGCGATCGCGGAAAAGCCTAATAGCCCCATCCAGAAATTGTGCTTCGTTGAAAGCGCGCGGACGGCCCGCAGAGGATTGCGCACTACCGGTATGGGAAGATGGTTTCATGGCTAACCTCCAATTAGGAAATGATCGTTTCCTTTTTAAGGCATAGAGGGGGAGGTTGTCAAGGGGAAGGATGGGGAGGGGGGTTTTTGGGCGGCCTGGCGGAGTCTGGTTTCGTTATGTAAATTATTATATTTAAAGGATTTTATCTAATTAGGGTTTAGCGGATATACCTACGCGTATACCAATCTTAGAAAACGTTAGCAAAACGACTTATGAATTTTGTCTCAATGCTCCATCAAAGAAATCGCTATTTTGATGTAATCCTGTGGGGGTTTAAACCTCGACATATGCCGAATGCAGATTACCGGGATGCTCCGATCTTTGAACTTAGCGAGAAAGGCGAACGTAGTGTAATAGCCTTTTGGATGCGAATATTTCAGCGTGTTTTTATCCCCGAAATGTTTAAGCAAAAGGCTTGCTGCGGAAAGTGAAGATAGCCCATTACTGTAAGCGATAATCATATCTGGATTGCATAGAGGGAGTGTTACGTTTTCAAAGAAGCCCATCGAATTTTTTACCAGATCTTCAAGTGCTTGATTGAGCTTGAACGCTTCATTTTTTAATGATGCAGCGTTTACAGAGCACATCATTAAGGCATTCGTATAAACGACATCTTGCCAGTTATAACCAAGCTCAACTGGAATCTGTTGCAATCGTTTAGCCAGATGAGTTATTCCCCATGCGCCTTCGGTTCCACTCTGGACATTTGAAACATGAGGGAACTCATAATCATTGATGACGGATAGGTAGTTAGTCATATGGGCGTCTACTGATGAACCATTCAGTCCCATCATGATGAGGCGCTTTCGAGCAGGTGGTGAGGCCAATAGTTCAAACGCACTATCGTAAGGTCTACCTGGTAAGTCGCTCAGGCCAAAGCTTGCAAGTCCGTCCAGAATGAAATTTTTGGTGGCGTCCACTGATAATCCGGATGTGAAATTGATGCCCCATGTTACAGGAAAAAGCTTTTTTGAATTTATCCTTCACACTGTTCACTATTTGTTTTTATTAATAATAAACAGAGGATTAAGCGATGATGGGTAAATGTAGGATGAAAGATACCATTCACCATCGATCAAGTATGGACGTAAGAAACCGGCTTTCGCCGGTTCTGGTTAGTCACGCTGCTGTGGGATCATTGCATTTCGGCAGCCAGTCGCTGCCGATTTTTTACACATTTACGGCGTATGTTCCCATGTGACAGCTCAAGCACTTCAATACTCCATAGTCTTGAGCCTATTTAAACAGAGCCTAGATGACGAGGATTAATATTTGATTGTAAGTCACACTAGATGGACTAACTTCTGAATTTTTCCATGTGCTAAATAAAAGATTATTTCCCAATAGTGGGTTTAAATAACCCGCCATCTTTTAAAATTACAAAATATTTTGTTAATCACATTAAAGTTAAAGGTGATTTAAACGGGGTTTTTAATTTTATTTATATATTCTTTTGCGCCACACAACTGAACCGAAATAGGTCTATCGCCAAAGAATGACTCCCATGTCTCTTTGATTTTATCAGCAACTTTTTGGTTAGGGTTGCTATCATAGCTAACAACCTCAATTTCAACATTCCTTCTAACCATACGAGAAAGAAGTTGTCTCATTTCAAAATCGGCGCTAGGCAAAGAGTAACCTATGAAAACTAATTTTTCAGCTTCAGATAATTCAATCCCCGCATTCTGCCAGATTATTTTATACTGTGGATTTGATAAGTCTTTTATGAAAGTTGGCATTATAAGATTTGATATTAATTTATTCTCGCCTTGTTTTCCCATGTAATTCTTATCACAGTGTCTACAGGTTTTTCCATGGGATGTAACTGTTTTCTCGTTGAACCCGACATACAGACGCATACATCTCGAACATTGAAGCCAATTTAGTGAGCCATGTATCTTCAATAGCTTAACGTTAAATCCGCCAGCTCCAAGCACCTCTAACCCTGGCTTAATTGTTTCATCGTCTTGATCAGTTGAGCTAATATAACAGCAATAATCAACAACTGATTTATTACGATGATATTCTTGAATGTAATTGTAGATTGCGTTATCTAATAAAATATCCCAGTTCGTGCTGATTACACTTACAGGGTCATGAACTCTGTAATTATTATTTGTTCTTTCACTACACTGTGTCACCAAATACTTTGCAAATAAGTCAATGTAGTCTTTATTTTCCATTTTTCGATTGATGATTTCCTTTATTGTCAATCCTATTATATTAAATGTCGCATCTCTAATTTTTAATAATTCCCCTGCCGATAGTCCTTTAAATTGAATGTTGTCAGCTAAGCATCTGTCTAAAGGAGTGAATATATCTTCAAGTTGAATGTTAGGGAAATGTTCCTCTTTGTAATAAAGGTGGTTTACAAGCAGGTTATGAAAAAGTTGAAAATCACTTTTATCGAAGTGATTAGGTTTGTATTTTTGGATTTTAAATATTTCGCCCATGATTTCTGCTTGCGTTGGTGCGCCTGCTTCTTTTGAAAATCCTGCGCCAAGAACATATACAGTTTTCAAATTAATAACCTTAATTGACTTATTTTTGCGTTTGCTATGAAATTACTATTTGTCTTTAATTTCATTGTTATGTCAAGAAAAAACCGACTTTCGCCGGTTTAGGTTTTCATATAATTGTGGAATCGTCGCACTTTGGCAGCCAGTCGGTGCTGCTTTCTTCCGTCAGGTCCAGGTTGGTCTGCACCGCCAGCTTTGTACGCCGCTTCATGTAGTGCTGTCCGTATTCCCGCATGATACTTTCCTGCGACAGGCTAAACATCTTTATGCTGAGCGGATTCTTGTGGCCGCTGGCCTCCATGTAGGCCAGATAAGCGTGATAGAGATAACGTCTGGGCTGAAGCGGCCTGATGCTGGCGTTCCCCATGTATAGCGCGTTTGCCTCCGGTGTAGTGAACAGAAGTACACCATCGGATCTGCGTCGCGCTTGATGCGCATGGCCTCGTCGGAATTCTGCTGCGGCTGAAGTAGCGACCGGGCCTGCTGTGGCTGGCTGAACTGCTGCATCAGTTGGCGCACTATAACGGCCAACTCACCGCTGATTTTTTCCTTCAGCTGCGGGTCGCGCTCGTCTGCCGGGATGATTTCCGGGAAGTGCAGGAGCACCCGGCGGCGCGACACGCCCCCGCTGCGGTCGGTAAAGCGCATCGGGTTATTGTTCACTGCCAGAATCACCGCCGGAATGTGCGTTGAGTAGGCATCATGGTACTTCGGATGCACTGAGACCGCATCGCCGCCGGTGATGGCCTTGATGCCCGCGCCGTCGCCGCTCCACTTTTCCTGATCGGGCAGGATAATCAGCGAATACCCTATCACTGCCGCGCGTTCGCGCGACACCTCACCCCATGCGCCGGGCGTGCTGGAAGGGGCGAAAGATGCAGACACGCTTTACCGTGGCTTTATCATGAATCTGATGCTGCGCTTGACGAGTACAGAACTGCCGCTGATGTTCCGTGATAAAGTTATCAGCCTTGCAGGTTGGGGGGCCGGAACCTACCGGCGTAATCGCAGGCGGTTCCCCGGCCAGAAATAAAACCCCCACAGCCCGGCATGTGCCGGGCTTTTTTACGTCTGCTGCGTAAGTGCATGTCTATGCTGCATGAAAACGCATGAGTCTCAGGCACCCAAAAACGGCAGCAAAGGCCAGCGGCGGCGCGGCCCGGAGCCACTCATGCAGGTGCATGAAAACCACTGCATGAAGTGCGCAGGCGTGGCGGGGCTACGAGCGCGCGCAGAGGGTGGTTGCTAATCACCAATAACTTTTTCAAGGGTGGCTCGAAGTTCTGAGAATGAGGGGCGGTTTGTCGGGGTGTAGCTGGTGCAAGCAGATATAGCTTCATCCAGAAGCCCTACTTTATCTAGCTTACAGTAAGTGGAAAGAAGCGCTTCAGGCCGATCCAAGCGAAGCTCACCTGCAATAGGGTACTTATTACCACTTAATAATGCCCATAGGGATTTCGCATAACTATATATGTCAGCACAAGCATTAGAGCACTCCTCGGAAGTGTTGAGCATTTCAGGTGCATAATAATGTAGTGAACCCATTTTGGTGCCTTCCTTTGTGATTTTTTCTTTATCAGGGAAGGTTGCAATACCAAAATCACTTAAAGCCCATTTGCCTTGATAGATAAGTATGTTATCTGGCTTTATATCACGGTGGTATATATTGTGCTCATGAAGTTTTTCGATTGTTTTGCAAACGTCTAGCATGCCTTTAAGTATGCTCAAAGGTGTTGACGAGTGCCTTTCAAAATATTTATCAAGTGTGATTGCTTCAGGCATCGTGAACCATGCAAATCCGTCGTCATTTAAATCATAGTAACTTTCTATTATAGGGGTTATGTGTATTCCTTTGTTATTGATTTCCTTTATTTTTTTCAAGGTGGATATTTCATCGTTAAATCTGGATAATGCTATACCCTTAGCTCTTTTGGCTATTTTCATTATAAGGGTTTTGTTATGTTTGGTTCTTACTTTCCAAACTATAGCATTACCGCCTTTACCAATTTGGCGAAGTAATAAATGATCTGATATCGAAGTGCCTTGTGTTATTATTCCTTGCCTAATAATGTCGTTAGGTAGGCTCTCAAAGAAAGATATCATTGCATTGAGTGATGAAGGTGATATTTGAATTAATTTACACAGCTTCGACTTTGAGCCTGTCATTGAAATTGCCAACGCAACTTCAGCAAGAGCTCGGGTTTTTCCAGCCATCACTCCCCAGTTTTGAATTTGAACATTTCTTGCCATGCCAGAAGATATTCCTCCAGGCTTATAATGTGAATTTATTTCTTCTAATGCTTGCAAAAAACTCCAGTCCCTATCTAAAAGAAAATAACTACGCATCTTTAAATCCTTTATGAAGAGCGAATATTTCGCAGTGTAACTGGGTTGCTCAGGTTTTCATTTAAAAAAGAAATCCAATCTTTAGTATAGAGATAATTATTGAACCCCAGAACAAAGCCCGAGTAATTACCTTTATATTCTAAGTTGATATCAACAGGTCTGGCTTCGAAAAACTTCCAACATTTAGTATGCAATGCCATGTTAAAGAATTTGTAAGTCTCTTTAACTTTATTAACAACATCGGAAGGTTTATGTATATATGGGCTTCTAACTTCTTTAATGAAAGTAATGCCCTGTTCATATTGTGATTTTTCTTCATCACTAAGTTTTCTGAAGTTGACAAACTCTATAGATAGATCTGATGATGAAGCATGGTTTCCGATTTTTGGAATTAAAAAAGCTTTTATGCGATACTCCTGACTTTCTAAAACCTCTGCGCTTAGTTCTTGGTGTTGAGCGTCCATGAACTCCCTGATTACAGTGTAATTTTGAGATTGAAACTGTTTCAATGCTTCAATTTTTGCTTCGGTGGATGCTCGATTAAGTTGCATTGAGACAGCGAGGTTAACTAACAATGCATGCTCGTCACCAAACTCTTTAGTCATTATATTCTCAAAGTTGGTAAGTGCGGCTTGACACTCTCCACTACACATTAAATCTATTACAGGAAGAAAGCGGTGTTCGATTTTGTTTCTAAGTTCTATGAGAAAATGCAGGTTTGACTTGATTGGGGAGCTAACTCCGTGCCAGTATTTTTCAGTGCATTCTTTTAGTTCCCAGGCTTTTTCCTCACCATCTAAAAATATTGTGTTGCCAGCACCATCTTTATAGAAATAATCTATTCCATTTTTTTCAAAAATAGCATGAAACAAAGAGGTGAATGCAATGTTTATATTGACTATGAACCCGTAGGTCTTGAATTTTATAGTTGGATTGTTATAAGTAGAGACTGCAAGTATTGCAAACTCTTTTGACTTACTTAAAAGGATGCCTTTTCTAGAGTAATTATTTGCCATTGGTGATATTTGGCTTAATGCGGTTCGAAAATCATTTTTACTCAAAAATAAAAGACCGTTAGTGATGTAGTCTTCACCCTCTCTTTGAAAATATGAGCTAAGTTTTTTAGAAATGTGAGTCGTGCATGTTTTTATTGACCAAGTACTGGCTGCAGAAAGCTCGTCTAGTTTGAATGTTACACCTTCTTTTTCTTTCTCTATCAAGAAGTCGTAAGCTTTATCTATTTTTTGGAATTTACTCATATGAAGTCCTTTTAAATTAACTTAAGGGAGTGAATGTATTTTCCCCACCAAATCATAAGCTCAATCCTTTGCTTCAAATAAGTTGTTCTGTTGTAGGCTTTTCTAACCTCATTTCTATCGCTATGCGCCAGTGCAGCTTCAATAATATCAGAGTTAAAATCGTTTTCATTCATAGCTGTACTCGCAATAGAGCGTAAGCCATGTGCCACTAGCTTTCCACCATATCCTATACGTTTTAACGCAGCGTTAGCTGTTTGGCTATCCATTGCTTGTTTTGGGTTATTTCTGCTAGGAAAAATATGCTCCCTATGGCCGTAAGTGACTTCATTCTTTCTAAAATATCTAGCGCCTGAGGCGATAAAGGAACAACATGTTCACGTTTAGCTTTCATCCTGCCAGCAGGTATAATCCAAAGTTTAGCATCGAAATCTATCCCTTCCCAACGAGTACCAGATGCCTCGGAGGGACGAACAAGAGTAAGAAGTTGCCATTCAATCAGGCAGCGAGTTGGGAGGGAAAGATTCGAGATCACCAGCGAATGCATAAGCTTAGTCAATTCCTCAGGCCGCAGCGTTGGCATGTTCTGCTTTTTAGGTTTTTCAAACGCAATTTCAATGCCCGAGGCAGGATTAGCATCAATCAGCCCTGTGTTTCCTGCCTGAATTGGTATACGTTATTGGCACACATTCTAAAGTATACCAATTCGTGTACCAATCATCTCTGGATTCAGGCGGATCGCCTCTGAAGGTTACAGACACAAAAAAACCCGCAAAGCTTTCACCTTGCGGGTTTTCAGGACTTCAGCGGACAATTCTGGTATCGCCGCGAAAGAATTTTGGTGGAGCTGGCGGGAGTTGAACCCGCGTCCGAAATTACTACACCGTCGGCACTACATGCTTAGTACAGTCTTTACATTCGCCGGTCAGCTGCGGACAGACACGCCACTGACAGACTAGCCTGATTCAGTTTAACGCTTCAACCCCAGGCAAGGCATCCGCGCGATCTCTTTTGGGTTTGACCTCTCTTGATCCCCGTCCTAAGAGCGGAGGCTAGGGAGAGAGGGCTCTAAGCAGGTTATTAAGCTGCTAGTGCGTAGTTTTCGTCGTTTGCGACTATTTTTTTGCGGCTTTTTACGAGGCCAACCGCCCCTCGGCATGCTCCTAAGGCTTCACAATCCCGTCGAATCCAGAATCAGCCCCAGAACTTCAAATACTAGCAAAAAAGCGTATCGAATTCCAGTGTTTAACGATTGGCATTCTTCATAATGCGTGCTTTATCCATTTGCCATTCGCGATCTTTGATGTCGTTGCGCTTGTCGTGCTCTTTCTTACCGCGTGCAACGCCAATCTTTAACTTACACCAGGCGTTTTTCCAGTAGAGCGACAGCGCAACGACGGTATAGCCTTCGCGGTTGACACGACCGTAGAGTGAGTCCAGCTCACGCTGCTTTAACAGCAGTTTACGGCTGCGGGTGGGATCGCAGACCACGTGCGATGAGGCCACCGCCAGCGGCTGAAAAGTGGAACCGAACAGATAAGCTTCACCGTCGCGCAGCAGAATATAGCTGTCGCTGATGTTAGCTTTACCTGCACGGAGTGATTTAACTTCCCATCCCTGTAGCGACAGGCCAGCTTCGAATTCTTCTTCAATGAAGTATTCATGGCGAGCGCGCTTGTTCATGGCAATGGTGGCAGAACCGGATTTGTGTGTTTTTTTCTTTGTCATAATGCCGCGTATTTTACATCACTTGGTCGGTTATCGCATCCCCAGTCCAGCGGGGCAGCAGGAAACAGGCTATTCTAGCACACCATGACAATGAGGAATTTTTGTTTAATCGCTGAAAATGCTATTATTTAGCGGTTTTGTGACGAACAGGAACCATTATGGCTCAGATTAGTCGTTCGGCGCTGGTCCCCTTTAGCGCCGGACAAATGTACCAACTTGTAAATGATGTGGATGCTTACCCGCAATTCCTGCCGGGCTGCACCGGAAGCCGCGTACTGGATGCCTCAGAAAACCAAATGACGGCTTCAGTCGACGTGTCGAAAGCGGGCATCAGCAAAACATTTACCACCCGAAATACGCTGACTGACAACCAGAGCATTCATATGCAACTGGTCGATGGGCCGTTCCGTAAACTCACCGGTGGCTGGCGCTTTATCGATCTTGGGGAGGATGCCTGCAAGGTTGAGCTAAGCCTGGAGTTTGAATTCACCAACATGCTGGTTGAGATGGCATTTGGTCGAATCTTTAAAGAACTGGCTAATAGCATGGTGCAGGCATTCACCCAGCGCGCCAAAGAGGTTTACAGTGCCTGATATCTCTGTCGAGGTGGTGTACGCCCTGCCCGAAAAACAGTATCAGCACTATGTAAAACTGGAAGAGGGCAGCACGGTTGAGCAGGCTATCCGCAAATCAGGCTTACTGGAACTGCGGCCTGAAATCGATTTGGCCAGCAACAAGGTGGGGATTTACAGCCATCCGGTAAAACTGAGCGACAGCGTGCAGGAAGGCGATCGGGTAGAGATCTATCGTCCGCTTATCGCCGATCCTAAAGAGCTTCGTCGTCAACGTGCGGAGCGCGCGGCGAGCAGTAAAAAATAACCTGTTGGTTCAAACTCCAGTCATTAAAAAAGGCGCTTATCAGCGCCTTTTTACATTCTGTGATACAAGGTCGTTTGTCGGTAACGACCTTTGCCTCTTCGATTAGTTATCCTGCGAAGACAGCGCTGGCTTGTTGTCGATGTTGGTCAGTACGCCGCTGCGGTCAAAGGTCAGCGTCAGCGTTTGCTGTTTCACTTTCTCGTGACCTGGCTCCTGACGGAACACGTAGTACCAGACATTGCTGCCAAAGGGATCTTTCATCATTGGCGTACCCAGCGTATAGGCCACCTGTTGCTGTGTCATACCGTTATGAAGCTTGGCAACATCATTGGCAACCAGATAGTTACCCTGATTGATATCGGGGCGATAAACAACGCGCTCTAAAGTGGAACATCCGGCGGTCATCATTAACATTACTACTGCCGCGGCAGTCAGCGTTTTACAGCGCATCTATACATTCCTTTTCCGGGGCGAAACGCCTTTTACAGGCTGTTCTTCTGCCATCAAATTCTGAACTCTGCCTGCGGCAGGCTTTATTATTCAGGCGACATTAGCTGTCGATGATAATAAACCTTTTCGCTATTGGAAACCTCTACAGAGCATGCATATGACCACGCTGTGGTAAAAAAGTGCATATCAGGCCGCTAAAAGTTCTTTCGCGTTAGCCAGTGTGTTGCGGGTGACCTCGCTGCCGCCCAGTAAGCGCGCCAGTTCCTGCAGGCGTGCGCGCTTATCCAGAGGCTGCATGTGCGTTTCCGTCATTTCGCCATCGGTTTCCTTGCTGACATAGAAATGCTGATGCCCACAACCCGCCACCTGCGGCAGATGGGTTACACACATGACCTGGGTGGATTCCCCAAGCTGGCGCAACATTTTACCCACTACCGCCGCCGTCGGACCGCTAATCCCCACATCAACTTCGTCGAAAATCATCGCCGGCGTTTCCATTTTCTTAGCGGTGATAACCTGAATCGCCAGCGCGATACGCGACAGTTCACCCCCAGAGGCGACTTTACCCAGCGGCTGTAATGGCTGTCCGGGGTTGGTGGTCACCTGAAAATCAATGCGGCTGGCACCGTCGGCGGTCAGTTGCTCAGGGTTGAAAATCAGCTCAATGGCAAAGCGACCGTGCGGCATAGAGAGCAAATGCATGCTTTGGGTAATCAACTGCTGTAACTCGGTTGCATAACGGCTGCGCTGAGCGTGCAGTTGCTCTGCACACTGGAGGGCTGCGTTGTAGTGCTCGGTTACCAACGTCTGCAGGCTTTCCTGATCGCTTTCCTGCTGTGACAGCAGTTCCGCTTCATCCAGCAGTTGCTGGTGCACGGCGGGCAGGCCTTCTGGCGCCACATGATGCTTGCGGGCCAGGGTGATTTGTCGGGAGATACGCTGTTCCAGCTCATAGAGGCGGTTCGGGTCCAGATCCAGACTGTCGCAGTAGTGGCGCAGTTCGTCACTGGCTTCGCTCAACTGAATCGCCGCTTCTTCCAGCAGGTTATAAACGCCGCTCACCTTGTCATCCAGCGCGCTGAGTTCAGACAGCATCTGACGCGCGCTGTACAGCATGCTGTTCAGGTTGGTGTCATCGCTGTCGGCTAACAGCTGAAGCGCCTGCTGACTGGTCGACAACAGCTGGCCGCTGTTGGCCAGACGTTTGTACTCTTCGTCAATCTGCTCAAACTCGCCTGCCACCGGGGCAAAATCGTTCAGCTCTTTGAGCTGATACTGTAACAGCTCACGGCGGGATTCACGCTCCTGCGCCTGCTGCTGATGCTGCGCCAGCGTACGGCAGCTCTGGTGCCACGTCTGGTAGGACGCACGCATTGCAACAAGCAAGTCGTCATGACCGGCGTAGGCATCCAGCAGGTGCTTCTGATGATCGGACTTGAGCAGCAACTGATGGGCATGCTGTCCGTGAATCTGAATCAGTAACTGGCCCAGGTCGCGTAACTGAGAGAGGGGAACGGCTGTGCCATTGATAAAGCCGCGTGAACGACCATCGGCGCTAATAACACGGCGCAGCAGGCACTCGCTACCGTCATCCAGATGATTGTCAGTCAGCCAGCGCTGTGCCGACGGCGAGGCTTTGATTTGAAAACGCGCACACAAGTCCGCGCGACTGGCGCCCTGACGCACCATATCCGCATCGGCACGGCCGCCAAGGCACAACCCAAGCGCATCGATAGCAATAGATTTACCTGCACCGGTTTCACCGGTGATGGCGGTCATACCGCGTTGAAAATCAATGTCGAGCTCACGAACGATAGCGAAATTGCTGATGGTCAGTTGTGCCAGCATAGCGTCACCTGTATGAATAAACACATATGGTTTTTCATACAGTATAAACTGGTTTTTTATACAGTAAAGAGGGCGCGGTCATTTTCAGAACAATTTTTTTGACCAGCCCAGTTTCGAACTCAGCGTATTGAAATAACTGTAATTTTTAGGATGGATAAGATTGAGATGATTTTCGCTGCGGCGAATCAGCACATCTTCCCCTTCCTGGATAGGCAGCGCAATCTGGCTGTCACAGCTGATCTCAAGGTCGTTACGACGTGCCGAAAAACGGAGCCGAATCGTACTGCTGCTGTTGATCACCAGCGGGCGCGCGGACAAGGTGTGCGGGAACATGGGCACAATGGTAATGGCGTCCAGAGAGGGCGTTAAAATCGGGCCGCCGGCGGAAAGCGAATAGGCGGTCGATCCGGTGGGCGTAGAAATAATCAGGCCGTCCGAACGCTGCGAGAAGGCAAAAACTTCGTCGATATAAACTTCAAACTCAATCATGTGGGCGACTTTGCCCGGATGCAGCACTACTTCATTGATAGCGCTGCCGATACGCGGCGAGCAATCCGACTTGCACACCTGCGCTTCCAGCAGGAAGCGGCTTTCAACAAAATAGTTGCCGTTCAGCACTTCATCGAGCTGGTGATGCGCGTTATCGGGGTCAAGATCGGTTAAAAACCCCAAATTGCCGCGGTTAATGCCAATCACTTTAATGTCATAACGCGCCAGCACTCTGGCCGCGCCTAACATATTACCGTCACCTCCCACCACAACGGCCAGATCGGCTTTTTGACCGATTTCAGCCAGCGTACCGGTCTGGACATCGCCAAGCGACAGTTCCTGCGCAATCTGCTGTTCAACAATAACGGGATAGCCTTTGGCGGTCAGCCAGCGACACAGCATTTCATGCGTCGTGAGTGCGGTAGGATGGCGTGGATGGCCCACAATACCAATACAGTTAAAGTGTTTGTTCATCGAGTGGGTGTTCCTCATAAGCCAAATCGGCACGATGATGTGACGTGTTCCCTTGAAACCGTCAAACCAATCCCCATAATAAGCCAACCAGCGAAGTGAATGTGCAAAACGCGGAGAAATTCATGAGTAGTAAAGAACAGAACACCCCAAACGAGCAAGTCTCAGACGAAATTCAACAGGATCAACATCAACCTCAGGACGCGGAGACAGCAGTAGAGGTGGATCCGCGTGATGAGCGCATCGCTCAGCTTGAAGCTGAGTTAGCCCAGTTGCAGACGGGCGTACGTGATGCTCAACTGCGTGCGCAGGCCGAAATTGAAAACGTTCGCCGCCGCACCGAAATGGATATTGAAAAAGCGCACAAGTTTGCGCTGGAGAAGTTTGCCAATGAGCTGCTTCCGGTGATTGATAGCCTGGAACGTGCGCTGGAACTGGCAAACAAAGAAGACGAGAAGTCTGCCTCTATGGTTGAAGGCATTGAGCTGACGCTGAAATCCCTGCTGGGCGCGGTGCGTAAATTCGGTGTTGAAGTGGTCGGTGAAACCGGTGTGCCGTTTAACCCGGAAGTGCACCAGGCGATGTCGATGATGGAATCTGAGGATTTCGAGCCGAACCACGTGATGATGGTGATGCAACCTGGTTATACGCTGAATGGCCGCCTGCTGCGTCCGGCCATGGTTGCCGTGGCGAAAGCGAAAGCCTGATTATTGCTTTATCCTGCAACGGCCGCGCACTGACGCGGCCGTTTGTGTTTATGGCGTTTGCTCAGGTAAGACCGGCGTCCAGTTAATTGGCGTTTTACCGGCATCGCGTAACAACGCATTGGTTTTGGAAAAATGCTGGCAGCCAAAGAAGCCACGATGTGCAGAAAGCGGGGAAGGGTGCGGTGCCTGCAGAACGTGATGGCGCTGGCGATCGATAATGCTGCCTTTCTTCTGCGCGTGTGAGCCCCAAAGTAGAAATATCACGCCTTCACGCTGCTCATTGATAGCCTTGATCACCGTATCGGTAAAGGTTTCCCATCCCAGTCGGGCATGAGAATGCGCTTTACCGGCTTCAACGGTCAGTACGGTGTTCAGTAACATCACGCCCTGTTCCGCCCAACTTGCCAGATAACCATGATTGGGTTTCTCAAAGCCCGGAATATCCTGCTGCAACTCTTTGTACATGTTTTGCAATGACGGCGGCGTCTGCACGCCCGGCAGTACAGAGAAAGCCAGCCCGTGGGCCTGGTGCGGGCCGTGATAAGGGTCCTGTCCCAGAATCACCACGTTCACATCGCCTAATTCGGTTAAGCGAAACGCGTTAAACACATCTTTCTGCGGCGGATAAACCGTTACGCCTGCAGCCCGCTGGTTAGCGACATGCTTCAGGGTTTCGATAAAGTAGGGTTTTTCTTTCTCTTCAGCCAGCACGTCATGCCAGGTCAGCTTTTCAGCCATGATCAACTCCCTTGTATTTCGAACCTTAAGCTTAGCGGTTCACTCTGCAGACATGAAGCCCAAAATTTTTTTAAAAATTAAACGAAATTTTCTTAGGGCGCGTTTTTAAAATCAAAAGCTTACCAGCGTGAGGATAAAACGCCCGATTGTAATTGATACAGGTCAAAGTCATGGCCGCTATCGGGTGATATACCAACAGCTCAAATTGACTGATTCACGGTGTTGGCAACCGTCAGCACGTTGTTGGAGGGATTGAAATGATCACAGGTATTCAGATTACCCAATCGAGTAATCCGGCTTTAATTAACTCGTTTTGGCTGCTGGACGAGGAAAAAGCGCAGGCGCGCTGTCTCTGTGCCGTCGCAGGCTATCAGGAGGATCAGATTGTGACGATTGGGGAACTCGGCGACGTCGCTTACCGTGAAGTGCCTGTCGAGGTGAAACCTCAGGTGCGCGTCGAGGGTGGACAGCATTTAAACGTCAACGTATTGCGCCGGGAAACGCTGGAAGATGCCGTGAAACATCCCGAGAAGTACCCACAGCTGACTATCCGCGTGTCGGGCTATGCCGTACGTTTTAACTCACTTACCGCTGAACAGCAGCGCGACGTGATTACCCGCACCTTTACAGAAAGTTTGTAACGGCTCTGGTGTCGAAATAAAACGCAACGCCTTATCCGGGAATTTATTTCTATTAACAAGGAGATAACTTTTCGGGCAGGCGCGTCACGCCTGACTGTGAGGCCGGAGTAACCTGTTGGGCGTTAAAATGGCACTAAAGCGGTATTTACTGGCCTTATAAAATAAAAATCGCCTCATAAAGAGGCGATTTTTTTGAGCGGGTGTTGAATTATTCCGCACTCTCGCTGCCCGGCGTGCTGCCGCTTGGCTTGCGGCGCTTACCGACATTTTTGAGATCGCGATGACGTTTTTTAACCCGTGGTTTCTCTTCGTCTTTCGCTTTTTTCTCTGCACGCTTCACAAGCACCTTTTTCGACGGTTTTCCCGTGGATTTCGGTGATGGCGCACGGGTCACAGGACGCAGCTCATCAATGACGCGCGCCTTAAGTGGCTCATCCACATAACGGCTGACTTTACCCAACAGCAGATAATCGTGCGCTTCGACCAGCGAAATCGCAATGCCTTTACGACCGGCACGACCGGTGCGTCCAATGCGGTGCAGATAGGTGTCCGCCGTACGTGGCATATCGAAGTTAATCACGTGGCTCACGTCGTCAACGTCGATACCGCGCGCAGCGATGTCCGTTGCTACCAGAATATTTACGCGTCCCTCAATCAGACGCTTAATCGCCTCATTGCGTTTCGCCTGCACCATCTCACCTTCAAGGTAACTGGTGCGAATGCCGGCATCGTGAAGCCAGCCTACCAGTTCATGCAGACGTTCACGCTTACGCACAAACACAATGGTGCGGGTGACTTCAGGCTGTTTTAACAGGTGAACCAGCAGTTTGGTTTTGTGCTCCAGATCATCGGCCCGGTAATACCACTGCTGAATCTTTTTACGCTCGCGACGGCTGGGATCGGCTTCCAGTTCGACCGGATCATTGAGCAGGCGCTCGGCAAAATCTTTGATGTGTTCGCCTTCCAGCGTGGCTGAAAACAGCAACGTCTGTTTGCGCCAGCGCGTTTCACCCGCGATGGTTTCAATATCCTGGGCAAAGCCCATATCCAGCATGCGGTCAGCTTCATCCAGAATCAGGGTTTCAACGGCGCGGCAATCAAAGTTTTCTTCTTTAATGTACTGCAGCAGACGTCCGGTGGTCGCTACCACCACGTCCTGATTCTCGCTAAACACTTCGGCGTGGTTCATATAGGCTACGCCGCCCGTGATCGTCGCAATATCCAGATGCGTATGCTTAGCCAGTTCACGCGCCTGGTCGGCAACCTGCATCGCCAGTTCGCGGGTTGGCGTTAAAATTAAAATGCGTGGCGGACCAGACTTTTTGCGTGGAAAATCGAGCAGGTGCTGCAACGCCGGTAATAAATACGCAGCGGTTTTCCCGGTCCCGGTAGGTGCCGAACCCAGAACGTCGCGGCCCTCCAGCGCGGGGGGAATGGCAGCAGCCTGAATTGCTGTAGGGCGCGTATAGCCTTTCTCCTGCAGCGCTTCAAGCAGGCTTTCGTCGAGTTCAAGTTCGGAAAATGTGGTTACGGTCATGTTCTACCTCAGTTTGGGGCGCTGATTATAGACAGATCGGACGTAATCTTCATCTGTTTATCGGTATTGACTGCGCCAGATTACGTCAACGACGTGAATTCCCCAACCCACCACGTTACACTGACCCCTTGCCGTACGGCAGGTAAAAAGGTGAATGGTCGCTGAGTATGATGCAGGACAAGCCGCAGACGCGGCCACAATTAAAAAAGAATGGTTTTACCTTCAAGCAGTTTTTTGTTGCCCACGACCGCTGTGCGATGAAGGTCGGTACAGATGGTATTTTGCTGGGCGCATGGGCGCCGGTGGCCGGGGTTAAGCGGATTCTTGATATCGGTGCTGGTTCGGGGCTGATTGCTCTGATGCTGGCCCAGCGTACTCCGTCAGCGGTTGACATTGATGCGGTAGAGTTAGATCCCGATGCCGCACAGCAGGCGCGCGAAAATATCCAGCACTCTCCATGGGCAACGCGGATTCATGTCCATCAGCAGGACATCGCCCAGTGGGCTGAAAACTGCGAAGCACGCTACTCGCTTATCGTCAGTAATCCTCCTTATTTTGAGCCCGGTGTGGCCTGCGCGACGTCCGCAAGAGACAGCGCGCGCGCCACCGGTTCGTTAGATCACCAAACATTATTACGTTGTGCGGCCTCGCTGATTGAAGAAGAGGGGTTTTTCTGCGTGATCTTACCCGAAGCGACAGGGCAGCAGGTTATCGCCCAGGCGCAGGCTGACGGCTGGCATTTACGCTTTCGCTTTGACGTTGCGGAATACGCGCATCGCCCACCTCATCGGGTGCTGCTGGGGTTTTCCCCCAGCGCGGGCGAAACCCTGTTTGAACGGCTGGCTATTCGCGACGCGGACAGACAATACTCTGAAGCCTGGCAAAGCCTGACGCGCGACTTCTATTTATTTATGTCATGACCGGGTTGCAGCACGGTAGGTTGTGCCTCGGGTAACAAATCAGGATAGTCGCGGATAAAATGCAACCCGCGACTCTCTTTCCTCTGCAGCGCACAGCGCACCATCAGTTCTGCCACCTGCACCAGGTTACGCAGCTCCAGCAGGTTATTAGACAGGCGGAAGTGACGGTAATACTCGTCAATTTCCTGTTGCAACAGCGTGATGCGGCGCAATGCCCGCTCCAGCCGCTTGGTGGTGCGGACAATCCCCACGTAGTCCCACATAAACAGCCGCAGTTCATGCCAGTTATGCTGAATCACCACCCGTTCATCGGCATCGTCCACCTGGCTGTCGTCCCAGGCCGGTAAGCTGTCTACAGCGTCAACCTCGGGTAAAATACGCAGCAGATCTTCCGCCGCCGACCAGCCATAAACAAGGCATTCGAGCAGTGAATTTGACGCCATGCGATTGGCACCGTGTAGGCCGGTATAGCTGACTTCACCTATCGCGTACAAGCCGTTGATATCGGTGCGGCCTTGCTCGTTCACCATCACGCCGCCGCAGGTGTAATGGGCAGCGGGCACCACCGGGATCTTATCCGTCGTCAGGTCAAAGCCAAAGGTGAGCAGTTTTTCGTAAATCATGGGGAAGTGCGAACGCACAAACGCTTCAGGCTGATGACTGATGTCCAGATACATACAGTCCACGCCCAGGCGTTTCATTTCATGATCGATGGCGCGGGCGACAATATCGCGCGGTGCCAGCTCAGCGCGTGCATCAAAGTCGGGCATAAAACGCGAACCATCAGGCCGCACCAGCCACGCACCTTCGCCGCGCAGCGCTTCGGTGAGCAGAAAGTTTTGTGCCTGGGGATGAAACAGGCAAGTGGGGTGAAACTGATTAAACTCCAGGTTAGCCACACGGCAACCTGCCCGCCATGCCATCGCAATGCCATCGCCCGATGCGACATCCGGATTCGTGGTGTACTGATACACTTTGGCTGCACCGCCTGTGGCCAGTACGACGGCACGTGCGCGGCAGGTTTCAACCCGTTCGCGGTTACGGTTCCAGATCCAGGCACCGGTAACACGACGCGGGCCCGGCAGGCCGAGCTTATCTGAAAGAATAAGATCCACCGCGTTGGTGCGTTCAAGAATGCGGATATTCGGATGATGTAACGCCTGACCTACCAGCGTGGTTTCTACCTCGCGGCCCGTCGCGTCCGCGCTGTGCAGAATACGGCGATGACTGTGGCCGCCTTCTCGCGTCAGGTGATAGCGCATCTCTCCCGCAGCCTGTGGATCGGTATCAAAGGCCACCCCGTTATCAATCAACCACTGTACGCAGTGACGCGCATTGCTGGCGACGAACGAGACGGCAGCGCGATCGCATAAACCCGCCCCCGCGACCAGCGTGTCTTCAACATGCGAATCAATGCTGTCGGTTTCATCAAAGACCGCCGCAATGCCGCCCTGCGCATACAGCGTCGAGCCTTCATTCACCTGCGCTTTGCTTAATACGGTGACCTGATAATGCTCTGCCAGACGCAATGCCAGCGACAATCCTGCCGCACCGCTGCCCACAATGAGTACATCGCACTGATAATCTGAGGGAGAGAAAGTTGTCATGGTGTTTAATTTACTAAACAAGAATGGACCGAGCATAAGCGTTTGGTCGTTTTTTGTGAAGTATTTTGAACACAAATGGCGCAGGATTCGCGCCTTTAAATTAATTTATCAGATATATCAAAAGGTTAATGTATAACGGCTTTAAGCCGGGTTTTTTATACCAAACTTAATCGATTACAAGGATTTAAAGATGAAAAAGCTGTTGTCATAGGTTACTCTGCCTGCGATTTGCGCGCTTTACACTGAACGAAAACCAACAAACTGTGTAATTCTGCCGTAAAGTGGCTAAAAAGAGGCTGAGAGTGAACTTTTCGCCACGCAAAGACTCAAAGCGCATGCTTGCTCAATAGCGGTGTGCTGGCAGTTCCTTAACGCATAAGAAAGTATTTGGGGAGACATTACCTCGGATGAGCGAGCAGTTAGCGGACCAGGTTCTTGTTGAACGGGTTCAGAAGGGGGATCAGAAGGCTTTCAACTTACTGGTAATTCGTTACCAGCATAAAGTGGCGAGCCTGGTCTCACGATATGTCCCTTCAGGCGATGTGCCTGATGTCGTTCAGGAATCATTCATTAAGGCTTATCGCGCACTGGATTCGTTCCGTGGCGATAGCGCGTTTTACACATGGCTGTATCGGATAGCAGTGAATACAGCAAAAAATTATTTGGTCGCTCAGGGACGGCGTCCGCCTTCCAGTGACGTTGATGCAATTGATGCTGAAAACTTCGAAAGTGCGGGCGCATTGAAAGAAATTTCGAACCCTGAGAACTTAATGTTGTCAGATGAACTGAAACAAATCGTCTTTCGTACCATCGAGGCGCTTCCTGAGGACTTGCGAATGGCAATTACCCTCAGGGAACTTGACGGTCTGAGCTATGAAGAGATCGCCGTCATTATGGATTGCCCGGTGGGCACGGTGAGGTCGCGTATCTTCCGTGCACGTGAGGCCATTGATAATAAAGTTCAACCGCTTATCCAACGTCAGTGATAACGGCTACTGGAAGGGTATTAGGCATGCAGAAAGAAAAACTTTCCGCTTTAATGGATGGTGAGGCTTTAGATAACGAGCTGTTTTCAGCGCTGTCTAAAGATGCAGATCTACAAAAAAGCTGGGAACGCTACCATCTCATCCGCGATACCATGCGCGGTGATGTTGGTGAGCACCTGCATTTTGATATTGCTGCACGCGTCGCTGCTGCTATTGAAAAAGAGCCACAGCGCAACGTTACAACCTTGATCCCCGAAGCACAGCCCGAACCTTCTCGCTGGGAAAAAATGCCGTTCTGGCATAAAGTTCGCCCGTGGGCGGCACAGATTACCCAGGTTGGCGTCGCCGCCTGTGTTTCCCTGGCTGTTATCGTTGGCGTCCAGCATTACAACCAACCGGCCGGCGGCGGCGTCGAAAGTTCCGACTCGCCGGTGTTTAATACCTTACCTGTTATGGGTAAAGCCTCACCTGTGAGCCTGGGCGTGCCGTCTGATGCCTTTGGCGGCGGTAATGTCACGCAACAGGTGCAGGACCAGCGTCGCCGCGTCAATGCCATGCTGCAGGACTATGAACTCCAGCGTCGCCTCCATGCGGACCAGCTGCAGTTTGAAACCAATGCGCCTAAACAAGCGCAGGCCAATGTCCCTGGTAATCAGTCATTAGGAATGCAGCAGCAGTAATGAAGCCGCTATGGTATGCCGTCAGCCTTCTGGCAGGCAGCCTGTTGTGGTCATCTGCCGCCCCAGCGCAGGTTTCTGCGTCTGGGGCGTTATTGCAGCAGATGGAGCAGGCAAGCCAGACCCTCAACTACGAATTCGCCTATATCAATGTGTCCCGCCTTGGCATGGAATCGCTGCGCTATCGTCATGCGGTTATTGACGATCGCGTGTATGCGCAGGTGCTGCAGATGGACGGCCCGCGTCGTGAAGTGATTCAGCGCGGCAACGATATCAGCTATTTTGAACCCGGCATTGAGCCTTTCTCTCTGCCGGGCAATCACATTGTGGACGCGCTACCGTCCATTATTTATGCCGATTTCGCCAAGCTGGATGTCGCCTATGACTTTATTACCGTAGGCCGCTCGCGCATTGCCGACCAGATGTGCGACGTGGTGCGCATCGTTTCACGCGATGGCACGCGCTACAGCTACGTTGTATGGCTGGACGTGGATACCAAGCTTCCTCTTCGCGTCGATTTGCTCGACCGCGATGGCGAAACGATGGAGCAATTCCGTGTTATCAGCTTTGCGGTCGATGATGGCGTACGTAATCTGATGCAGGGGCTGGAGAAAGCTAATCTGCCGCCGTCGTTGTCATTAACTAAAGCCGATAACGTCTCGTTAGACTGGCAGCCCGACTGGCTTCCCGCTGGAATGACGCTGGTGTCTCAAAGCCGTCGAATGATTCCCACATTAAATAAATCGCTAGAGTCACGGCTTTACAGCGATGGGTTGTTTAGCTTTGCCGTCAATGTGACGCCAGCAGATAAAAACAGCACCGCACAGACATTGCGCACGGGACGTCGTACGGTGCAGACCGTAATACGCGATAATAACGAGATTACGGTCGTCGGCGAGCTACCGCCCGTGACGGCAAAACGTATCGCAGACAGCGTCGAGCTCGGGGCAAAAAAATGATGAGAGAATGGGCCACCGTTGTGGCATGGCAGGATGGCATCGCCACGCTGCACACAGAAGCAAAAACGTCCTGCAACAGCTGCCAGGCTCGTAAAGGCTGTGGCAGCCATATGCTAAATAAGCTGGGTCCTAAGAATGCGCACGTGATGCAGATAGCCAGCAGCAAGCCGCTGGAGCCAGGTCAGCGCGTTGAACTGGGCATCAAAGAGAGCAGCCTGCTGGGTTCTGCGCTGCTGGTTTATATGACGCCACTGTTCGGCCTGTTCCTGTTTGCCGGCCTGTTTCAGGCGCTGTTTGGCAGCGACCTGGCGGCAGCCAGCGGTGCGCTGTTAGGCGGTGTGGGCGGGTTTATCGTTGCTAAAGGCATTTCCATGAAATTTGGCGATCGTGAAGCCTTCCAGCCCGTTATTTTGAACATCGCTTTGCCGCCTGATGCGCTGCGCGTTGAAAGCGAAGCCTGATCCTCACTCAAGCCGCACTTGCTGCGGCTTTTGCCATTATGACTCCTCGCAAAAAACTGTTTCGTTTCCACAACGTTCCATTCTTTTATGCGCGGCCTTAACAGTGTAATATGCGTCGTCATTAATGAGGCTGACAGGATTGTGGGTTAAGAGCGATCTTCCTGAATGTGTCTGTGCTCAGGTTCCTAACTGATTCTCTACGTGAAGATATTCCTATAAATGAAGCACATAAGAAATTTCTCCATCATCGCCCACATTGACCATGGTAAATCCACGCTCTCTGACCGCTTGATTCAGATTTGCGGCGGATTAACTGCTCGCGAGATGGCCGCACAGGTTCTTGACTCTATGGACCTGGAGCGTGAACGTGGCATTACGATTAAAGCGCAGAGCGTAACGCTCGATTACAAAGCGAAAGACGGCGAAACTTACCAGCTCAATTTCATCGACACACCGGGACACGTTGACTTCTCATATGAAGTTTCCCGCTCACTGGCAGCCTGTGAAGGCGCATTGCTGGTGGTTGATGCCGGACAGGGCGTAGAAGCACAAACCCTGGCCAACTGCTATACCGCACTTGAGATGGATCTGGAAGTCGTGCCGGTGCTGAATAAAATCGATTTGCCCGCTGCCGATCCCGATCGTGTTGCTCAGGAAATCGAAGACATCGTCGGAATTGATGCGACCGACGCTGTGCGTTGCTCGGCCAAAACTGGCGTGGGCGTTCCTGAAGTCCTGGAGCGTTTAGTCCGCGACATTCCGCCGCCAGAAGGTGATCCAGAAGCCCCGCTGCAGGCGCTGATTATCGACTCCTGGTTTGATAACTATCTTGGCGTCGTATCATTGGTGCGCGTAAAAAACGGCACCATGCGTAAAGGCGATAAAATTAAGGTACTGAGCACCGGTCAGGTCTACAATGCTGACCGACTGGGCATCTTCACGCCGAAGCGGGTTGATCGCAATGAACTCAACTGCGGCGAAGTTGGCTGGCTGGTCTGCGCCATCAAAGATATTCTTGGCGCGCCAGTGGGCGATACCCTGACAACCGCACGTAATCCGGCTGATAAAGCCTTACCGGGCTTTAAAAAAGTGAAGCCGCAGGTTTATGCCGGTCTGTTCCCTATCAGCTCTGATGATTATGAAGCCTTCCGTGATGCGCTGGGCAAGCTGAGTCTGAATGATGCCTCACTGTTCTACGAACCCGAAAGTTCAACGGCACTGGGCTTTGGTTTCCGCTGCGGCTTCCTGGGTCTGCTGCATATGGAGATCATTCAGGAGCGTCTGGAACGTGAATACGATCTCGATCTGATCACAACCGCACCGACAGTGGTATACGAAGTGCAAACCACGAGCGGCGAAGTGGTCTATGTCGATAGCCCGTCAAAGCTTCCACCGCTCAATAATATCGAAGAGTTACGTGAACCCATTGCCGAATGTCATATGTTGCTGCCTCAGGAGTACCTGGGCAACGTCATCACGCTGTGCATCGAGAAACGTGGCTTCCAGACCAACATGGTTTACCACGGCAATCAGGTGGCACTGACCTATGAAATTCCGATGGCCGAAGTGGTGCTCGACTTCTTTGACCGTCTGAAATCAACGTCACGTGGTTATGCCTCACTGGACTACAATTTTAAACGTTTTCAGACCTCTGACATGGTGCGCGTCGACGTTCTGATTAACTCAGAACGTGTTGATGCGCTGGCGCTGATTACCCACCGTGAAAACGCACCTTATCGTGGACGTGATCTGGTTGAGAAAATGAAAGAACTCATCCCACGTCAGCAGTTTGATATTGCGATTCAGGCGGCCATCGGCAACCACATTATCGCTCGCTCGACCGTTAAACAGCTGCGTAAGAACGTTCTCGCCAAATGTTATGGCGGTGACGTCAGTCGTAAGAAAAAGCTGTTGCAGAAGCAGAAAGATGGTAAGAAGCGAATGAAGCAGGTCGGTAACGTTGAGCTGCCGCAGGAAGCATTCCTCGCCATTCTGCATGTCGGAAAAGACAGCAAATAAGGATCTCAAATGGCTAATATGTTCGCCCTGATACTGGCGATAGCGACATTGATTACCGGTATTCTTTGGGTAATTGATCGTATTAAGTGGGCACCACAGCGGCGTGCGGTGCAGGCGGCGGCTCAGGCGCAGGCCGGGGATTCACTCGACAGCAAAGCGTTGGCGAAGATGGCACCTAAGCCGGGCTGGATTGAAACCGCAGCATCGGTATTTCCGGTGCTGGCCGTGGTGTTCTTTGTGCGCTCTTTTGTTTATGAGCCATTCCAGATCCCGTCCGGTTCCATGATGCCAACCATGCTGATTGGTGACTTTATACTGGTCGAGAAGTTTGCCTACGGGATTAAAGACCCGATTACGCAAACGACGCTGATCCCGACCGGGCATCCAAAACGCGGTGATATCGCGGTATTTAAATACCCGAAAGATCCCAGCCTGGATTACATCAAACGCGTAATCGGTTTGCCTGGCGATCGGGTCACGTACGATCCGTACAGTAAAACGCTGACCATTAACCCGGCCTGCGATAACGGCAAACCTTGTAGCAAAGCGCTGCCTGTGACATACAGCAATATCGAACCCAGCAAATTTGTTCAGACGTTCAGCGGGTTTGACGGCAATGAAGCGGGTAATGGTTTCTATCAGTTACCGCTGAATGACAGCATGCAGGGCGGATTACGTCTGGCAACGCGCAAAGAAACGCTGGGCGATGTGACGCATGACATTCTGTTAGTAACCGAAGCACAAAGCCAGGCGAGCATGTATTATCAGCAGCCGGGTCAGCCGCAGGCTAGCTGGGTTGTGCCGCAGGGACAATATTTCATGATGGGCGATAACCGTGATAACAGCGCCGATAGCCGCTACTGGGGCTTTGTGCCCGAGCGCAATCTGGTGGGTAAAGCGGTCGCCATCTGGATGAGTTTCGAAAAACAAGAAGGTCAGTGGCCAACCGGCGTACGACTCAGTCGTATTGGTGGTATCCACTAACCGTAGCCTGACCGTCAGGCAAATAGGGTGGCCTCCATTTGGGGGCCACTGCACACCAAACAGAATGTGTTGGTTTTCCAGCCCTGTTTGGTATGCAGAGTGACAGACGCAAAACAGAACTGGAATCGCATGAACCCCATCTTGATTAACAAGCTTCAGCGTAAACTGGGCTACACTTTTACACATTCTGAACTTTTACAGCAGGCCCTGACGCATCGAAGCGCCAGCAGTAAACACAATGAACGTCTCGAATTTTTAGGCGATTCCATCCTCAGCTATGTGATCGCTAACGCGCTTTATCACCGTTTTCCACGCGTGGATGAAGGGGATATGAGCCGTATGCGTGCCACGCTGGTGCGGGGTAACACTCTGGCAGAGATGGCGCGTGAGTTCGATTTGGGTGAATGCCTGCGTTTAGGCCCTGGCGAATTAAAAAGCGGGGGCTTCCGCCGTGAATCCATTCTGGCGGACACCGTAGAGGCGCTGATTGGTGGCGTGTTCCTCGACAGTGATATTCAGACGGTGGAGAAACTGATCCTCGACTGGTATCAGACGCGCCTGGACGAAATCAGTCCGGGTGACAAACAAAAAGATCCCAAAACGCGCCTGCAGGAGTATCTGCAAGGGCGGCATCTGCCACTGCCAAGTTATTTAGTGGTGCAGGTACGTGGCGAAGCCCACGATCAGGAATTCACCATTCACTGTCAGGTGAGTGGCATGGCAGAGCCGGTGGTGGGCGTAGGTTCCAGCCGCCGTAAAGCTGAACAAGCAGCAGCCGAACAGGCGCTGATTAAACTTGGTCTGGAATAGTTTTATCCCGGCGCCGCAACCGGCGCTGAAAACCTCAGGATTCGAATGAGCGAAAACGTTACATACAGCGGCTTTGTCGCGATAGTTGGCCGACCAAACGTCGGCAAATCCACCTTACTGAACCAGTTGCTGGGGCAGAAGGTCTCGATTACATCGCGTAAGCCGCAAACCACTCGTCACCGCATTATGGGCATCCATACTGAAGGCGCCTATCAGGCGATCTATGTGGATACGCCAGGGTTGCACATGGAAGAGAAGCGGGCGATTAACCGCCTGATGAACCGTGCGGCCAGCAGTTCTATCGGTGACGTTGAACTCATCATCTTTGTGGTGGACGGCACGCGCTGGACGCCCGATGACGAAATGGTATTAAACAAGCTGCGCGATGGCAAAGTGCCCGTGCTGCTGGCAATTAATAAAATCGACAATATTCAGGATAAAAGCATTCTGCTGCCGCATTTGCAGTTCCTTAGCCAGCAGATGAACTTTATCGATATTGTGCCGATCTCCGCAGAAAACGGTAAAAATGTTGACACCATTGCGGCTATTGCCCGTAAGCATCTGCCGGCGTCTGACCATCATTTCCCGGAAGATTACATCACCGATCGCTCTCAGCGCTTTATGGCCTCAGAGATCATCCGTGAAAAGCTGATGCGTTTTCTGGGCGCGGAACTGCCTTACTCGGTCACGGTTGAAATCGAACAGTTCGTGTCGAATGCGCGCGGCGGTTACGACATCAACGGTTTGATCCTGGTGGAGCGTGAAGGGCAGAAGAAAATGGTGATTGGTAACAAAGGTGCCAAAATCAAAACCATTGGTATTGAAGCGCGTAAAGACATGGAAGAGATGTTCGACGCGAAAGTGCATCTTGAACTGTGGGTTAAAGTTAAATCCGGCTGGGCGGACGACGAACGTGCGTTGCGCAGCCTGGGTTACACAGACGATCTCTGATTAAATGGAAGGCTGGCAACGCGCCTTTGTGCTGCATAGTCGCCCTTTCAGCGAGACCAGCCTGCTGCTTGACCTGTTTAGTGAAAGTGAAGGCCGCGTTCGTGTTCTGGCAAAAGGGGCACGTTCACGGCGTTCGCAGTTAAAAGGCACGTTACAGCCTTTTACGCCTTTACTGGTGCGCTGGAGCGGGCGCGGGGACGTAAAAACCCTGCGCAACGCTGAAGCGGTCTCCCTGGCCTTACCTCTCAGCGGTATCACGCTTTATTGCGGCCTGTACGTCAACGAGCTGTTGTCTCGGGTACTGGAACAGCACATTCCCTTCTCTGAACTGTTTTTTGACTACCTGCAATGCATCCAGATGCTGGCAGGGGCCGAAGGTTCACCCGAACCGGCGCTGCGTCGCTTTGAGCTGGCGCTGCTGGGACACCTTGGCTACGGCGTGGACTTCCTGCACTGCGCGGGCAGCGGCGAACCGGTCAGCGAAACCATGACCTACAGCTACCGTGAAGAGAAGGGCTTTATTGCCAGCCTGGTGCTGAACCAGCGTAGTTTCACCGGTCGCGAGCTGCAGGCGCTGTTTACCCGAGAATTCCCCGACGCAGAAACCCTGCGTGCAGCCAAGCGTTTCACCCGCATGGCGCTCAAACCCTATCTGGGCGGTAAACCGCTAAAAAGCCAGGAGCTTTTTCGCCAGTTTACCCCGAAAAAAAAGCCGACTATTTCTGACGAGACAGAGCACTGACCGTAGCCTGGCCTTATCTCGGCGCGGTACACTCAGCACAATGACCATAATGAACCGAGGATTGTCATGGCTGAGTTACTGTTAGGCGTGAATATTGACCACATCGCTACCGTCCGCAACGCACGTGGAACCCATTATCCCGATCCGGTACAGGCAGCGTTTATCGCTGAACAGGCGGGAGCGGACGGCATCACTGTGCACCTGCGCGAAGATCGTCGCCACATTACCGACAGAGATGTCCGCATCCTGCGCGATACCATTGAAACGCGTATGAATCTTGAAATGGCAGTGACCGAGGAGATGCTGGCTATCGCCTGTGAAATCAAACCGCATTTTTGCTGCCTGGTGCCGGAAAAGCGTCAGGAAGTCACCACAGAAGGCGGGCTGGACGTGGCAGGACAGCAGGAAAAACTCAACGCGGCGGTGAAACAACTCAGCGAAGCGGGCATTTTGGTGTCTCTGTTTATCGATGCCGATCATCGCCAAATCGAGGCGGCGGTGACCAGCGGTGCGCCCTATATTGAAATTCATACCGGTGCCTACGCAGAAGCGCCTGAAGGCCCGGCCCGCGAGGCTGAACTGGCACGTATCCGTCAGGCCGCGACCTTTGCGGCCAGCCGTGGCTTGAAAGTCAACGCCGGACATGGCCTGACCTATCACAATGTGCTGCCGATTGCCGCACTGCCGGAAATGCATGAGCTGAACATCGGTCATGCGATTATTGGACGCGCCGTCATGAGCGGCCTGCCTGAGGCGGTGAAAGTGATGAAACAGCTGCTGCGGGAAGCGCGTCGTTAATGGCTATCTTAGGACTGGGTAGCGATATCGTCGAAATAGCGCGTATTGCCGACGTGATTTCACGCTCAGGTGACCGTCTGGCACGCCGCGTGCTCAGTGATGCCGAATGGCAACAGTACCAGCAGCACCTTCAGCCGGTGCGCTTTCTGGCTAAGCGTTTTGCGGTCAAAGAGGCGGCAGCAAAAGCGTTCGGCACCGGCATTCGTGGCGGGCTGGCTTTCAACCAGTTTGAAGTTTATAACGATGCCCTGGGTAAACCGCTGCTGCGCTTCTTCGATCATGCTGCCGAGATGGCGCAACGGCTGGGCGTGCAACATGTGCATGTCACCCTGGCGGACGAGCGTCACTATGCCTGCGCCACGGTAATTATCGAAAGTTAGCCATCTAGCTGCACAAACTTATCCCACAGCGCATCGCGTGATTCGATGTGCTGTGGATCAATGATGATCGTGTTATCGATAGGGCAAACGCTCTGGCAGGTTGGCACATCGTAATGACCAACACATTCGGTACAGCGACTCACATCAATCTCATATATCGACTCACCCATTGAGATCGCCTGGTTCGGGCACTCAGGTTCACACATGTCACAGTTAATACAGCGTTCGGTAATCAGTAAAGCCATTGTGGTTTCTTAATTGATAAATTATGTTGGTCTTTTATGCCATTATCGGCAGTAAAATACGCCAAAATGTCTCAGCGCAACTTTCGCTATTAGCGCTACAGGAATAAGTCCGAAATCAATGGCCATGAGCCTTTGTTTGCCGCCCTAAGCCCGCCAGACAGTATCATATTCTGTTTAACGCAAAAATGATGCTGATAGGTAAAATCCTGAAAGACCAAAATAAAATCAATAAAACATTGATTTATATGGTTCTTATCGCGTTCGGTATGCTCAGAGCTAAAGAAATTAACTTGCTTTAGTTGAAGTTTTAGACGTCAGGATAAGCAAAGGCTTTAGAACCGCTGGAAGTTATCTCCGCAGGTTTTGTAAGGTTTACACAAAAAATGCGCTCAGTAGAAATATCTTGTCATAAAATGAGTGAGAACAGATGCGTGATTAGGATTTTTCCGATAAAATCCACTCATCAAAAATATCGATGGATTGTGTCAGGTGAAAAAAAGAATTCTTTTAATAGCAGGCGTGGCTGTTCTGGCTGCAACAACAGCTTATGCAAGCCTCTCAGCAGGCGGATCTCGGCCAGATTTCGTTGCGTCGGCGGAAAATAAAACGAATAACTTCCTGCAGTACACCTATGGAAAGGGTAAATGTAAAGCAACGCAAGGAACAACGATAAGCTGGGATATGGAATGCAAGTATGAAGGTGGAAAGAAAGTCGTAAAATTTGCCCTTTATTCTGCGGATCACGCTCAGCAACCTACGGCTGAAACCTTCTATCTGGTAGCAAAAAACAAGGCAGCAGTCGAATCAGCTACTACAGGGATGGGCCAGTATTTACCAATCTCTACGCAAGATCTGAGTCGTAGCTAGTCTTTTAAGGTTTGGTTAGTATTCACAGCATTGCTAGAAGCCAGCGTTATCGCTGGCTTCTTGCATTATATGCTTAGCATATTATCTACGCTTAGTGAGCCTGGCTTTCTGCCTAAATCAGCTTCTTAACCAGCGCCTCACTGTGACGAATATGGCTGGATGCGCGCTCAGGATCGTTCTGCACCAGCGCCATAAAAAGCAGGTCGGTTAACGCCAACTGAGCGGTGGTGGACGAGATGGCGGCGCTGCGTGTGCTCTGCTCTTCTGCCACGGTGTACAGGCAATGCGTAGCGCACTGCTGAAGTGTATTCGGCGTAAAGCCGGTAAATGCCAGCACATCCGCGCCCACACGAACGGCTTCCTGCGCGGCAAGATTAATCTCGCGCCGTTCGCCGGTATAGGAAATCGCCAGCAGCACATCGCCGGCTGACATCGCCTGCACGCTGGCCAGCAGCGCGTGCATATCCTGTTCCGCCACCGCGTTGATACCGATTTTCATCAGCTTCCATGAAAAATCCTTTGCCACCAGGCCTGAGGCACCAATCCCGACCAGCAAGATACGGCGCGCGCGTTTAAGCAACTGCAGGACGGCATTTAATTTCTCTTCACTGTTGATATCCAGCGTCGCACGAATCGCCGAGAGTTTTTCCGTCAGCAATTTTTCGCCAACCGCTTTAAGCGGATCGTCACTCAGTATCTGATTGTGCACAGTAATGGCATCTTTATCCGCCAGTGACTCACTCAGTGCCAGTTTGAGCGCAGGAAAACCTTTGTATCCCAGCTTTTGCGCAAACTTAACGACGCTCGACTGACTGACCCCTGACTCTTCCGCCAGCTTTTGCGAACTTAAATGCCGTGCCCGATCCGGTTGTGACAGTAAAAAATCCGCCAGCCGCCGCTCGTTCAGCGCCAGAGAGGGATAAAGCTGGCGAATGCGCAGCAATGAACTCATGCTCAATCCTTGTGATTTAGCGGATGTTCCGCATGGAATAAATGATTCAATGGGCATTGTAGTCACTGGAATAAAAAATGACAGTCATCGCCTCGCTGGACGAAGATGACTACAATAGAGGCTGTTGATGCATATTCGTTAAAAAGGAGTGTTGTTTGACCAACGATATACAACGTCGCGTGGTGTTTTTCGACCTTGATGGCACATTGCACCAACAGGACATGTTTGGCACCTTCATGCGCTATCTACTGCGTCGCAAGCCGCTGAATGTGCTGCTGGTGGTGCCGTTACTGCCGGTGGTGGGCGCAGGATTATTAGTCAAGGGACGTGCCGCGCGCTGGCCGATGAGTTTGCTGCTGTGGTCGATTACCTTTGGCCGCTCTGAAGCAACCCTGTTGCGCCTGGAGGCTGAATTCGCCCAATGGTTTCGGCAACGCGTTAAAGCCTTTCCCGTGGTGCAGAAACGCCTCAGTGAATATCTCAGCAGCGATGATGCAGATGTGTGGCTGATTACAGGGTCCCCCCAGTCTCTGGTTGAACAGGTCTATTATGACTCCGCGTTTTTGCCACGAGTAAAGCTGATTGCCAGCCAGATGCAGCGCGGTTTAGGAGGACGTGTGTTGAAAATGCGCTGCCTCGGTCACGAAAAAGTCGTGCAGCTGGAAGAGCAGATCGGTACGCCATTGCAGCTTTATAGCGGTTACAGCGACAGCAAACAGGACAACCCGCTGTTGTTCTTTTGCCAGCATCGCTGGCGCGTCACGCCGGTTGGTGAATTACAGCAGCTGGAATAACGGCCATCGCGCTTCGGTTTTCCAGGCGTGATGGGTATAATGCGCCGCTTTTTTGCTGCCGGGAGTGGTCTGCGTGACTCAAGAACAAGATGAATACTGGATGCGCCGTGCGCTTACCCTGGCGCAGCGCGCATGGGAGCAGGGCGAAGTGCCAGTGGGCGCGGTGCTGGTTCAGGGAGAGCGGGTGATAGGCGAGGGCTGGAACCGGCCTATCGGGCAGCACGATCCCACGGCCCACGCGGAGATCATGGCGCTACGTCAGGGCGGAAAAGTGCTGGAAAACTATCGCCTGCTTGATACCACGCTCTACGTTACGCTGGAGCCGTGCATTATGTGTGCGGGGGCGATGGTGCATGCTCGCATTGGTCGTCTGGTATATGGGGCGCACGATGTGAAAACCGGCGCAGCCGGTTCACTGATTGACGTGTTAGGCCATCCGGGCATGAACCATCAGGTGGCGTTGCATCACGGTGTGCTGGAAGAGGCGTGCGCGGGGATGCTGAGCGATTTTTTCCGTATGCGCCGCCAGCAACAAAAAGCGCTGCGTCAGGCGCAGCGCGACAGTTAGTTCATTGCCACCTCGGGCGTGACGGCAGGATAACCTTTGCCCATCTCCGCTTCCAGAGCGGCCTGTTGGGCAAGGTGTTTTTCCTGCTCCTGCAAATAGCCCACCAGGCTAATCTCATACTTGCGAATATTCTCTACGTAGTTGTAGGCTTCCTGCCCGCGCGCATAGCCATAGGTGGTTTGCGTGTAGTAACGCTTTTGACTCAACATGGGTAAACGGAGTTTCACGTCAGCCCAGCTGTCCGGGTTACCGCCCTGTTTCGCGGTGAGCTTACGCACATCCAGCATATGAGCATAGCCCATGTTATACGCCGCCAGCGCAAACCAGATACGTTCATCTTCCGGAATGGTTTGTGGCACCTTTTCCATCATGTTTTGCAGATACTGGCTCCCGCCACGAATACTCTGCTCGGGATCGGTACGGTCACCCACTTCAACGCTGTCAGCGGTGTTACGCGTTAACATCATCATGCCGCGCACGCCGGTCGGCGAGGTTGCCTGCGGATTCCAGTGCGATTCCTGATAGGAAATGGCTGCCAGTAATCGCCAGTCGATATTATTGGCATACTTCTCGAACAGCGGCTTAATGTCAGGCAGGACGTTATCAATGGAACGCAGGAAGGTGCGCGTATCCACGTAGTCGAAGGTGCCGACGTGACCGAGGTATTTCTCCTCCAGTCGGGCCATCGCGCCTTCTTCTCCCATGCTGTTAAAGAAATCCAGCATCGCAGCATTCAGGCTGTCATCACTGTCATGGGGCAGGTACCACGTGACGGGTTCTTCATCCGTGACGTCGAAGGCAACGGCTAACTGAGGATGAATGCGCTGAAGCAGGGCAATCGTTACGGAATCGCCAATCGTGTAATCCAGCTTGCCTTCTGCCACGGCTTCCAGCAGGGCTTTTGGACTTTGATCGGTCGAAATGGCCCAGTCGAGATCGGGATACTGGTTTGTCCTGGCGCTCTTTAACGTCGACAGGTAGGCCGATCCCGAGGCAACCACCAGCCGTCCCTTCAGGTCACCCAGGTTTTTCGGCCGGGGTTTATCCACGCGATAAACCAGCTGCTGCGAAACGCTGTAGTAACCGGGGCCGGTTTGATAGCGATTCAGGCGCTCATTGTTGTAGATAAGGCCCGCTGCCAGCAAATCGGCTTTGCCATCGTCGAGCGCATCAAACAGGTCACTGAGGTTAGCGCGCACGGTTATGTCGAGCTTCACGCCCAAATAATCGGCAAAACGCTTCGCCAGCTCGTAGTCCATCCCGGCCGGTGCTTTATTCACGGTGTAGTAAGTCAACGGCGAGTTTACGGTACTGACGCGCAGCACTCCCCGTGATTTAATCTGTGAGATCGTATCTTGTCCACCACCGTACCAGGGGATGGACGGCCACAGTGCCAAAGCCAGCAGCACGGTGAGAAGACCGATAACCAGATAATTAAATTTTAGGCGTTTCAAATAGTTATCTCTCGATGGCTCCAAGGCCTCTGTCTTTTAAGGCAGTATTGATCTTGTTTTAACTCCCAGAGCGAGGGGCATTTTGCGCAACAAACTCAGGTAGAGCAACTTATAAAGCAAGTTTTGCGCAAATTTCAGGCAAATCTTGTTGGCCATAAATTTTGCGCAAACGGTTTCGTCGCGGAGTGGGTTTCTCTATAATACGCCCCGTTTTCCCCTGTTGCGCCCAATGAAGCGTCGCCCGGCGCTTCGAAGACGAGAGATCTTATGATGGAAATTCTGCGTGGTTCGCCCGCCCTGTCGGCATTTCGTGTAAACAAACTGCTGACCCGCTTTCAGGACGCTCATCTGCCGGTGAGTGATATTTACGCTGAGTACGTCCATTTTGCCGATGTCAGCGCGCCGCTGAGCGAGGATGAAACGTCCCGTCTGCAGCGCCTGCTCAAGTACGGCCCTTCTCTCGCTGAACATGCGCCACAAGGGCGTTTACTGCTGGTGACGCCGCGTCCTGGCACCATTTCACCGTGGTCATCGAAAGCCACTGACATTGCCCACAACTGCGATCTTTCGCAGGTGCGTCGTCTGGAACGTGGCATGGCCTTTTATGTCCAGGCGCCTGAACTGACCGAAACCCAGTGGCAGGCGCTGGCGGCACTCCTTCATGACCGCATGATGGAAACGGTGTACAGCGATTTCAATCAGGCCGAGCAGCTGTTTGCTCACCATGAACCTCAGCCGGTCAAAAGCGTCGATGTGCTCGGTGAAGGCCGTCAGGCGCTGGTTGAAGCCAATATGACGCTGGGACTTGCGCTGGCCGAAGACGAAATTGATTATCTGCTGGCTGCCTTTACCGCACTGGGGCGCAATCCAAACGACATTGAGCTTTATATGTTTGCCCAGGCGAACTCTGAGCATTGTCGTCACAAGATTTTTAACGCTGACTGGATTATCGACGGCGAAAAACAGCCTAAATCGCTGTTTAAAATGATTAAAAACACCTTCGAGCAAACACCGGATTATGTTCTGTCAGCCTACAAAGATAACGCTGCGGTCATGGAAGGCTCTGAGGTGGGACGCTTCTTCGCGGATGCTGAGAAAGGCGAATACGCCTATCACCAGGAAGCGGCGCACATTCTGATGAAGGTTGAAACCCACAACCATCCCACCGCGATTTCCCCCTGGCCTGGTGCGGCAACCGGCTCCGGCGGTGAGATTCGTGATGAGGGCGCAACCGGACGAGGCGCAAAGCCGAAGGCTGGCCTGGTCGGATTCTCGGTGTCGAATCTGCGTATTCCCGGCTTTGAACAGCCATGGGAAGAGGATTTTGGCAAGCCTGAGCGCATCGTCAGCGCGCTGGATATCATGACCGAAGGCCCACTGGGCGGCGCGGCATTTAACAACGAATTTGGTCGTCCAGCCTTAAACGGCTACTTCCGTACCTACGAAGAGCAGGTTAACAGCCACAACGGCACTGAACTGCGTGGCTACCACAAACCCATTATGCTGGCTGGCGGTATCGGAAATATCCGTGCCGATCACGTGCAGAAGGGTGAAATCACCGTGGGTGCCAAACTGATCGTGCTGGGTGGCCCGGCGATGAATATCGGCCTGGGTGGCGGTGCCGCATCATCAATGGCGTCGGGTCAGTCCGATGCCGATCTCGATTTTGCGTCAGTGCAGCGTGACAATCCAGAAATGGAGCGCCGTTGCCAGGAAGTCATTGACCGCTGCTGGCAACTGGGCGATGACAACCCCATTCTGTTTATCCACGATGTGGGCGCAGGCGGATTGTCCAACGCGATGCCGGAACTGGTCAGCGATGGTGGCCGCGGTGGCCGCTTTAACCTGCGTGACATCCTCAGTGACGAACCGGGAATGAGCCCGCTTGAAGTCTGGTGTAATGAATCACAAGAGCGTTATGTGATGGCTGTTGCCCCAGAGAAGCTGGCCGAGTTTGCTGCTATTTGTCAGCGTGAGCGTGCGCCTTATGCGGTTATTGGTGAAGCCACAGAGGAGCTGCATCTGACGCTGGAAGACAGCCACTTCTCTAACAGCCCGATTGATATGCCGCTGGATGTGTTGTTGGGGAAAACCCCGAAAATGACCCGCGATGTGGTGAAACAGCAGGCTCAGGGGCACCCACTCCAGCGCGACGGCATCACGCTGACGGACGCGGTGAACCGTGTGCTGCACTTGCCGACCGTGGCGGAAAAAACCTTCCTGATCACGATAGGCGACCGCAGCGTAACCGGCATGGTGGCGCGCGATCAGATGGTCGGCCCCTGGCAGATCCCGGTCGCCAACTGCGCCGTAACAACGGCCAGCCTCGACAGCTACCATGGTGAGGCCTTCGCGCTGGGCGAGCGCGCCCCTGTGGCGCTACTCGACTTTGCCGCCTCGGCCCGTCTGGCCGTCGGTGAAGCACTGACTAACCTTGCGGCCACGCCGGTCGGTTCTTTGAAGCGCGTGAAACTTTCGGCTAACTGGATGTCGGCAGCAGGCCATCCGGGTGAAGACGCTGGCCTGTATGACGCTGTAAAAGCCGTCGGTGAAGAGCTGTGCCCGGCACTTGGCATCACCATTCCGGTGGGTAAAGACTCCATGTCGATGAAAACCCGCTGGCAGGAAGGCACCGAACAGCGCGAAATGACCTCGCCTCTGTCTCTGGTGATTACCGCGTTTGCCCGTGTAGAAGACGTGCGCCGCAACGTGACACCACAGCTGGTGGCAGATCAGGATAACCTGCTGCTGTTGATCGACCTTGGTAACGGCGCTAACACCTTAGGCGCGACGGCACTGGCTCAGGTTTATCGTCAGTTGGGCGACAAGCCTGCAGATGTGCGTGATGCACAGCAACTGGCGGGCTTCTTTAATGCCGTTCAGGCGCTGGTCAGCCAACAAAAACTGCTGGCTTATCATGACCGTTCAGATGGTGGCCTGCTTGTTACCCTGGCGGAAATGGCCTTTACCGGTCACTGCGGCATTGACGTCGATATCGCGGCGTTGGGCAGCGATGCGCTGGCTGCGCTGTTCACTGAAGAGCTGGGGGCGGTCATTCAAATCAACGCCGCCGATCGTGAGGCAGTAGAGCAGATTCTTGCAGCGCACGGTCTGGCGCACTGCAGCCATGTGCTGGGATGTGCGAAGCCGGGCGACCGCTTTGTGATTCGTTCTGGCGAGAGTGCTGTGTATAGCGAAAGCCGTAACACCTTACGGACCTGGTGGGCCGAAACCACCTGGCAGATGCAGCGTCTGCGTGATAATCCAGCCTGTGCCGATCAGGAACATCAGGCAAAGCAGGATAACAACGATCCGGGCCTGAACGTCAGCCTGACATTCAAGCCAGAAGAAGACGTTGCAGCACCGATGATTGCCACAGGTGCGCGTCCACGCGTTGCCGTCCTGCGTGAGCAGGGGGTTAACTCCCATGTGGAAATGGCCGCCGCCTTTGATCGCGCCGGGTTTACTGCGGTTGACGTTCATATGAGTGACCTGCTCGCCGGACGGATCGATCTGGAACGTTTCCAGGCGTTAGTGGCTTGCGGCGGCTTCTCTTACGGTGACGTATTAGGGGCCGGTGAAGGCTGGGCAAAATCCATTCTGTTTAACCCACGTGTTCGCGATCAGTTCGCATCCTTCTTCCATCGCCCACAAACGCTGGCGCTCGGTGTCTGTAACGGCTGCCAGATGATGTCCAACCTGCGTGAGTTGATCCCCGGCAGCGAACTGTGGCCACGCTTTGTCCGTAATCAGTCAGAGCGTTTTGAAGCGCGCTTCAGCCTGGTTGAAGTGGCTGCCAGCCCGTCGTTACTGTTAGACGGTATGGCCGGCTCACGTATGCCAATCGCCGTATCGCACGGCGAGGGCTTCGTTGAGGTTCGCGATGGGGCGCATCTTGCCGCCCTCGAGTCCAAAGGGCTGGTGGCGCTACGTTATGTCGATAACGCAGGTAAGGTGACAGAAACCTATCCGGCAAACCCGAATGGGTCGCCAAACGGCATCACCGCCGTGACCAACGAGAGCGGGCGCGTCACCATTATGATGCCGCACCCTGAGCGCGTGTTCCGCACGGTCAGCAACTCATGGCACCCGGCTGAGTGGGGTGAAGACAGCCCCTGGATGCGTATTTTCCGTAACGCGCGTAAACAATTAGGTTAATTGCTGTTAAAAAAATGGGAGGCGCTCAGGCCTCCCATTTTTTATGGCGCGGTTGTTGGCAAAAGGAGACAGCCGTCACCTTTTTTTGTCGCTAATGGGTGACATCTATCTTGATGATTTTTCTCAGCAGATTCTGAACGACAGAATTGTGTTGGTATTTGGCGACACTTTTAGCAGACCAGACGGTCCGGAACGAAGCGTTAAAAGGTAAGCTGGCAGCCAATGCCCTGAAAATAAAGGGCCTTTCATTGTTGGCATGAACCTTGCTATACTTAACACGCTGCTCATTCACCTGTTTATGATTGCCACCGCGTTGCGGGTAGAGCTCATAAAGCCCGAATGACGCACCAAACGGAGCCTGTCGTCCACCACACCGATAATCGTATGTTCTGCATCGTTATCAAGCATCGGACGCAACGTTGAGTTAGGCTCCACCCATTCTGACGTGCTGCCAGGGCGGCACGCTAACGGCAGGCCATCGCGCCTGCCGTTTTCTTTTCTGCCTCTTCCTTCTCTGGGCTGACTCCGCTAGCATCCGATAAGCGTATCTTTAAGGAAGCTGTCGCGTGAAAAAATGGCGTTTATTTCCCCGGTCCCTGCGCCAGTTGGTGCTGATGGCCTTTTTGCTGGTGCTCCTTCCGCTGCTGGTGCTGGCCTGGCAGGCCTGGGAAAGCCTGTCGGCGTTAAGCAATCAGGCTGCCGACACTAACCGCAATACGTTTACCGACGTCAGGCGCAGTGAGGCCATGGCTCGAACCGCCATTGAGCTGGAACGCAGTTATCGCCAGTACTGCGTGCTGGGTGATACGTCGCTGGCAAAGCTTTATCAGACGCAGCGTATTCGCTACAGTCAGATGCTCAGTTCCCATGCCGATAGCCTGCCTGATTTACCGGCGTTTAAAACCCTGCAGGCCACGCTGCCACAACTGGAAACGTTGCAATGTGATAACGGCAATCCCGTAACTCACGCCGCTCAGGCACTGGAAAAGTTTTCAGCGACGAACGTGCAGCTGGTCCAGGATACGCGAGAAGTGGTGTTTGCCCGTGGTCTGCAGCTGCAGCGTGAAATTGCCGATCGCGGCCAGTTCTTCGGCTGGCAGGCGCTGATCCTGTTTATCATCAGTCTGACGTTAACCCTGCTGTTTACCCGCATGATCATCGGTCCGGTAAAAAGTGTTGAACGCATGATTAATCGTCTTGGTGAAGGACGTGAGCTGGGAAGCAGTATGGTGTTTCGTGGCCCGCGGGAGCTACGTTCTCTGGGGCAGCGCATTATCTGGTTAAGTGAACGCCTGGCCTGGCTGGAAACCCAGCGCCATGAATTTTTACGTCATCTTTCACATGAACTTAAAACACCGCTGGCCAGCCTGCGTGAAGGCACAGAACTGCTGGCGGATGAAGTGGCGGGCGCACTGAATCCGGAACAGAAAGAAATTGTCTCAATACTGGATAACAGCAGCCGTCATCTGCAACGCCTTATCGAACAATTACTTGATTACAACCGTAAGGTCGCCGATGGGCCGATTACGCTAGAAGCGGTGAAGCTGAATGACATTGTGCATGATGTGGTTAACGCGCATGCGCTTACGGCGCGGACCAAACTCATGCATGTCGATATCGATCTCAAAGCAACGGATTGCCAGGCAGAGCCTATGCTATTGATGAGTGTGATCGATAACCTCTACTCTAACGCCGTGAACTATGGCAATGAATCCGGTAACATTTGGCTGCGCAGCCGCCAGCAGGACGACCGGATAGTGATCGAGGTGGCTAACAGCGGCACGCCCATTCCCGAAAATGAGCAGGAGATGATTTTTGAGCCTTTCTTCCAGGGCAGTCACCAGCGCAAAGGGCCGGTTAAAGGCAGCGGACTGGGGTTAAGCATCGCAAAGGATTGTCTGCGCCGTATGCACGGTAGCCTGCAACTGGTTGCCTGCGACGACGCTGATGTTTGTTTTCGCATCGAACTGAATACCACAGCCGGGAAAGTCTGAAGCATGAAATTTTTCGCCGTCATTATTTTAAGCGCCCTGAGCAGCATGATGCTCAGTGGATGTGCCTCATCCCCGGTCACCTCAACAACCCAGCCTGCCAGCGGCAACGTTGTGGTGCCTGAAGCCAGCCTGGTTGACTATCTCACCACGCACTGCGGCGATATCTGGCGCATTGAAAATAGCGCCGCTATGACGAATCCCCTTTACTGGATGCGCAGTATCGACTGTGCTGAGCGGCTTTCTCCCGCGGAAGCGCGCGCGGAGGCCCATCGCTGGCCGGTAGACAGTTGGGCGCGAGCGTTTAAGCAAGGCGTCTTAATGGCAAACGGCAATGTGACGCCGCTGGAGCGTCGTGACTACATCAACGTGCTCGATGGCTACAGTGAGCAGTTTCCGTCCAACCTGCGGGCATTCATTCAGCTCTGGCGCAGTAATCAGGTTGCCCAGCTTGAGTTAAGCGCCATGCGTACGCGTTACGCCCATTTACAGCAGAGCAGCGATGCGCAATCAGATTCACTGCGTCAACAGCAGATAAAACTGCGTCAGCAGCTCAGTGATACCCAGCGCAAACTGGAGCGTTTAACCGATATCGAACGCCAGCTTTCGTCGCGCAAAACCTCCGATATGTCTGACGGCAGTCACGGAACGGCCCTGCCACAAGAGGACGAACAGTAATGGTGAAACATGCGGCACACCTGCTTTTAGTGGATGACGATCCCAGCCTGCTCAAACTGCTAGGTATGCGCCTCACCAGTGAGGGATATCAGGTGACCACTGCCGCCAGTGGACCCGAGGCGCTTCGACTCTTGCAGAAAGAGAAAATCGAGCTGGTCATCAGCGATCTGCGCATGGATGAAATGGACGGCCTGGCATTATTTGGCGAAATTCAAAAGCGTCATACAGGCTTGCCGGTCATTATTTTAACGGCTCACGGCTCGATCCCGGAAGCGGTAGCGGCAACGCAGCAGGGCGTTTTCAGCTTCCTGACCAAACCGGTCGATCGCGATGCACTGTATAAGGCGATAGATGAAGCCCTGGCACAGCGCGCGCCAGTGAGTGACGATCGCTGGCGGGAAGCGATTGTCACCCGCAGCCCACAGATGCTGCGTTTGCTTGAACAGGCACATATGGTGGCCCAGTCAGACGTCAGTGTGCTGATCAACGGGCAAAGCGGAACGGGTAAAGAGGTGCTGGCGCAGGCTATCCATGCGGCAAGCCCGCGCGCAGGGCAACCGTTCATCGCCATCAACTGCGGGGCCTTACCCGAGCAACTTCTGGAGTCAGAATTGTTTGGTCATGCCAAAGGTGCCTTTACCGGTGCGGTGAGCGCGCGTGACGGGCTGTTTAAAGCCGCAGAGGGCGGCACGCTGTTTCTGGATGAGATCGGTGATATGCCGCCTGCGCTGCAGGTGAAATTACTGCGCGTGTTACAGGAGCGGAAAGTCCGGCCGCTGGGCAGCAACAATGATATTGATATTAACGTGCGGATTATCTCGGCAACGCACCGGGATCTGCCAAAGGCGATGGAAAAGAAAGAGTTCCGCGAAGATCTGTTTTATCGCCTTAACGTGGTGAATCTGAAAATTCCGGCGCTGCATCAGCGCACAGAAGATATCCCGTTGCTGGCGAACCATCTGCTGCGTCAGGCGGCAGAACGGCACAAACCACAGATACGCAGCTTTTCCGTTGATGCGATGAAGCGCCTGATATCTGCCAGTTGGCCGGGTAACGTACGTCAACTGGTTAACGTTATTGAGCAATGTGTTGCGCTCAGTTCCTCGCCGGTTATCAGCGATGCGCTGGTGGAGCAGGCGCTGAGCGGAGAAAACAGTGCGTTGCCTACCTTTGTAGAAGCGCGAAACCAGTTCGAACTCAATTATCTCCGCAAACTGTTGCAGATGACCAAAGGAAATGTCACCCACGCCGCGCGTCTGGCTGGACGTAACCGTACTGAATTCTATAAGCTGCTGTCACGGCATGAACTGGACGCCAGCGACTTTAAAGAGTAGTTTTCTGCCCCAATAGGCCTGCGGCATTGCCAGCGACATTTATACTTAAAAATCCCTCTGCACATGGAGGGCGTGAGGAAAGGATCTGACATGAAAAAGATCGATGCAATTATTAAACCCTTCAAGCTTGATGACGTACGTGAAGCACTCGCTGAAGTCGGCATCACCGGCATGACCGTGAGCGAAGTAAAAGGATTTGGCCGCCAGAAAGGCCATACGGAACTCTACCGTGGCGCAGAGTACATGGTGGACTTCCTGCCTAAGGTCAAAATTGAAATGGTGGTCGGGGACGATATCGTTGATACCTGCGTTGAAACCATCATGCGCACCGCGCAAACCGGCAAAATTGGCGACGGTAAAATCTTTGTTTTCGATGTGGCTCGGGTAGTGCGTATTCGTACCGGCGAAGAAGACGAAGAAGCGATTTGATTACGATTGAGTCAGAAGCCCGCCTGTTGCGGGCTTTTTTATGTCCTGAGATCACATCTCTTTATGCGGCCCGAACACCTCATAGTGAATTCTTTCTGCCGCAATGCCCACCGCATGCAACTGCTTAACGATAAAAGACATAAAGCCCAGCGGCCCACACAGGTAGAAGTGGGTGTTCACATCCTGCAGTCGTGCTGACACTGTCGCCAAATCCATAACACCTTGCGCATCATAGCGGCCTGCGTCTTGTTCATCGGGCGCGCGATACCAGATGTGCTGTACAAAATCAGGAAGCTGGGCGCAGGTCGTGTTTACTTCCTCTGCGAAGGCATGCTGTTTACCGTTTTCGGCAGCGTGGAGCCAGTTGACGGGCGCCGGATGGCGTTGTGCAGCTAACGCGTGCAGCATGGCCAGCATCGGTGTTTGTCCCACGCCAGCAGAAATGAGTGTGACCGGCGTCGTCGGGCGCACCTGCAGGAAAAAATCGCCGTGCGGCGCGGCCAGCTGCACCTCGTCACCCACTTCGGCATGTCGGTGCAGCCAGCCTGATATACTCCCCAGCGCTTCTTGTTTAACCGCGATACGGTAGGTTTTCTCGTTGCTGGCTGTGGTTAGTGAGTACTGACGAATCTGATGATATTCAAACCCCGCAGGCTGTAAGTGAAGCGTCAAATACTGTCCGGGTTTGAACGCTGCAACCGGGCCGCCATCCACAGGCGTAAAGGTAAAGCTTTTAATGACGGCACTTTGCTGTTCCATCGCACTGATGCGAAACACCCGCTTCCCGCGCCAGCCGCCTTTTTGCTGTTCTGACGCCTGATAAATGGCATCTTCACGCTGAATAAATACCTCTGCCAGTGCGTTGTAAGCGCGTCCCCAGGCGGCCAGCGCCTCATCACCCGGATTCAGCAGTGTCTTGATGGTTGCGAGTAAATGCTCACCCACAATTGCATACTGCTCGGGTTGAATAATGAGGCTGGTGTGCTTCTGAGCAATTTTTTCAACAGCAGGCAGTATCGCCGTCAGGTTTTCCAGGTTTGCCCCATAGGCGCATATCGCATTAAACAGGGCTTCGCGCTGACCGCCATTACGTTGGTTATTCATGTTAAAGACATGCTTCAGTTCCGGATGCTGAGAAAACATGCGGTTATAGAAATGTGCCGTGAGATCGGGACCACAGGCGGCGATGGCGGGTAGGGTGGATTTCACGGTAGCAATGGTCTGTGCATCAAGCATGACAACACCTCGTTTAAAGTTGCATTTAAAATACATCTTATAACCACTTCTTTCACGCTGTAAATCTTCGCTTACTTTTTGTTGGCAGCAACTGGCAGGTTTTCGCTACAAAATGGAAGGAAATCTGTTTCATCGTCAGGAATAATGTTGAAGGGCAGGCATTGCAAAAAATGCGGTGAAAATGCTTTGCTATTCCATAGCCAAACGTTTGCGTAAAAAGAGGGAATTCACCCTACCTTACCCAGATAAAACGGTTTACACTGTCAGCCTTCGCCCTCAGGGGCGTAAATTGCCGATTTAAAGATAGCCAGTCAGGAGATGCGGATGTTAAAGCGTGAAATGAACATTGCCGATTATGATGCCGAGTTGTGGCAGGCGATGGAGCAAGAGAAAGTGCGTCAGGAAGAGCACATTGAACTGATTGCTTCTGAAAACTACACCAGCCCGCGTGTTATGCAGGCGCAAGGTTCACAGCTCACTAACAAATATGCCGAAGGCTATCCGGGCAAGCGTTACTACGGCGGCTGCGAATACGTGGATATTGTCGAGCAACTGGCTATCGATCGTGCTAAAGCCCTGTTTGGCGCAGACTATGCCAACGTTCAGCCTCACTCTGGCTCTCAGGCTAACTTTGCCGTTTTCACCGCGCTGTTGCAGCCCGGCGATACCATCCTGGGTATGAACCTGGCACACGGTGGTCACCTGACGCACGGTTCGCCGGTTAACCTGTCAGGCAAACTGTATAATGTCGTGCCTTACGGTATCGATGAAACCGGTAAAATTGACTACAACGAACTGGCCGATCTGGCACAAACCCACAAGCCTAAAATGATCATCGGCGGCTTCTCGGCGTATTCCGGTATTTGCGACTGGGCTAAAATGCGTGAAATCGCTGACAGCGTTGGCGCATGGCTGTTTGTTGATATGGCGCATGTTGCGGGTCTGATTGCTGCGGATGTTTACCCTAACCCGGTTCCTCACGCGCACATCGTGACCTCCACAACGCACAAAACCCTGGCGGGTCCGCGTGGTGGCATCATCCTGGCTCAGGGTGGCGACGAAGAGCTGTACAAAAAGCTTAACTCTGCCGTATTCCCTGGTGGACAGGGCGGCCCGCTGATGCATGTCATCGCAGGTAAAGCCGTTGCTTTTAAAGAAGCGATGGAGCCTGAGTTTAAAGTCTACCAGCAGCAGGTGGCAAAAAACGCCAAAGCAATGGTAGAGGTGCTGATTGAGCGTGGCTACAACATCGTATCAGGTGGCACCTATAACCACCTGTTCCTGATCGACCTGGTCAGCAAAAACATGACCGGTAAAGAAGCGGATGCCGCGCTGGGCCGTGCTAACATCACCGTGAACAAAAACAGCGTGCCGAACGATCCGAAAAGTCCGTTTGTCACCTCAGGTGTGCGTATTGGTACGCCAGCCGTCACGCGCCGTGGCTTTAAAGAAGCGGACGTGCGTGAACTGGCCGGTTGGATCGCTGATGTGCTAGACAACGTCAATGATGAAGCCACCATTGAACGCACCAGGCAGAAAGTGCTGGATATCTGTGCGCGTCTGCCGGTTTACGCATAACAGGCTCTGTTGAAAACACAGTCTGACAAGAGGATGGCCCCGGCCATCCTTTTTTATTGCCTGCACGACCCGGCTCTGCCAAAGTAACGACCACTCATTATTGCCTGGTAGCATCGCTGCTGGAGGGAAAATGGCAATCGGCTCCGCCAGGTGGCTTGGATTAAGCTACTTCACCTACTTTTTCTGTTACGGTATTTATCTTCCTTTCTGGGGCGTCTGGCTTAAAGGTGTCGGTCTGGACCCTGAACAAATTGGCTTGTTACTGGGATGCGGCATGGTAGCGCGCTTTGTTGGCAGTTTGTTTATTGCTTCCCAGGTTAAAAATCCAGCACAACTGATTACGGCGTTACGGCTGCTGGCGCTGCTGACCTGTTTTATTGCCGTCGGTTATTGGGTCGGGCAACAGTGGATGTGGCTGCTGTTAGTGATGACCGGTTTTAACCTGTTTTTCTCACCGCTGGTGCCGTTAAGCGATGCCCTGGCTGCAACCTGGACACAGCAGATTGGTCTGGCCTATGGGCCCGTGCGCCTGTGGGGTTCCCTGGCATTTGTGATTAGCTCGGCGCTGACCGGGATGCTGGTGAGTGCGTTCTCTTCACAGGCGATCCTCATGCTGCTGTCTGTGGGGCTGGTCAGCATGCTGGCGGGCATGTTGCTGACGCCACGAACACATCCTCAGGGCAGCGAAAGGCAGGGCAGGGTAAGCGGTGGCTGGCAGGCCTGGCGTGACCTGATAAAGGAAAACGCGGTCTGGCGCTTTATGGTGTGCGTCACGTTATTACAGGGCGCGCATGCCGCCTATTACAGCTTTAGCGCAATCTGGTGGCAGGAGAGCGGCTATTCCGCGTCGGTGGTCGGTTATTTATGGTCGCTGGGCGTGGTGGCTGAAATTGTGGTATTTGCATTGAGTCACCGGCTGTTTCCCCGCTGGCGCGCGCCCGATCTGCTGCTGCTCTCGGGCCTCTGTGCGCTGATTCGCTGGAGCCTGCTGGGAGCCAGCACCGCCTTGCCATTGCTGATCGTGGCGCAAATTCTGCACTGCGGCAGCTTTACGGTTTGCCATCTGGCCGCGATGCGTTTCATCGCTTCACGTCACGGAACGGATGTTATTCGTTTGCAGTCACTCTATTCGGCGCTGGCGATGGGCGGCGGTATTGCGGTGATGACCATGCTTTGCGGCGTCCTCTTTACCCATCTACAGGGTCATCTCTTCTGGGTCATGGCGCTGGTTGTCGTGCCTGCACTGTTCCTGCGCCCGCGCTACGATTCAAGTAAATAGCGAATGCGTTGCTGATGGTATTCTGTCAGCGGCAGTTCTGCGTGAATCAGCGGGGGCGAGAACAGCGGCAGCGAAGTCACATAAGGCGAAATAATTAAATCGACTTCGCGCGGTGCGCCATCGCGCTGAAAATCCTCAACGCGCTGGTAAGTAATATTGACAGGCAGCAAGGTGATCTCCCGGATCTGCTGCTCGACATCCTGTTCCAGCTCGGGATCGTCACCGGTAAGCAGCAGCACCTGTTTTTCCTGTAGCGCACTACTTTGCATGAGCCAGGCACCTAAAATCACGGTGATCAGACTAACCTCTTCCGCTTCGAAACTGATCTCATATTCCTGCTCAAAAGCGACCAGCGCCTGCTGTGTCGTGCGCAGCAGGCGCGGATAAAGCCTGGTTACGTCTTGTGCCACACTGTCATCAATACCAATAGTAAAGTAGGTGCGATCCAGCGCCTGAGCTAAATGGGTATATAACTGCTGCTGCAGTTCAGATCGTTCATGAAAAGCGTTGCCAGCATAATGCTCAAAGTCATCAATCAGTCGCTGAGTGGCGCGCATCAGACGCTGTTCGCTGGAATGCGTGACGCAGTCAGGATCAGGCGAGTGGAGCAGGCTAAAGAGCAGCGTCCAGAAATCAGTCTCGCTGGCGTCCGGCGACAGATGGCAGCGTTTTTGCCAGTGATGGATAACATCTGTTGCGGCCTGACGTTCTGCCTTTGCTGCCAGCCATGCCTGCTGCTGGGCAGTAAAGATCGCAGGCTGACGTTGGCACAGACCGTATTTCATAAATATTTGTAAAAAGAGTTGATCGCGTGTGCTGAACGGGCGATTAAGGCACAGGCTGCAGTGCTGAATTAGCGCCTGCAAGTTGGTTTCATCGTACAGCGCTTTTTCAATTTTCATCTGTTTCAGGCGCTGACGTAAGGGGGCAGCAAAATGCTCGCAGACAAAAGCCTGCGACAGTCGCAGGCTGCGTCGCAAATTGTGTATTAAGCAAATTCGGCGATCCAGCTCTGTACCATGAATGCGTAGGCTGCCATCCACCATCTGGTGAAGCTCCAGTTGATGATAGCGCTGTATCTCATCACCGACTTCCGCGATATCTTGTCGCGCGGTGGCGATATCCACTCCGTTTAGCAGGCTTAATCTTTTAAGCGTCAGCGCGGGAGCAGGCAGAAACAGCAGTAACAACAGATGGCAGCGACGCTGTAAACCGGTGAAGAGTGGTGCTGAAGATGTAGCAGAACTCATCAATCATTATCCAGCAGGCTATTTTTAGCTAAGAATAGTCAACCACCTGGACCAGTGAACGGTTTACCCGACTTTTTGTTCAGAGGTTTAAGGCGGGTCACAAAATTTTGTTACTTATGAAACCTTTTCATCAGGAAAGTTACTTTATAACATTATGAAACGCATGTTTTTCGTACTACTCTGCCTGGTAAGTTCGTCAGTCCTGGCACATCCCCACAGCTTTATCGATATGAAAACCGAGCTGGTCACGAAGGACGATCGTTTCACCGGTCTGAAAATGACCTGGACCATGGATGAGATTACGTCTGCCGATTTGCTGTATGACGCGAGTGATGCCAAACCGGGTACGGTGGTATGGAAGAAGCTGGCTGCGGGAGTGATGGCAAACGTGCTTGGACAACATTACTTTTCTGAAATCTGGCACAACAAGCAGCGGGTGAAGTTCTTGAATTTACCAACAGAGTACAATCTGTCACGCAGCGGCAACAAGGCGGTACTGGAGTTTGTCCTGCCGCTGGCCGAGCCGCCGTTACTCAACAATGAGCGCTTCGAGATTTTGACCTTCGATCCCACTTACTTCGTCGATATGTTTTACGACAAACCTGAGGCGCTAAGCGTACCGCCAGCGTTACAGTCACGCTGTTCATTTACGTTACATACGCCAAAGCCTGACGATTCATTGAAACAATATGCCCTCTCGCTCGACAAGGCGGATGCGCCGCCAGAGGATATGGATTTAGGCAGGCAGTTCGCGCAAACGGTGATCCTGACATGTCACTAACGCTTACGACGAGGCCCAAAAAAAGGCTGTGGCCGCTGGCGCTATTTGCCGCAGCGCTTGGCACGGTGGGGGCGGCAATCTGGCTACACTGGCCGCAGATACTCCTGCAAAGTGTTCTCTGGCAAAAAGTGTTGCATCGCCAGATGACCCAGCTCCTGCAGCAGGTTGCAGAGCAGCCCCATCATGCCGGACTGTCGTTACTGGCATTTAGCCTGATTTATGGCGTGCTCCATGCATTAGGGCCGGGCCACGGTAAAGTGGTGATTACTACCTTCCTGGCAACCCATCCGGCAAAATTAAAAACCAGCATGAAGCTGACGTTGCTGGCCTCCCTGCTTCAGGGCTCGGTCGCCATTATCCTGGTCACGCTGATGCTCGTGGTGCTGAAAACCTCGTCGCGCCAGTTGCATCTCAGCAGTTTCTGGCTGGAGAAGGGCAGCTACCTGCTGGTTATTGCCTTAGGCATCTGGGTTGGCTACCGGGCAATCAAGACGCTTTGGTTGCTGCTGCGTCCACCGTCGGCAATGAAAATTCATGCGATCCATCCTCACCATCAACATGATGAGCATTGTGGTTGCGGGCATGCACATCTGCCGAGTGCGCAGCAGGTTGCTGGCGCAGTTAACGGTAAAACCCAACTGCTGGTGGTGGTGTCGATGGGACTGCGGCCCTGCTCTGGCGCGGTTATGATGCTGCTGTTTTCTAAGGTGATTGGCGTTTATCTGTGGGGCGTGCTCTCTGCAGCCGTCATGGCCCTGGGCACCGCCCTGACCATTTCTGCCATTGGTTTACTGGTTCAGCGTTCCCGTGCTCTGGCGCAACGTCTTGGCGCTGACAGCCAGGCGGGTAAAGGTGCGCGCAGCCTGCTGCCTGTACTGGCATTACTGGGAAGTCTGACATTAATTGTTGTGGGCTGTGCACTTTGGCAATCAGCCCAACCCGGGCTGGCGGGTGGAATCCGGCCGTTTTAATTTCCTTAGCAGCGGAAGTCAATTTCCGCTGTGAATTCTCCGCTTTTTCTTTTCCTCTGCTATTTTCATTTTTCTGTTGACGGTTTAGTGGTGAAAGTTGTTTTCACTGACTACGCTATTAACAGCTAATCCACTTCCCATCCTGGGAATAAATAAACATGGCACGGCTTTTCTGTGTTGCGAGGAAAATATCTCATGGCTGATACCCGTATTAATAATGGTTACCACGATCCGCTGGTAACTGGAACGGCAGGTTTACCCCTTAAACGCATTTCATGGAGTGCCATTTTTGCCGGTGTAATTTGTGCTTTGATTATTCACATATTATTAACCTTGCTGGGTACGGCAATTGGTGCTACCACCATTGATCCTTTGCAGGAAGATAATCCATTTAAACATTTGGGAACCGGTGCGTTAGTCTGGACGGCAATTGAAATGCTCCTCGCCATTGCTGCCGGTGGTTACGTCGCCGGACGCCTGGCCCAGCGTGAAGGTGCGCTACACGGACTGCTGATGTTTGGTATTAGCACCGTTTTAACTATTTACCTGGCGGTCAGCCTTGCCAGTAGCGTATTAGGCGGTGCCATGAATATTCTTGGTACGGGTTTTCAGGCGGTAGGCAGTGGTATTTCAGCAGCTGCGCCATCTGTTACGCAAATGGCAAAAGACAAACTGCAGCAAAACAATATTAATTTGAACGATATGCAGAAAGAACTGGAAACTACGCTGCGTCAAACGGGTAAACCTGAATTACAACCGGAAAAACTGAAGCAGGATGCGAATAATGAAGCGCAGAATGCAGAGAACCAGGCGAATAATACCGCTAACCATCCTCAAACCGCCGACACAGATTTAACCAACTGGTTTAAAGGCGTCATTGAACGTCATTCGGATACGTTACAGGCAGCCGACCGTGATGCGTTAAAAAATATTATTAAAGCGCGGACCGGAAAAAGCGATCAGGAAGCAGAACAGATCGTTAATCAGGCTGAACAAAGCTATCAGCAGGCCATGCAGAAATATCAGGAACTGAAAAAACAGGCAGAGCAGAAAGCGCGCGAAGCGGGTGAACAGGCTGCCAAGGCAACGGCCAAAGCCAGCTGGTATGCCTTCTTTATCCTGATTATTGAAGCCGTACTGGCAGGTGTGATGGGAATGGTGGGTCGTCGTACTCAGCCAGCTCAGGTACTCACACACGAACGTCACTAACCGACAGGCAATAAAAAAGGCGGCACGTTAACGTGCCGCCTTTTCTTTTAGCGCTTCAGCGCTTCGCTCAGCTCATCACGCATCGCGGATAACAGCGATTTCACCACGCGAGGATTACCGGCAACGATGTTGCCTGATTGCAGGTAGCCGTGGTTGCCTGTGAAGTCAGTAATCAGCCCGCCAGCTTCACGCACCAGCAGTTCACCTGCGGCGAAATCCCAGGGTTTCAGACCAATTTCGAAATAACCGTCAACCCGACCTGCCGCAACATAGGCCAGATCCAGCGCAGCAGAACCCGTGCGACGGAAATCGGCACACTGGGTAAACAGTTTCGTCAGGATGTTCATATAGGCTGGCGCGTGCTGCTTGAGCTTAAAAGGGAAACCGGTGGCAAGAATCGTGCCGTCCAGATCGCGAGCAATGCTGCCACGCAGGCGGTATCCATTAAGTTGCGTACCTTGTCCACGCACGGCGCTGAACAGTTCATTACGCATTGGATCGTAAACGACAGCCACTTCTGTACGGCCTTTAATACGGACGGCAATAGAAACGGCGAAGTGGGGCAGACGTTTGATAAAGTTGGTGGTGCCATCCAGCGGATCGATTACCCATTGAATGTCCTGATCTTCCCCCTCCAGCTCACCGCTTTCTTCAGTGATGATGGTATGTTTTGGGTAGGATTTACGAATGACTTCGATAATCAGGCGTTCTGCGTCGCGGTCAACATTAGTTACGAAGTCGTTGCTGCCTTTCTGGCTGGCCTCGACGGCGTCCGGGGTTTCATAATTCTTGGCAATTAAATTTCCGGCCTTGCGCGCTGCGCGCACGGCAATGTTGAGCATTGGATGCATCGGTATCTCTCGCTGGATGTTAAAGAACGGGGAAAACGGCGCGGAGTATAGCAGGGTGTTCGGTAAATGTCCTGCTTTATGTTAGAGTACGCCTCATCATTTTCTGACCGATCCCAACTATGCTGCAAAATATTCGTATCGTGCTGGTGGAAACTTCTCATACCGGCAACATGGGCTCCGTAGCGCGCGCCATGAAAACCATGGGGTTAACTAACCTCTATTTGGTCAACCCGCTGGTGAGGCCTGATTCTCAGGCTATCTCTCTGGCTGCGGGTGCCAGTGACGTGATTGGCGAGGCGAAGATTGTTGACTCGCTGGATGAGGCCATTGCCGGGTGCAGCCTGGTGGTGGGCACCAGCGCACGTTCCCGCTCTTTGCCCTGGCCGATGCTGGACGCCCGCGAATGCGGTGTTAAAAGCATTGAAGAAGGGCAGCAGGCACCCGTCGCGCTGGTGTTTGGCCGTGAACGTGTTGGCTTGACCAACGAGGAACTGCAAAAGTGCCACTATCACGTGGCGATCCAGGCCAATCCAGAATACAGCTCGCTCAACCTGGCGATGGCCGTGCAGATTATTGCTTATGAAGTGCGCATGGCCTGGCTGCAGGCGCAAGAGAAGCAGAGTCCAAAACCGCAGTACGACGCTTCACCTTATCCGCTGGTGGACGATCTGGAGCGCTTCTATCAGCATATGGAAAACATGATGCTGGAAAGCGGGTTTATCCGCGAAGCCAACCCCAGTCAGGTGATGAGCAAACTGCGTCGTCTGTATACGCGCGCCCGTCCCGAACGCGATGAGCTGAATATTTTGCGCGGTATGCTTTCATCTTTTGAGAAGCGCAAAAAGACGAAGCCGGACAGCGAATAATAGTTGAGTAAATTACCAGGTTAAATACTTGAGTAATTTACTTGGTTAAATAGTTGACCAAATTACTCGGGAATGTCAGACTTGCTGTCATCTTCGCTAATCCTCCGATAACCGGACGCTATTGAGGTTGTATGCTATGAGACTGACATCCAAAGGACGTTATGCTGTTACCGCTATGCTGGACGTTGCCCTGCATTCTCACCAGGGCCCGGTTCCACTGGCTGATATCTCTGAACGCCAGGGCATTTCGCTCTCCTATCTGGAGCAGTTATTCTCGCGTTTACGCAAGCATGGCCTGGTCGCAAGCGTTCGTGGCCCGGGTGGCGGCTATCTGTTAGGTAAAGAAGCCAATGCGATTGCGGTTGGTGAAGTGATCACTGCCGTGGATGAGTCCGTGGACGCGACCAAGTGCCAGGGTAAAGAAGGCTGCCAGGGCGGCGAACGCTGCCTGACTCACGTCTTATGGCGCGATCTGAGTGTGCGCATCAGTGAGTTCCTGAACAACATTACGCTGGCCGAGCTGGTGAATAATCAGGAAATCCTGGATGTGGCCGATCGCCAAAATGCCAACGACAACCGCCGTTTCCAGAACTCCCGTGCTCAGGAAATCAACGTTAACCTTCGCGCCTCGTAATCCTCCGCTTCTCCGGCCCTTACTGCTAACGCGGTAGGGGCTGAATCTGCTATAAATACGTATGATTTTCTATACGGAGCTGTAGCGCAATGAAATTACCGATTTACCTGGATTATGCCGCCACCACGCCGGCCGATCCGCGTGTGGCCAGCAAAATGATGCAATTCCTGACGCTGGATGGCACGTTTGGTAACCCGGCCTCCCGTTCACACCGTTTCGGCTGGCAAGCAGAAGAAGCGGTGGACGTTGCGCGTAATCAGGTTGCAGAGCTGGTCAATGCTGACCCGCGTGAAATTGTGTTTACCTCCGGTGCGACCGAATCCGATAATCTTGCGATTAAAGGCGCCGCCCATTTCAATCAGGCGCGTGGCAAGCACATTGTCACCAGCATAACCGAACATAAAGCGGTGATTGATACTTGCCTGCAACTCGAACGAGAAGGGTTTGACATCACCTGGTTGACGCCCGCCGCGAACGGCCTGATCGCTGTTGAGGATCTGCGCGCGGCGCTGCGTGACGACACGGTTCTGGTGTCGATCATGCACGTGAACAATGAAATCGGCGTGATTCAGGATATTGCCGCGCTGGGCGCGCTTTGTCGCGAACAGGGCATCCTGTTTCATGTTGATGCGACCCAGAGCGTGGGTAAACTCCCGATTGATCTCAGCGAACTCCCTGTCGATCTGATGTCTTTTTCCGCCCATAAAGTTTATGGTCCCAAAGGCATCGGCGCGCTGTATGTGCGCCGTAAACCGCGTATCCAAATCGATGCACAAATCCACGGCGGCGGTCATGAGCGTAATATGCGTTCGGGCACCTTGCCTGTGCACCAGATTGTCGGTATGGGTGAAGCCTATCGCATTGCCCGTGAAGTCCGTGAAGACGAGATGGCGCGCCTGGCTGCACTGCGTGACCGGCTCTGGCAGGGACTTCGTCAGACAGGTGGCGTGAGTGTCAACGGTGATTTGCAGCACAGTTGCGCCAACATTCTTAACGTGAGTTTTGCTGACGTTGAAGGTGAGTCGTTGATCATGGCGTTGAAAGATCTCGCGCTGTCGTCTGGATCGGCCTGTACCTCTGCCAGTCTGGAACCTTCCTATGTCCTGCGCGCGCTTGGCCTGAACGAAGAGCTGGCACACAGTTCGCTTCGCTTCTCGTTGGGACGCTTTACCACTGAAGAAGAGATCGACTATGCCATCGCGCTGGTGCAGAAGTCTGTTACCCGGCTGCGCGAACTCATGAAGTCATAATGCATTTGCCAGCCGAGGCTGACAAACTGTGCGCCGACAACGTCTGCGGCGTGCAGCGTAACATCTGAATTAAAAGCCGTCGCAAAAACAGGCTGGATGAAACGAATAACGAATACGGAGCCCTACAATGAATACACAACCGATGAAGATTACTCTCAGCAGCCAGCCCGCCGATGCGCGCTGGGGCGAAAAAGCGCTGTTAAGCAGCAACGAAAACGGCATGACGCTGCACCTGCGTGATGCGGATGCATTGATGACCATCCAGCGGGCTGCCCGTAAACTGGATGGACAGAGCATTCGTCATGTGGCGCTGGCGGGTGAAGGCTGGCACCTGGAGCAGTGCTGGGCGTTCTGGCAGGGCTATCGCGGTCCAAAAGCTAAAAACCAGGTGGACTGGCCGCAACTGGGTGAACACGAGCAGGCGGAGTTTGATCGCCGCCGTAAGATCGTGGGCTGGGTGCGCGATACCATCAATTTACCTGCAGACGATCTGGGCCCGGAAACACTGGCGCACAGCGCTATCGACTTACTCAGTGAACTGGGTGGTGAAGCCGTCAGCTATCGCATCACCAAAGGCGACGATTTACGTGAACAAGGCTATATGGGCCTGCACACCGTCGGTCGCGGCTCCAACCGTCCGCCGGTCTTTTTAGCGCTGGATTTCAACCCAACCGGCGACAGCGAAGCTCCCGTTTACGCGTGTCTGGTGGGCAAAGGCATTACCTTTGATACCGGCGGCTACAGCCTGAAACCGAGCGCTGGCATGGACTCGATGAAGTCAGACATGGGCGGCGCAGCCACCGTGACCGGTGCACTGGCTATGGCAATCTCTCGCGGCCTGAATAAGCGCGTTAAGCTCTACCTCTGCTGCGCGGATAACATGGTCAGCAGCAACGCCTTTAAGCTGGGCGACATTATTCGTTACCGCAACGGCAAGTCAGTGGAAGTGATGAACACCGACGCTGAAGGCCGCCTGGTGCTGGCTGATGGTCTGATTGATGCCAGTGAGCAGAACCCGACGCTTCTGATCGATGCGGCAACCCTGACCGGTGCAGCGAAAACGGCGGTAGGTAACGATTATCACGCACTCTTTACCTTTGACGATAATCTGGCGCAGTCGGTGATGGGCAGCGCAGTCAGCGAAAACGAACCTTTCTGGCGTCTGCCGCTGGCAGAATTCCATCGCAACCATCTGCCGTCGAACTTTGCCGATCTGAATAACATCGCCAGCCCGGCGCACTCGGCGGGTGCCAGCAGCGCTGCCGCGTTCCTGTCGTACTTCGTCAGCAACTATCAGCAGGGCTGGTTACATATTGACTGCTCAGCAACCTACCGCAAAAGCGCGGTGGATCAGTGGGCTGCCGGTGCAACCGGTCTTGGGGTGCGGACCCTCGCCAACCTGTTACTGAAATAAGCGCAATCCAGCGGTGGCCTGGCCACCGCTTTCTGAAGGTAGAAGTAAACTATGAACCGTCTTGAAGAGGTACTGAAGCTGGCAGCGACCGAGCCTGCGCACCGGCCTGAATTTTTCCAGCTGTTGCTGGAAGCCGATGTCTGGGTCCCCGGCGAAAGTACCAGCCAGCAGTTGGATGCCAGCACGCCAGTCGATCTCCAGCACTGGGAGAAAGAGGATGGCAGCAGCGTCATTCCGTTTTTTACTTCCGAACAGGCAATGAGCGACGCCGTCGATGACGAACAGGCGTATTTACGTTTACCCGTGCGCACCCTGTTTGAAATGACGCGCGGCGAAACCCTGTTTCTCAATCCAAAACTGCCTACCGGCAAAGAGTTCTCCGCCGCGGAAATCAGCCATCTGCTGGGCGAAGAAGGCAGTGCACTCACGCAGCAAAGCGTGCTGGAAGGGGGACAGTCGCTGTTGCTGTCAGAAGTGGCAGAGCCGCCCGCTCAGATGATCGACTCTCTGACCCAGCTGTTTAGTAAATATAAGCAGGTGAAACGCGCCTTTGTTGCCAGCATCCGAGAACATGCTGATGAGCAGGCTAACTTGCTGATTGGAATTGAAGCGGACAGCGATATTGAGACGATTATTCAGGCCGCCGGCAGCGTTGCCAGCGACACATTACTGGATGATGCACCCATTGATATCTGCGAGGTCACGGCAGAAGATCGCGGCATTAGCCACTTTTTTACCGCCCACATTACGCCCTTTTATGAACGCCGCTGGGGAAGCTTCCTGCGCGAGTTCAAAGGCGGTCAGCGTATTATCTGACAACGCGCGCGGCCGCTCTGGCCGCGCGTTTCCTTATTTCGCAATCGGCAAATCGTCCCGGCTGCCCCATTCGCCCCAGGAACCGTCATAGAGCGAGACATCACGAACACCCAGCGACGTCAGCGCCAGAATCAACACGACTGCGGTCACGCCTGAGCCACAGGTGGCGACAATGGGTTGATGAATATCCACGCCTGCTTCGGCAAACAGGGCGCGCAGTTCGGACGCCGGCTTCAGTTGTCCCTGTTCAACCAGCAGGTTCCACGGCAGATTCAAACTGTTGGGAATGTGCCCGCGATGTAAACCGGGACGCGGTTCATCTACCTCGGCATTGAAGCGGTTAGCCGCGCGCGCATCCACAATTTGCGCACCACCTTCATGGCTAATCAGCAGCACGTCAGTCAGGCGTTTCACCAGGCCATCATCAAACTCTGCGTCAAATTCACCTTCAGGCAGGCTCACTTCGCCCTCCGCCAGCGTCAATCCGGCGGCTTTCCAGCCTTGTAAACCGCCTGCCAGAATGGAAACCTGCGCCACACCAAATGCGCGTAGCATCCACCAGGCGCGGGGCGCAGAAAACAGGTTGCCCTCATCATAAACAATCAGATGTTTATCACTGTTCACACCCAGCTCGCGCATGGCCACGGCAAAACTTTCAGCGCGCGGGAGCATATGCGGATAAGGGCTGGTGTGATCGGAAAGTGCTTCAATATTAAAGAAAGGTGCCTGGGGCAAATGACCCGCCAGGTATTCAGCCTGGATATTGCGAACCGCATCCATGCCTGGCGGCAGCATACGTGCGTCCAGTACCTGCAGCGTTTCATCATTGTAGTGTTCTTGTAACCAGTCGGCGGACACAAACAGTGGCGTCGTCATAACAACCTCATCTCAGCAATCTGTCATGCCAGTGTCGGGTAATGTGCACACCATCTCAAGAGAAGCGTTGATTAAATGCGAGCATTGATGTGAAATTGCCCAGCGTTATACAACAATTCCCCTGGGACCCGGTGAAGGATTTACCATGAAAAAACGCATTAACCGGCTGCTGTTCAGCATGCTGATCGGTGGATCGCTGCTGTCTGTCGCCACCTTACCTGTTTTTCCCGTCAGTGCAGAAACCCCTGCAGCCAGCGCGCAGGCCAGCAAACCGCTCACCATTATCGATCTCTCTGAATTACAGCTTGATGGCGCGGCGGCGTTGGTTTTAACCTTTAATCAGCCGCTGGATGACAAGCAGGATCTGGCGCAAAAGGTCAGGTTGATCGACGATAAACACGGCAAAGTCGATGGTGGTTGGGAGCTTTCCAGCAATCGTAAAGCCCTGCGTTTTCGCCATCCTGAACCCTCTCGTCAGTTCACCGTGACCGTCGATTCGGGCTTGCGCGCCGCCAGCGGTGAGACGCTGGCAACGGCCTATAGCAAAAAAATCACTACCCGTGACATTGAGCCGATGGTGGGCTTTGCCAGCCGAGGCTCCCTGTTGCCATTGCGTATCGCTCAGGGGCTGCCGGTACTGGCGTTGAACGTGGACCAGGTGGATGTGGATTTTTTCCGAATCAAAAATGCGGGCCTGGCGGAATTCCTATCCCAGTGGAATTACGGCAACAACCTGTCTACCTGGCAATCTCAGGAACTGCTGAAAACCAGCCAACTGGTGTATACCGGCCGCTTTGAACTCAACCCGGCCCGTAACACGCGGGAAAAACTGCAGTTGCCGCTGAAAGACATTAAGCCGCTTCAGCAGCCAGGGGTTTATCTGGCGGTGATGAAGCAGGCGGGCACTTATCACTACAGCATGCCTGCGACGCTGTTTACCCTGAGCGATATCGGCCTGTCGCTGCACCGCTTTCCCACCCAGTTTGAACTCTTCGCACAGAGTCTGGAAAACGGCGCACCGCTTTCCGGCGTCAGTATCAGGCTGTTGAATGATAAAGGCCAGGTGCTGCAAAACGGCACCAGCGACAGCAGCGGTCATTTGCGCCTTAATGCGGATGAAAAAGGCAAGTTCCTGCTGGCCATGAAGGGCGAGCAAACCTCGCTGATCGACCTGGCGCGTCCGGCTCTGGATTTAGCCGAATTCCCCGTAGCGGGGCCCGAAGGCTATGACAAACAGCTCTTCGTCTTCGGCCCACGAGATATTTATCGGCCTGGCGAAACGGTGATCGTCAATGCGCTGCTGCGCGATGCTGACGGCAAGCCTTTACCGGCCCAACCGGTTAAAGCAGAACTGGTACAGCCTGACGGCGAGGTAGTGCGCACGGTGGTCTGGCAGCCGCAGGACGGTTTCTATCAGCAGCGGTTTGCTTTACCGACTTCGGCGATGACCGGCGGCTGGATGCTGCGGCTGAATACCGGTGATAACCAGCTGCGGCAGTGGCATTTTCGCGTTGAGGATTTTCTGCCTGAGCGCATGGCATTAACGCTGAAAAACGATGAACAACCCCAGCCAGCGGATGCCGATATTACGTTCGACATTGAGGGGCGCTATCTGTATGGCGCGCCTGCGGCAGGCAATCAGCTGCAGGGACAGCTCTATCTGCGTCCGGCCCGTGAAGCGGTTGCTGCGCTGCCGGGCTACCAGTTTGGTGACATCACCGAACAGGGCCTGAAGCGCAGTCTGGACGATGTCGATCTTAAGCTTGACGCCAACGGCAAGGCGCAACTGACCGTGGATAATCAGTGGGATCAGCTTCACTCACCGCTGAACCTGATACTGCAGGCCAGCCTGCTGGAAACCGGCGGTCGCCCGGTCACCCGACGTGCTACTCAGGCCATCTGGCCCGCGGATGCGTTGCCCGGCATTCGTCCGCTGTTTGGCAATAAATCGGTTTACGATTACCGCAATGACAGCTATCACGATGAGCCGACCGTGCCAGAAAACAGCCTGGCAGAATTCGATATTGTTTATGCCAACAGTCAGGGCGCTAAGCTGGCGGCAGAAAAGCTTGATGTGCGTTTGATTCGTGAACGGCGTGATTACTACTGGAGTTTCTCTGACAGCGAAGGCTGGCAGTCACGTTACGATGCCAAAGACCTGCAGGAAGATGAGCAATCTGTCAGCATTCCCGCTGACGGCAGCACGAAGGTCAGCTTTCCGGTTGAGTGGGGCAGCTACCGGCTTGAGGTCCAGTCAGGTGAAAAAATCATTAGCAGCGTGCGTTTTCAGGCGGGCTATGACTGGCAGGATAATACCAATGGTACAGGCGCACTGCGTCCGGACCAGGTCAAGCTGAAGCTGGATAAAGCCGCGTATCAGCCGGGTGAAACCGTCCATTTGCAGGTCGAATCGCCCACGGCCGGGAAAGGCTATCTGATGGTGGAATCCAGCAGCGGGACGCTCTGGTGGCAACCCTTAACGGTGCCGCAGGGTGGAACGCAGGTGGACGTGCCGATCGCGGACAACTGGCAGCGTCACGATCTCTATTTCAGTGCCATTGTGGTTCGGGAAGGGGACAAGGCCAGCGGCGCAACGCCGAAACGGGCGGTCGGACTGTTACATCTGCCGATGGCGACCGAGGCGCGACGTTTAACGCTGACGCTGGACGCACCCGATAAGGTCCGTCCTGAGCAGAACCTGACGGTGAACGTTCAGGCCAGCCGTGAAGGCGGCCCGCTGCCTGACAAGGTGCACGTCCTGCTGTCAGCGGTAGACAGCGGTGTGTTAAGCGTGACGGATTATAAAACGCCAGATCCCTGGACGGCTTTTTTCGGTCGCAAGCGTTATAACGTCGATCAGTACGATGTGTTTGGTCAACTGATTGAAGGCGGTGGACGGCTGGCCGCTCTGCGCTTTGGCGGAGACGGTGAAGACGAATCCATGACGCGCGGCGGTAAAAAACCGGTCACCCATGTCAATATCGTGGCACAGCAACTTCAGGCCGTTACGCTGGATAAAAACGGCAAGGGCTCAGTGGCACTGCCCATTCCGGCCTTTAACGGCGAGCTGCGGCTGATGACGCAGGTCTGGAGCGATGACAGCTTTGGCGCAGCAGAACGCAAACTGGTGGTGGCTGCCCCGCTGGTCAGCGAACTGGCCACGCCGCGTTTTCTGGCCAGCGGGGACAGCGCGTCACTGGCACTGGATATCACCAATCTGACGGACCTGCCGCAAACGCTGAAGGTAGATTTGACTGCCAAAGGTCTGATAGGACTGTCGGGCGCGGCCACACAAAACGTGACGCTGGCAAAAGGCGAAAGGACCACCTTACAGGTGCCCGTGACGGCGAAAACCGGGTTTGGTGACGGCGAAGTGCAGGTGCAGATTTCAGGACTGAACCTGCCCGGTGAGACGGTGCGGCCCAGTCAGCAGACGTGGAAGATTGGCGTAAGGCCGCCTTATCCTGCGCAAACCCTCAATTTTGCCGCTGTCATTGACCACGATAGCCCCTGGCAAGTCACGGCGGCGGCATTTGCGGGTCTGGATGCAGAAACCCTGAGTGGACAACTGACTCTGAGTAATCGTCCGCCTTTAAATATCGCCAGCTACATCAGTGCGCTTTATGCCTATCCCTATGGCTGTCTGGAGCAGACCACCAGCGGTCTCTGGCCGTCGCTCTATACCAGTCAGGCGCAGCTCAGCGCTATGGGGATAAAAACCAGCAGTGATGACGTTCGTCGGGCCGCCGTTGACACCGGCATCGCCCGTCTGGCCGGGATGCAGCGTGCTGACGGCAGTTTTGGGTTGTGGAGTAAGCAGAGTGAAGAGGAGTTCTGGCTTACACCTTATGTTACCGACTTTTTACTGCGCGCCAGCGAAGCGGGCTATGCCTTGCCCCCTGACGTGATTGATCGGGCTAACGCACGGCTGCTGCGTTATTTACAGGACCCTTCACAAATCACCGCCGGTGGCAGTGCCGACACCGATGCATTGCGTTTCAGCGTTCAGGCTTATGCCGGCCTGGTGCTGGCGCGTCAGCAGCGTGCGCCACTGGGCGCGTTGCGTGCGCTTTACGAAAAGCGTGACAAGGCCAAATCGGGGCTGGCGCTGATGCAGTTGGGTGTAGCGCTGAAGCTGATGGGGGATGGGCAGCGTTCGCCGCTGGCTGTGATGCAGGGCGCCACGCTGTCACGACCTGAAAGCCGCTGGTTTGGCGACTATGGCAGCACGGTGCGTGATGAGGGGATGATGATCGCCCTGTTAGCGGAATATCAGCTGCAGCCGGAACTGCAAAACAGCCTGCTGCTGTCACTGTCAAAAGAGCTGAACGGGAAGCGCTGGCTCTCCACCCAGGAGAACAATGCGCTTTACCTGGCGGCGCGCACGCTGCAAACCGCACAGGGTAAGGACTGGCAGGCGATATTACAGGGTCATCAACCGCCCGTAAGCAGCAGTGGGCCTGTGAATAAAGGGCTGGATAATCAACAACTGGCGCAAGGCGTTGAGGTGAGCAATCCTGGCACGGCACCGCTGTATGGCAGCCTGAATGTGGTCGGTTATCCGCTGACGCCGCCGAATCCGGTCAGCCATATGCTGTCCGTTAAGCGAGAGTACTTCACCCTGGACGGTAAACTGGCGGATCTCAATAATCTGCGCAGCGGTGAATTGCTGGTGGTCCGTCTTACCGTGGTCGCGAAACGCCGCATCAGCGATGCGCTGGTCGTGGATCTGTTACCGGCCGGGCTGGAGCTGGAAAACCAGAATCTGGCAGACAGCAGTGCCAGCCTGGGTGACAGTGCGGATGCGTTAAAAGAGAGCATGATGGATATGCAGCAGGCCAACATCCGGCATATTGAGTTCCGTGACGATCGCTTCGTTGCCGCGCTGGCAGTGGATACTTATCGTCCTGCCACCTTGATGTATCTGGCGCGCGCGGTGACGCCGGGCCTCTACCACATGCCGCCACCGCAGGTGGAATCGATGTACGTACCTGAGTGGCGGGCGATTGGCGCTACGCCGCAACAGCTGCATGTACAACCGTAGCCGGGCCGGGTTGTGATCAAAAACAGGCACATCAAAAAGCGGTGGGTAGCCCTGCCGCTTTTTATTCTGGCCTTGCTGTTTATCCCGCTGATTCTGGATCGGTTATTCCCCTTGCCCCTCAAAGAGGTGCAGCCCGCACGCGTGGTGGTCGCCGAGGATGGCACGCCACTGTGGCGCTTTGCCGACAGCCAGGGCATCTGGCGCTATCCCGTCACCCCCAGTGACGTCTCGCCTGCCTATTTACAGGCGTTGCTGACCTATGAAGATCGCTGGTTCTGGTACCATCCCGGCATTAATCCCCTGGCCCTGCTTCGCGCAGCCTGGCAGGATCTGCGTCATCGCAGCGTCATTTCGGGCGGCAGCACCTTAACCATGCAGGTGGCACGACTCATTGACCCGCAACCGCGAACACTGCGCGGCAAGCTGATTCAGGCATGGCGCGCTCTGCAACTGGAGTGGCATCTTTCTAAACGCGACATCTTAACGCTTTATCTGAATCGCGCGCCCTTTGGTGGCACGCTGGAAGGGATTGGGGCGGCAAGCTGGAGCTGGCTGGGAAAAGCCCCGTCGCAGCTGACACGAGGCGAAGCGGCCCTGATGGCCGTATTGCCGCAGGCACCCAGTCGTCTGCGCCCCGATCGCTGGCCAGAGCGGGCGGAAGCCGCACGTAACAAGGTGCTGGACAGGCTGGCACAGTATCATGTCTGGTCGCCCCGCCAGGTCGCCGAAATCCGCGAGGAACCGGTCTGGCTTCCGCCGCGCCAGATGCCGCAGATGGCGCCGTTGCTGGCGCGACGACTGCTGTCGATGACCACGCACGATAAAATTGTCTCTACGCTGGACCCGTCCCTGCAGCGTGAACTGGAAAACATGGCGCTGAATGTTAAAAACCAGCTCCCCCCACGGACCTCGCTGGCGATGCTGGTGGTGGATCACACGACAATGGCGGTACGGGGTTATGTCGGCTCCGTAGACTTTAGTGATGACAGCCGGTTTGGTCATGTCGATATGATTGCCAGCGTGCGTTCGCCAGGCTCGGTATTAAAACCCTTTGTCTATGGCATGGCGCTGGACGATGGGCTCATTCATGCCGAGTCCTTACTGCAGGATGTCCCGCGCCGCTTTGGCGATTACCGCCCAGGCAACTTCGATACCGGTTTTCATGGCCCGGTCAGTGCCAGCGAGGCATTAGTACGATCGCTAAACCTGCCCGCCGTTCAACTGCTGGAGGCGCTTGGCCCCAAAAATGTCGCCGCACGTCTGCGCAACGTGGGGCTGAATTTACGTTTCCCACCGGGGGCGGAGCCAAACCTCTCCTTGATACTCGGCGGCACCGGGGCGCGCATGGACGATATCGTCGCGGCCTATAGTGCCTTTGCCCGTCATGGCAACGCCGCTCAACTGCGCTGGATGGCCGATCAACCTTTACAGGCGCGCCCGCTGCTTTCGCCGGGTGCCGCCTGGATTATCCGCCATATTCTGGCGGGAGAGGCCCAGCCTGCTGGCAATGGCAGCGCGCCTGCTGTCGTACCACTGGCGTGGAAAACCGGCACCAGCTATGGCTACCGCGATGCGTGGGCGGTGGGGATAAATCCTCGTTATTTAATCGGCGTCTGGGTTGGACGACCGGATGCCACACCGGTGGCCGGCCAATTTGGCTTCGCGTCTGCCGTGCCTGTTATGAATCAAATTAACAGCGTACTGATGAACCGCGTAGCCGCTCAGGAAATGCCCACCGATCCGCGTCCAGCGTCGGTCAGCGTGGCCAGCATCTGTTGGCCTGGCGGTCAGCCATTGCCTGCCGGGGATGAGAACTGTCGACAGCGGCGGCAGAGCTGGGTGTTAAATGAGACGCTACCGCCCACTTTACTCGCGCCGGGGCAGGAAAGCCTGAGCGGCTTACGCCTGCACTACTGGCAGAACGATCAGGGTTTGCGGGTTGCGGCGGATTGTCCGCATGCTATCAGCCATGAACGCCTGGTGTGGCCGCTGCCGCTGGAGGCCTGGCTGCCCCCGCAGGAGCGTCGGGCGCAGCGTTTACCCGCTATCGACACCCGGTGTCCGCCTTTGCAGCAGGGCAGCAGCGCGCCGCTGATTGTCACCGGCGTTATCGAAGGACAGCGCGTTCAGCCGCTGCCGGGCACTACGACGCTGGTGATGCCGGTGGCGGTGCAGGGTGGTCAGGGCGTTCAGCGCTGGTGGTTTTTAAATGGCGAGCCGCTTGAGACGGAAAGTCAGAACGGCACGCTGTCGCTGCGCCTCGACCGGGCTGGCGATTATCAGCTGGTGGTGATGGATGAAGCCGGTCAACTCGCTTCCGTCGGCTTTACCCGCGATTGAGTGTTTTTTGCGCTAAATCACAGTGGAAAGCTGTCCGCACAGACGCAGATCAAGATTTTTCAATAAATTATGGGTTCTGTGATAGGCAACGTCACACTCAACCCCTATAATCGGCGCCGTTTCTTAGCCGGGGCGCGCCTCCGGTTTCTTCAGAACGTCAAGACAGAGGTCATCATGGCAATCGAACGTACTTTTTCTATCATCAAGCCAAACGCCGTCGCGAAAAACGTGATCGGTGCTATCTACAACCGTTTTGAAAGCGCAGGCTTCAAAATCGTTGGCGCAAAAATGCTGCAGCTGAGCAAAGAGCAGGCTGAAGGTTTCTACGCAGAGCACCAGGGCAAGCCGTTCTTCGACGGTCTGGTTGAATTCATGACGTCTGGCCCGGTTGTGGTTTCCGTGCTGGAAGGTGAAAATGCCGTTCAGCGTCACCGTGACCTGATGGGTGCAACTAACCCTGCTAACGCACTGGCCGGTACACTGCGTGCTGACTATGCTGACAGCTTCACCGAGAACGCCACTCACGGTTCAGATTCTGCAGAATCAGCAGCCCGTGAAATTGCCTACTTCTTCGGCGAAAACGAAATCTGCCCACGCACGCGTTAATCCCTTAGCGGCTGACGCGTACGCGGCTTTACAAAAATCTGCTGAACACAGGCAAGTCTCACCTGTTATCAGGCAGCAGATGTTGTACAATATTGCGCCTTCATTGAGTCAGCTTAGTGAAGGCGTAATTTTTTTCTTTTCCCAACAGCGCCATAACGTGTAACAACGAGGCCAGAGAACATTATGTCCGAACAGATTGTGACGTCCGCGTCCACCTCGCCTATTTCCGTCTCTCCGAAGAGCCAAAAAATCAACCTGCTGGATCTTAACCGTCAGCAGATGCGTGAATTTTTTGTCTCGCTCGGTGAAAAACCGTTCCGTGCCGATCAGGTGATGAAGTGGATTTACCACTACTGCTGCGATGATTTCGAGCAGATGACCGACATTAACAAGAAGCTGCGTAATCGCTTAATGGAACTCACCGAAATTCGCGCCCCGGAAGTGGCCGAAGAGATGCGCTCAACGGATGGCACCATTAAATGGGCTATTCGCGTAGGCGATCAGCTGGTTGAAACGGTTTATATCCCGGAAGGTGAGCGCGCGACCTTGTGCGTGTCATCTCAGGTGGGTTGCGCACTGGAATGTAAATTCTGCTCGACGGCACAGCAAGGCTTTAACCGCAATCTGCGCGTATCAGAAATTATTGGCCAGGTCTGGCGTGCTGCAAAAATTGTCGGTGCCGCCAAAGTCACCGGCCAGCGTCCTATCACCAACGTGGTGATGATGGGCATGGGCGAGCCGTTGCTTAACCTGAATAATGTCGTCCCGGCTATGGAAATCATGCTGGATGACTTCGGTTTTGGTTTGTCAAAACGCCGTGTCACCTTGTCGACCTCGGGCGTGGTTCCGGCCCTCGACAAGCTGGGTGACATGATTGACGTTGCGTTGGCGATTTCGCTGCATGCGCCAAATGACAAACTGCGCGACGACATCGTACCCATTAACAAGAAGTACAATATTGAAACTTTCCTGGCCGCGGTTAAACGCTACATTGGTAAATCCAATGCAAACCAGGGACGTGTCACCATCGAGTATGTGTTGCTGGATCATGTTAACGACAGCACGGATGATGCGCATGAACTGGCAGCATTGCTGAAAGAAACGCCCTGTAAAATCAACCTGATCCCATGGAACCCCTTCCCGGGTGCGCCTTATGGCCGTAGCTCTAACAGCCGTATCGACCGCTTTTCTAAGGTGCTGATGGACTACGGTTTTACCACCATTGTGCGTAAAACCCGTGGTGATGATATTGATGCCGCCTGCGGTCAGTTAGCCGGTGAAGTCATTGACCGTACCAAGCGTACCCTGCGTAAGAAAATGGCGGGCGAAGCGATATCTGTGAAGGCGCTCTGAAAGGCTGATTAACAGCGTTTCCCATTCTGTCTCTGCGTGGCAGGCTGATGCCCGCCACAGAGATAACAGGATGGAGACGATATGTGCAAAGGGATGCGCGCGGCATTACTGGCCGTTTTTGTTGTAAGCGGTTGTGTCAGTTCACCGTCACAACCCGGGGCAGCAGAACTGCGTTTGCAATTGGGTATGCACTACCTGGCAGTGGAAGATTACCCCGCTGCGCGCCGCAATCTCCTGCGGGCACAGGCTGCTGATCCCCAGGATTACCGGGTGCACCTGGCCTTAGCCAGGCTGGCTCAGCGGCAAGGGCAAAACGCCGCTGCGCATTTCCATTTTTCAAATGCGCAGCGAATTGCGCCACATAATGGTTACATCCCTAACAATTACGGTGCGTTTCTTTGCGCTTTAGGGCAGTATGATGATGCGCATCAACAGTTTATCCGGGCGAAGGGTGCGCAGGAAGGAGACGCCCGTATCGATGCGTATGAACTGTCGGGGTATTGTTATCTGCGGGCAGGGGACAGACAGGCAGCGCGTGCTGCGTTGTCATATGCGCTCGATGCGGACCAGAGTAAAGGAGAGGCGCTACTAGCCGAAGCTGAAAGCGCGGTCGAAAATGACCAGTGGGCTAACGTAGCGCTATTATTAGAGCTTTACCAGCCGCTGCCGACGACGGCACGCAGCCTGGCGTTACACATACGTTTCGCCGCGCAACAGGGAAATGCCGCAGACGTTTCACGTTATGGCGACCAGTTAGCGCGACGTTTTCCGCAATCGATACAGTACCAGCGTTATTTAGCTAATGAATACTGAAGCCACTCAAGAAAATTCTGCAGTTCATTCCACAGGTACACGCCTGCGTCTGGCCCGTGAACAAATGGGACTCACGCAGCAACATGTTGCTGAACGCCTGTGCCTTAAACTTTCTACCGTACGTGAAATTGAAGAAGACAGATTACCTGCGAATTTAGCCTCTACCTTCCTGCGCGGTTACATCCGTTCTTATGCCCGTCTGGTGCATATTCCTGAAGAGGAACTGCTGCCGATGATGGAAAAACAGACGCCGGTTCGCGCCACAAAAATTGAGCCGATGCAGAGTTTTTCCCTGGGCAAACGCCGTAAGAAACGCGACGGCTGGCTGATGATTTTCACCTGGCTGGTGATCTTCGTGGTGGTCGGTCTGACAGGTGCCTGGTGGTGGCAGAACCATAAAGCCTCTCAGGATGAACTGGTGTCGATGGCCGATCAGAACGGCAGTAGCAGCGACAGCAGCCAGTCAATCCCGTTAGGGCAAACTAACGCCGCATCAACGGATAACAGCACCAGCGTACCGCTGAACAATAATACCAGCAGTACACCGGCTAACACTGGCGCAGCGACCAGCACGGCCCCCGCTGAAAGCAGTAACGGCAATAACACGGCTGCGGCGACGCAGCAGGAAGAGAACAACGCGGTCGTGTCGCCTTCGCAGGCACCGACTGATACCAGTAGCACTGCACCGGCCAACACTGCGCAGCAGATGCCAGTAGGCGCAGCGGCGGTCAGCGAACCGGCTGCCGATCCCAATTCAGTGGTCATGACCTTTACAGGCGACTGCTGGCTGGACGTCACGGATGCTACCGGTAAAAAACTGTTCAGCGGTATTCAGCGTAGCGGCGGCAAACTGAGCCTGTCAGGCACAGCGCCTTATCGTCTGAAAATTGGCGCGCCATCTGTTGTTCAGGTGCAATATCAGAATAAACCCGTTGATTTAAGTCGTTTTATCCGTAATAACCAGGTTGCTCGCCTGACGTTGGGTGCGCAATAACAGCGTATCGCGTGTACCGGGCAATTGTGGAGAAGAAATATGCATAACCAAGCACCCATTATCCGCCGTAAGTCCAAACGTATTTACGTCGGCCAGGTGCCCGTTGGCGACGGCGCGCCAATCGCCGTCCAGTCGATGACCAACACCCGCACCACTGACGTGGCCGCGACGGTAAACCAGATTAAAGCCCTTGAGCGCGTGGGCGTTGATATCGTGCGCATTTCGGTACCGACCATGGATGCCGCAGAAGCCTTTAAGCTGATTAAGCAGCAGGTCAATGTGCCGCTGGTGGCCGATATCCACTTTGACTACCGTATCGCGCTTAAAGTGGCTGAATACGGCGTGGACTGCCTGCGTATTAATCCGGGCAATATCGGTAATAACGAGCGTATTCGCGCCGTCGTTGACTGCGCCCGCGATAAAAATATCCCCATTCGTATCGGTGTTAACGCCGGATCGCTGGAAAAAGATCTGCAGGAAAAATACGGTGAACCTACGCCGCAGGCCCTGCTGGAATCAGCGATGCGACATGTCGATCATCTGGATCGCCTCAACTTCGATCAATTCAAAGTCAGCGTTAAAGCCTCGGATGTTTTTCTGGCGGTTGAATCTTATCGTCTGCTGGCAAAACAAATCGAGCAGCCTCTGCATCTTGGGATTACGGAAGCGGGCGGCGCGCGCGCAGGTGCGGTGAAGTCCGCTATCGGCCTGGGGCTGTTGCTGGCCGAAGGGATTGGCGACACGTTGCGTATTTCTCTGGCCGCCGATCCGGTTGAAGAGGTGAAAGTCGGCTTTGATATTCTGAAGTCGCTGCGCATTCGTTCTCGCGGTATCAACTTCATTGCCTGCCCGACCTGTTCACGTCAGGAGTTTGACGTTATCGGTACGGTTAACGCCCTGGAGCAGCGCCTGGAAGACATCATCACCCCGATGGACGTCTCCATTATCGGCTGTGTGGTGAATGGTCCGGGCGAAGCCACGGTATCCACGCTGGGCGTGACTGGCAGCAACAAGAAAAGCGGCTTCTATGAAGATGGCGTGCGTCAGCGCGTGCGTCTGGATAATGACGATATGATCGATCAACTGGAAGCGCGCATTCGTGCCAAAGCGGCCATGCTGGATGAATCCCGTCGTATTGACGTGCAGCAACTGGAAAAATAATCCGGTTCCTGTACGGCATGCATGACTTTTTTAGCTGAGCCTGTGCGGTTTCATCCTCATGAGGTATGATGCCGGACAGGTTTTTTTGTATTAAGAGATTTTAACGTGGCGAAGAATATTCAAGCGATTCGCGGGATGAACGATTTTCTGCCTGCGGATACGGCCATCTGGCAACGGATTGAAGCGGTACTGAAGTCAGTGCTGGCGAACTATGGTTACAGCGAAATTCGCTTACCTATCGTAGAGCAGACTCCTCTGTTCAAACGCGCCATTGGTGAAGTTACCGATGTGGTTGAAAAAGAGATGTATACCTTTGACGATCGCAATGGCGAAAGCCTGACGCTTCGTCCGGAAGGGACGGCAGGCTGCGTGCGTGCAGGTATCGAACACGGTCTGCTTTATAATCAGGAACAGCGCCTGTGGTACATGGGCCCGATGTTCCGCTACGAGCGACCTCAGAAAGGGCGCTATCGCCAGTTTCATCAGATAGGCGTTGAAGTGTTTGGCCTGCAGGGGCCGGATATTGATGCCGAACTGATTATGCTCAATGCGCGCTGGTGGAAAGCGCTGGGTATCGCCGATCATGTTCGTCTGGAACTGAACTCCATTGGTTCGCTTGAAGCCCGTGCCAGCTATCGCGACGCGCTGGTGGCATTTCTGGAACAGCACAAAGACGCGCTGGACGAAGACTGCAAGCGCCGCATGTACAGCAACCCAATGCGTGTACTCGACAGCAAAAACCCCGATATTCAGACGTTGTTAAATGATGCGCCCCAGTTGGGCGATTATCTGGATGCGGAGTCACGCGAGCATTTTGACGGTCTGCGTGCGCTGCTGGACGACGCCGGTATTGACTATACGGTCAATCAGCGCCTGGTGCGCGGGCTGGATTATTACAACCGCACGGTGATTGAATGGGTTACCGACAGCCTGGGATCGCAGGGCACCGTTTGCGGTGGTGGTCGTTATGATGGCCTGGTCGAACAACTGGGCGGTCGGGCAACGCCTGCTGTTGGTTTTGCCATGGGAATGGAGCGCCTGGTGTTGTTAGTGCAGGCGGTTAATCCGGAATTTGAACCCGCGCGCAATGTCGATGTCTATGTTATCGCTTCCGGCCAGGGGGTTCAGTCAGCGGCGATGCAGTTGGCTGAAAAGCTGCGTGACCAACTGCCCGACATGAAACTGATGACCAACTTTGGTGGCGGTAACTTCAAGAAGCAGTTTGCCCGTGCGGATAAGTGGGGCGCTCGCGTTGCTCTGGTGCTGGGTGAAGATGAACAGAAGGCCGGTCAGGTCGTGATTAAAGATCTGCGCAATGGCGAACAGCAAACGCTGGCGCAGGCGGATGCGGCTGCTGCACTGCGCACGCTGTTGCAGTAAGCGTGTCACAGCACAACCATTGAAAGGAGAAGGATTGCGTGGAAGTTTATAGCAATGAGAACGAACAGGTTGATGCGCTGCGTCGCTTTTTCGCCAACAACGGTAAAGCCTTAGCTGTCGGTGTCGTCATCGGGATCGCTGCGCTGGGCGGCTGGCGTTACTGGTCCAGCCATCAGCAGGATTCAGCTAAAACCGTGTCAGCTGAATACCAGAAAGTCACCAGTGCCATGCAGGCCGGTAAGCCAGAAACGCTGGAAGCGGTAAACACTTTCGCCAGCGAAAACAGTAATACCTACGGTGCCCTGGCGGCACTGGATCTGGCGAAGCAGTATGTCGACAGCAATCAGCTGGACAAAGCCGCAACCCTGCTGCAAAACGGATTGAAAGACACGAAAGATGCCAACCTGCAGGCGGTCATTAACCTGCGTCTGGCACGCATTCAACTGCAACAAAATCAGGCTGATGCAGCACTTAAAACCCTTGACGGTGTGAAGGGTGATGGCTGGACAGCCATTGTCGCTGACATCCGCGGCGAAGCGCTGCTGAGCAAAGGCGATAAGCAGGGCACGCGCGATGCATGGAGCAAAGGCGTCGAATCTGATGCGTCTCCTGCACTGAAGCAAATGATGCAGATGAAGATGAATAACTTAAGCTAAGCCAGTCAAGAGAGAGCGCATGGAATTACGTAAATACCTGCTGCCGGGGCTGATCTCAGTCACCTTGCTCAGTGGTTGCTCGCTGTTCAGCGGCGAAGAAGATGTAGTGAAAATGGCCCCATTGCCGAAGGTGGAAAATCAGTTCACGCCTCAGACCGTGTGGAGCACTGGCGTGGGTGATGGAATCGGTGATTTCTACTCTAACCTGCACCCGACCTGGCAAGACGGCACCGTTTATGCTGCTGACCGCTTTGGTATCGTAAAAGCGCTCGACGCGGCGGATGGTAAAGAAAAATGGAAAGTCGATCTCTCTGAGAAAACCGGCTTCTTCTCGAAAAACCGCTCTGCCATGCTGTCTGGCGGTATCACCGTGAGTGGCGACCGCCTCTACATCGGCAGCGAACGTGGTCAGGTCTATGCACTGAACACCAGCGATGGTGCGATTGCATGGCAAGCCAAAGCCGCGGGCGAAGCGCTGTCGCGTCCGGTGGTCAGCGATGGCCTGGTACTGGTTCACACCAGCAACGGTATGCTGCAGGGACTTGATCAAACCAGCGGTGCAGTAAAATGGACCGTTAACCTGGATATGCCTGCGCTGTCACTGCGCGGTGAATCTGCCCCGTCTGTTGCCTTTGGTGGCGCAATCGTGGGTGGCGATAACGGCCGCGTGAGCGCCGTTATTCTGAACCAGGGCCAGCTGATTTGGCAGCAGCGTATTTCACAGCCGAGCGGTGCGACAGAAATCGACCGTCTGAGCGATGTGGATACCACGCCGGTCATTGTTAACGGCGTTGTGTATGCGTTGGCTTACAACGGTAACCTGACTGCACTGGATTTACGTTCTGGTCAGATTTTGTGGAAACGTGAAATCGGCGGTGTGAAAGATCTGATTGTGGATGCGGGTCGTATCTACCTGGTGGATCAGGACGATCGCGTGATTGCCCTCAACGCGGATGGCGGTGTGGCTATCTGGCGTCAAAGCGATCTGCTGCATCGCAATCTGACTTCACCGGTCCTGTATAACGGCTACCTTGTGGTCGGTGACAGCGAAGGCTATCTGCACTGGCTGAACACCACCGACGGCCGTTTTGTTGCCCAGCAAAAGCTGGACAGTTCAGGCTTCCAGACTGAGCCAGTCGTCGCCAGCGACAAGTTGCTGATTCAGTCAAAAGACGGTGAAGTTTACGCCATTACCCGCTAACGGGTAAGTTGTCAGGCAGGGTTATCCTTCCGGCACAACGGCTCCTGATTTCATCAGGGGCCGTTTCGTTTTTAGTCAGGCATGGTATCCTTAGCGCCTTAAGCCTGAACTGAGCGGCTAAAGCCGTTATAATCACGCCATTCGGGCGATTTAATACATTATTGAGGCATTGTTATGGTACCTGTGGTCGCGCTGGTTGGGCGTCCCAATGTGGGAAAATCTACGCTGTTTAACCGTTTAACCCGCACACGAGATGCGCTGGTAGCGGATTTTCCTGGACTGACTCGCGATCGCAAATATGGTCGCGCCGAAGTGGAAGGGCGCGAATTTATTGTTATCGATACCGGCGGTATTGATGGCACCGAAGACGGTGTTGAAACGCGTATGGCAGAGCAGTCGCTGCTGGCGATTGAAGAAGCAGACGTTGTGCTGTTTATGGTGGACGCGCGCGCAGGCATGATGGCCGCCGATCAGCAAATTGCAAAACATCTTCGCTCTCGCCAAAAAGCGACGTTTCTGGTCGCGAATAAAACTGACGGACTGGATCCGGATCAGGCGGTCGTAGACTTCTATTCTCTGGGGCTGGGTGAGATTCACGCCATCGCCGCTTCTCATGGCCGCGGTGTCACCAGCCTGATTGAAACGGCCCTGCTGCCGTGGATGGAGAAGGTCGATCCGGTCGAGATGACCGAAGAAGACGAAAACGAAGCTTACTGGGCAGCCTTAGCGGCAGAAGAAAACGGTGAGGAAGAGGAAGAAGAGGATGATTTCGATCCTACAACCTTGCCAATTAAGCTGGCGATTGTTGGCCGTCCTAACGTCGGTAAGTCTACGTTGACTAACCGTATTCTCGGTGAAGATCGCGTGGTCGTTTACGACATGCCAGGCACCACCCGTGACAGTATCTACATTCCCATGGAACGTGACGGTCGCGAGTATGTGTTGATCGACACCGCTGGCGTACGTAAGCGCGGAAAAATCACGGATACGGTCGAGAAATTCTCGGTAATCAAAACGTTGCAGGCGATTGAAGACGCTAACGTAGTGATGCTGGTGATCGATGCGCGTGCCGGCATTTCCGATCAGGATCTGTCCCTGTTGGGCTTTATCCTGAACAGCGGACGTTCACTGGTGATCGTGGTGAACAAATGGGATGGCTTGTCGCAGGAAGTCCGTGACGAAGTCAAAGAAACGCTCGACTTCCGTCTGGGCTTTATCGATTTTGCGCGCGTGCACTTCATCTCGGCGTTGCATGGCAGCGGCGTAGGCAACCTGTTTGAGTCCGTCACGGAAGCATACGATTGCTCCACGAAGCGAGTAAACACGTCACTGCTGACGCGCATTATGAACATGGCAGCGGAAGACCATCAGCCACCGCTGGTTCGCGGTCGTCGCGTTAAACTGAAATATGCCCATGCGGGCGGTTATAACCCACCGATTGTGGTGATACACGGTAATCAGGTTAAAGACCTGCCGGACTCCTACAAACGTTATTTGATGAACTACTTCCGTCGTTCACTGAACGTGATGGGGACGCCAATCCGCATTCAGTTTAAAGAGGGTGAAAACCCTTATGAAGGCAAACGCAATCTGCTGACGCCGACGCAACAGCGAAAGCGCAAGCGTTTGATGGCGCATATGAAGAAAAATAAGCGTTAACTGATCGAGGGCCAGATGGCCCTCTTTTTTTTGTCCTAGAATTGCGCTTATTTGCCTGGCCGGATGAAAAAAATGAGCGCAACCTGTGAAAAATGTCAGCAACCCTTAGCCCCGGACGCCACCGATCTTATCTGTACAGGTTGTGGTGTCCGTTATCACTATCAGCCTGTCTGCCCCGACTGCCATCAGCCCCTTGAGCAACTCAGAAGCTGCGGCGCGACTGACTACTTTTGTAATCATGGTCACGGCTTAGTTTCAAAACATCGTCTGACTTACAGGATTGTTCCTGCCTGACGTCTGGGTGCTTCAACCTGCAACACATAACGATCCAAACGCTGCGAGCCGTAACGGCGTAAAAATTTGTAGCGAAAATGCTATTGCTTCGTAACGAACACGTTTAAACCTTCACGGGATAACGTACCAGGTGGTACAATTTTTGCCGCGTCATGACGGAGTCACGCCAGCATGGGCTGCCTCCGGAACACATCATTCATTTCATGAACGCGGGTCCGCTTTAATTGGAATAAAACAACGCTGTTTCTTTTACCTGCACCGTGACCGGCGATGAGCCGGGTCGCACAGGACAGGAACGGCTTTGTTTATCAGGAGAGTAAGTGTTATGGCTGAAACATCATCTCGATCCGGTAAAGGGTTGAGAATATGGTCCGTGCTGCTCGGGCTGGTGCTACTGGCAACCGGCCTGTTCTTTGCTGTTGGCGGGGGGAAACTCGCGACGCTGGGCGGCAGTTGGTATTTTCTGATTGCAGGCATCGTGATGGTGCTGTCCGCCATTCAGTTTGTCCGTGCCAAATCATCGGCAGTGGTTCTGTTCCTGCTGGTGTTTGTCGGGACGTTAATCTGGGCCGTTATCGACGCCGGGCTGGATTTCTGGCCACTGGTTTCCCGCCTGATGGTGCCTGCGGGTTTAATGATCCTGGCATTCATCACATGGCCCGCGCTGCGTAAGCGTGAAAATAAGCCTTCTCTGGCAAAAGTCTCGTACGCCTTTTCTGCCGTCATTGCCGTAGGCATGGTTGCCACATTAGTGCAGATGTTCCAGCCTCATCCTACCGTTGCTTCAACCGGTCAGGAGCTGCCGCTGATCCCGGTGGATAAGTCAAAGCAACAGCAAAACTGGGATCACTATGGGAATACCGCAGGGGGAAGCCGGTTTGTTGCGCTGGACCAGATCACCCGCGATAACGTGAAGGATCTGCAGGTCGCCTGGACTTACCACACTGGCGATATTCCAGAAAGCCCAACCGGCAATGGTGCTGAAGATCAGCAAACCCCGCTGCAGGTGGGAAATACCGTCTATCTTTGCACCCCGCATAACAATGTGATTGCGGTTGAAGCCGACAGCGGCAAGCAGATTTGGAAGCGTGAAATTAATGCCCAGGCAGAAGTCTGGCCGCGCTGCCGTGGACTGGCCTATTTTGATGCCACCAAACCGCTTACCCAGCCAACTCAACCGGGATCAACGCCGGTCCCAGGCGTGACTCTGGCTGCCGGAGACAGCTGCCAGCGCCGTATTCTGATGAATACCATTGATGCACGTCTTATTGCTATCAATGCCGACAACGGTGAATTCTGTGAGGACTTCGGAAACCACGGCATCGTCGATCTCAAAGCGGGCCTGGGTGATGCGCCCGATCCCCTTTATCAGCTCACGTCTGCACCCACGATTGCCGGTACAACAGTTGTCGTAGGCGGGCGCGTGGCTGACAACGTTAAAACAGACATGCCTGGCGGTGTGTTGCGCGGTTTTGACGTGATCACCGGCCAGATGCGTTGGGCCTTTGACCCGGGCAATACCGATCCAAATGCCATTCTGATGCCGGGTAAGGACTATACGCGGAGTACGCCGAACTCATGGGCACCCATGTCCTATGATCCGGCCATGAACACCGTGTTTATTCCAATGGGAAGCTCCTCAGTCGATCTGTGGGGTGCGAACCGCAACGCACTGGACCATAAATACGGTGCCTCGGTACTGGCGCTTGATGCCACAACCGGCAAAGAGAAGTGGGTTTATCAGACCGTACATAACGATCTCTGGGACTTCGATCTGCCGATGCAGCCCAGCCTGATCGACTTCCCGATGAAGGACGGCAGCACCAAACCTGCGGTGGTTATCGGCGGCAAGACCGGCATGATCTTTGTGCTGGATCGTCTGACCGGCAAGCCTCTCACTAAAGTGGAAGAGCTGCCGATGCCGCAGGGGCATATCCCGAACGAGCAATATACGAAAACCCAGCCGCATTCGACCGGTATGCCAATGATTGGCAATCAGAAACTGAAAGAGTCTGATATGTGGGGCGCCACGCCGTTCGATCAGCTTGCCTGCCGTATCGCGTTTAAATCCATGCGCTATGACGGCCTGTTTACCGTGCCGGGCACCGATAAGTCGCTGAGCTTCCCTGGCTCGCTGGGTGGGATGAACTGGGGCAGCATGTCCACCGATCCAAATAACAACCTGTTGTTTGTCAACGACATGCGTTTAGGATTGTGGGTACAGATGATTCCGGTGGATACCAGCAAGGTTTCCCGTGGCAGCAACGGCGGTGAAGCGATTAATACCGGTATGGGCGCCGTTCCTCTGAAAGGCACACCTTATGCGGTGAACAAGAACCGCTTTATGTCACCGCTGGGCATTCCCTGCCAGGCACCGCCGTTTGGTACCTTGTCAGCTATCGATATGAAAACCCAGAAAATCGTCTGGCAGGTCCCGGTTGGTACCGTACAGGATACCGGTCCGTTTGGGATTAAAATGCGCGCCAAAATGCCAATCGGTATGCCAACGCTGGGCGGCACGCTGGCAACTCAGGGCGGTCTGGTCTTTATTGCCGGCACCCAGGATTACTATCTGCGGGCATTCGATAGCGCAACCGGTAAAGAGGTGTGGAAAGCGCGTCTGCCTGTGGGAAGTCAGGGCGGTCCGATGAGCTATGTCTCACCAAAAACCGGTAAGCAGTACATTCTGATCTCGGCAGGCGGTGCACGTCAGTCACCGGATCGCGGTGATTACGTGATTGCTTATGCGCTGCCTGACAGCAAGTAACAGCACGTTGTAACTGATAAAAGAAAAGGGCCGCTAGCGGCCCTTTTTTCTGCTTATTTTCCCGTCCTGAATAGCGTTGACACATTTTCCACTGGTTTTGAGGAGAATGTGATGAAACAGTATGTTAAACGCACTCAGCGGGATTACTCTCTTTCCTTTAAGCTGGCAGTCGTGGAGCAGGTTGAAAAAGGCGAGATGACTTACCGCCAGGCTCAGGAACGCTACGGCATCCAGGGATGTTCCACCGTGCTCATGTGGTTACGTAAATACGGTCATCTGGACTGGCAGTCATCCCGGCAGCGCACCACCCGCGGAGGAAACATGACAAAATCTCTTCCCCTCACACCTGAACAGCGAATCAAAGAGCTTGAGCAGCAACTGGCTGAATCCGAAGTTAAAGCGCAGTTTTTTGAAGCTGTCGTGAAGGTGATGAACACCGAATTCGGTGCCACACTCACAAAGAAGCAGTTAGCGTCCTTATCGCGAAAGCACAGACACAATCCCTGAAACTGACTGTCGTCAGGGTCTGCCGGTATTTAAAGATAAGCCGTCAGGCCTGGTATCAGGGATGCCGGCGTGAAATGCGCAGGTCTGAAAAGGCACACCGCATTACTGAGGAAGTCAGACTTATCAGGTTACAGCAGCCCCGACTGGGTACCCGGAAACTGCAGCATATTCTTAACGAGCGGGAAGATGCCGCATTGCATATCGGGCGGGACAGTCTGTTCGCTGTGCTGCGGGAAGCCCGGTTACTGGTTCATCCGGCAAGGGCTTATCATAAAACAACGAACAGCCGTCATCATTTTTACAGACATCCGAATCTGCTGAAAGCGGGGCCGGAGCAGACGGTTATCTCCGGTCCGGAGCAGGTATGGGTTGCCGACATCACCTGGCTTCCGGTAAGGACAGGTATGGCCTACATCAGTCTGGTAACGGACGCTTTCTCACGAAAAATCGTGGGGTATCATGTTCATGAAAGTCTGCATACGGAACACGTTATTAAGGCGCTACAAATGGCACTGAGGGAGCGGCAGGGAAAGGGCCGCCTGATCCACCACTCAGATCGCGGACTTCAGTACTGTTCGGCAATGTATCAGTCAGTGCATAAAAAACACGGTCTTGTCTGTTCAATGACGGACGGCTACGACTGCTATCAGAATGCGCTGGCAGAAAGGGTTAACGGCATACTGAAAAATGAATTACTGATTACGCGTCCGGCAGACGTGGTGCAGGCAGGCAGGATGGTCAGTGAGTCAGTCAGGATCTATAACAGCCAGCGTCCTCATCTGTCATTAAAATACAAAACGCCTGATGAGGTACATCAGGCGTTTTAAAAGATAAAAAAAGTGTCAACCTATGCCAGGACTAGTCATATTTTCCGTCGCGGAAGAGCGACGCCAGCTCCGGCGGTGCCGACTGCTCCGGTATCAGGAGCACTACCGTGCCTGCTTCACGGCGCGTGGCGTACTGGATCTGGATACGAAAATAGCGCTGGTCCCCGCCGCCTACCTTAGCCGCTTTTTCCTCTGGTTCGCACAGCGGCATCGCCTGTTCCAGCACTTTACAGACGCGCTGTTTCTCTGGCGCAGGAAGTTCACCCAAAGGAAAACGACGCTCGCTACGTAAGCCGGGAATAAAAGCAAAGCCACCTTCACGCGTAACCACAATGGTTGCGTCATCGGTAAGTTCGGGGAGTTGACTCATAATACGCCTACCTCTTTCCACGCCTGTTCAATTTTGCTACCAACAGAACGATCAAAGCGCTTTTCACCGTGCTGCACGGTCAACTGTGCAAAGGCTTTAAAGTCAGCATCCTGATGCAAATTATCATCACATAAGGTGTCATACCAGGCTTGCCCTGCCTGTTCCCAGGCAAATCCACCTAATGCTTTTGCTGCCAGATAAAAGGCACGGTTAGGAATGCCAGAATTCAGATGCACACCGCCGTTATCTTCACGCGTTTTAATATAATCGTCCATATGGCCCGGTTGCGGGTCTTTACCCAACATGGGATCGTCATAAGCGGTGCCGGGGTGCGACATCGATCGCAAGCCTTTACCGTGGATACCTTTCGCCAGCAAGCCTTCACCAATAATCCAGTCGGCTTTCTCCGCCGTCTGTTTCTTACTGAACTGTTTTACCAGAGAGCCAAATACGTCGGACATCGACTCATTCAGTGCGCCAGCCTGTTCAAAATAGATCAAACCGGCCTCGGTTTCTGTGACACCGTGCGATAACTCATGCGCAACAACGTCGATAGCGATGGTAAAGCGGTTAAAGATTTCACCATCGCCGTCTCCGAATACCATCTGCTGACCATTCCAGAAGGCATTCTGATATTTCTCGCCATAATGCACGGTGCCAGCTAATTTCAAACCGTTATTATCCAGAGAATTGCGTTTATATATTTGCCAGAAAAAGTCATGAGTTACGCCAAGATAGTTCCAGGCCTCGTCGGCGGCAATGTCACCATTTGAGGACTGGCCTTCTTTACGCACCAGGGTGCCCGGTAACGTTTCCTGATTTTTGGCGTCATAGATTTCACGCTCAATCTTCCCGGCCTGCGTGGTCTTGGGTGCAGCGGTCTTTTGCCAGTGCTCCGCCATCAGGTGCTGAACGTGGGTGAGCGTACGGCGCGCCTGCTCCTGCTGATAGCCGGAACCGTGAGCAATAATCTTACGAAGAATGTAGGGAGGTATAACGCTGAAAGCCATTGTAGACTCCTTGGCACGAGGGATGTACTAGGAAGTATAGTTAAGAAATGCTTTTCTTTCGTTTCGGTTTTTCAGGAATCAGCTGAGTGACCTGACTTTCTACCCAGCCATCATCAAGGCGGGTACGCAGTAAATCGCCGTTGCTTAACTGGCGTGTTTTTTTCACCACCTGACCCGCGTTGTCGGTGGTGACGCTGAAGCCACGCGCCAGGGTGGCTAACGGGCTGACGCCTTCCAACTGGGCAGCAAGCTGACCGAAGCGGTTTTTGTCGCGGTTAAGCAATTTCTCCATGCTTTGTTGCAGGCGATAATGCCAGCTTTGCAGGCTTTGTTGCGCCAGATACAGGCGCTGCTGTGGCTGCTGCTGTGCCAGCCTCTGTGACAGGCGATCCTGCTGGCGGCTGGCGTTGCGCAGCCGCAGTTCCATCGCTTCGCTCAGGCGCTGCTGTAAGCGAAACAGTGCAGTCTGCTGGCGGGCCAGGCGCAACTGCGGATGCTGCTGTTGCAGGCGGTGATCTAAACGGCTAAAGCCCCGCTGCTGGCGTGCCAGATAATAATCCATCGCCATTTCCAGCCGCTGCTGTTGTGACTGCAGCTGACGCAGAAGTTCAAGCTGATTACGGCTGACAATTTCTGCCGCGGCAGAAGGCGTTGGCGCGCGCAGGTCGGCAACAAAATCGGCAATAGTCACGTCGGTTTCATGGCCCACCGCGCTGACCACGGGAATGCGACTGGCAAAAATCGCACGCGCGACTCGCTCGTCGTTAAAACTCCACAGATCTTCCAGCGAACCGCCGCCGCGCCCCACGATGAGCACATCGCACTCTGCACGCTGGTTAGCAAGCTCAATGGCGCGCACGATAGCGGCAGGCGCATCCACGCCCTGTACGGCGGTGGGGTAAATCACCACAGGCAATGACGGATCGCGACGATGCAGCACACGCAGCACATCGTGCAGGGCTGCACCGGTCGCGGAGGTAATAACGCCAACCTGTTTAGCCGGTTGGGGCAAGGGTTTTTTGTGCCCGGGCTCGAATAAGCCTTCCTGTGCCAGCTTAGCTTTCAACTGCTCAAACTGCTGCTGCAACAGGCCTTCACCAGCGGGATGCATGCTTTCAATAATCAGCTGATAATCGCCGCGCGGTTCATACAAGGTGATGTTCGCGCGCACCAGGACCTGCTGACCGTGCTGAGGACGAAACGTGACGCGACGATTGCCATTGCGGAACATGGCACAGCGTACCTGTGCGCCATCATCTTTTAGGGTGAAGTACCAGTGACCCGAGGCAGGCTGGGTAAAATTGGAGATCTCGGCACTGAGCCAAACCAAACCCATCTCATTTTCCAGCAGCTGACGCACTGTGGTATTGAGACGGCTGACGGTAAAAATATTGGCGTTTGGCGGCAGCGACATGTGACGAAGATCAAATTCCAAATCAGTAGGTTAATCAGTCGATACTACATTGCTGATTGTGCGGATCAAGACTTTTTATTAAATAATAGTGGAGGCAATCGATTACGGCCTGTATAATGCCGCGGCAATATTTTATCTATTCTCACGCACCCAAGGTGGAGTATTGCCATGTTAAGAATCGCTAAAGAAGCACTCACTTTTGACGACGTCCTGCTCGTTCCTGCACACTCCACCGTCCTGCCGAATACGGCCGATCTCAGCACTCAACTGACCAAAAACATTCGTCTGAATATTCCAATGCTTTCTGCTGCGATGGATACCGTGACCGAAGCGGGTCTGGCTATTGCGCTGGCGCAAGAGGGCGGTCTGGGCTTCATTCACAAAAATATGTCGATTGAGCGTCAGGCAGATGAAGTGCGTAAGGTTAAAAAGCATGAAAGCGGCGTGGTCACCGAACCACAGACCGTGTTGCCAACCACCACGCTGGCAGAAGTCAAAGAGCTGACCGAACGTAACGGCTTTGCCGGCTATCCGGTGGTGAACGCGGACAACGAACTGGTGGGCATTATCACCGGTCGCGATGTGCGCTTCGTTACCGATCTCACCCAGCCCGTCACTGCCGTTATGACGCCGAAAGAGCGTCTGGTTACAGTGAAAGAGGGCGAAGCCCGTGATGTCGTACTGCACAGAATGCATGAAAAGCGTGTAGAAAAAGCGCTGGTCGTGGATGACAGTTTCCACCTGCTGGGCATGATCACCGTTAAAGACTTCCAGAAAGCCGAACGTAAACCTAACGCCTGTAAAGATGCGCAGGGTCGTCTGCGCGTTGGTGCCGCCGTGGGTGCAGGTGCGGGCAATGAAGAACGCGTGGATGCCCTGGTCGCAGCAGGGGTGGACGTACTGCTTATTGATTCGTCGCATGGCCACTCCGAAGGCGTGCTGCAGCGTATCCGCGAAACCCGCGCTAAATATCCTGAGCTTGAAATCGTCGGCGGCAACGTGGCGACAGGTGCAGGTGCGCTGGCGCTGGTTGAAGCTGGCGTGAGCGCGGTCAAAGTTGGTATCGGCCCAGGCTCAATTTGTACCACTCGTATTGTTACCGGTGTGGGTGTACCTCAGATTACCGCCGTTTCTGACGCCGTTGCCGCGCTGGAAGGCACGGGCATTCCGGTTATCGCAGACGGCGGGATTCGTTTCTCTGGTGATATCGCTAAGGCGATTGCGGCTGGCGCGTCCTGTGTGATGGTGGGATCGATGCTGGCAGGTACTGAAGAATCGCCGGGTGAAATCGAACTTTACCAGGGCCGTTCTTTTAAATCCTACCGTGGAATGGGCTCGCTGGGCGCGATGTCTAAAGGATCATCAGACCGCTACTTCCAGACCGATAACGCTGCTGACAAGCTGGTGCCAGAAGGTATCGAAGGCCGCGTGGCCTATAAAGGCCGCCTGAAAGAGATCGTGCATCAGCAAATGGGCGGCCTGCGCTCCTGTATGGGTCTGACCGGCTGCCAGACCATTGATGACCTGCGCACCAAAGCCGAATTCGTGCGTATCAGCGGTGCGGGCATCAATGAAAGCCACGTGCATGATGTGACCATCACCAAAGAGTCACCAAACTACCGCATGGGTTCATAACCCCGTAAGATTTCCCGCCCGGCAACAGCCGGGCGCTTTACTTTAAGTCACCGTTCTGGAAACCCCTCAATGACGACGGAAAATATCCATAAGCACCGCATTCTGATTCTCGATTTTGGTTCTCAATATACTCAGTTGGTCGCGCGCCGCGTACGTGAGCTTGGCGTGTACTGTGAACTCTGGGCGTGGGATGTCACCGAAGCGCAGATTCGCCAGTTCAATCCAAGCGGCATCATCCTGTCTGGCGGCCCGGAAAGTACCACCGAAAACGACAGCCCGCGCGCACCTGACTATGTGTTTACCGCGGGTGTACCGGTTCTGGGTGTATGTTACGGCATGCAAACCATGGCGATGCAGTTGGGTGGCAAGGTGGAAGGGTCCAACGAGCGCGAGTTTGGCTATGCGCAGGTTGAAGTCAACACCGCAAGCGCGCTGATTCGCGATATCGAAGATGCCATCAGCGCGGCCGGTAAACCGCTGCTGGATGTCTGGATGAGCCACGGCGATAAAGTGACCGCTATCCCTGATGGTTTTGTTACGGTCGCCAGCACAGAAACCTGTCCGTTTGCCATCATGGCTAACGAAGAGAAACGCTTCTATGGCGTGCAGTTCCACCCGGAAGTCACGCACACGCGTCAGGGACTGCGCATGCTGGAACGTTTCGTGATGGATATTTGTGAATGTGAAGCGCTCTGGACACCGGCGAAAATCATTGAGGATGCCGTCGAGCGTCTGCGTGTGCAGGTCGGCAACGACAAAGTGATCCTGGGCTTATCCGGCGGTGTGGATTCGTCAGTGACTGCCATGCTGCTGCATCGCGCCATCGGTAAAAACCTGACCTGCGTATTCGTGGATAACGGGCTGCTGCGCCTGAATGAAGCTGAGCAGGTGCTGGACATGTTCGGCGACCATTTTGGTCTGAATATTGTGCACGTTGACGGTGAAGCACGTTTCCTGGATGCCCTGGCAGGGGAAAACGATCCGGAAGCGAAGCGCAAAATCATTGGCCGCGTTTTCGTCGAAGTGTTTGACGAGCAGGCACTGCGCCTGCAGGACGTGAAGTGGCTGGCGCAGGGCACTATTTATCCTGACGTGATTGAATCCGCTGCCTCTGCTACCGGTAAAGCGCACGTGATCAAGTCGCACCACAACGTGGGTGGCCTGCCAAAAGAGATGAAGATGGGCCTGGTCGAGCCGCTGCGCGAGCTGTTTAAAGACGAAGTGCGCAAGATCGGTCTGGAGTTAGGTCTGCCTTACGATATGCTCTATCGCCATCCGTTCCCGGGGCCTGGCCTTGGCGTGCGCGTGCTGGGTGAAGTGAAGAAAGAGTATTGTGACCTGCTGCGTCGCGCAGATGCCATCTTTATTGAAGAGCTGCACAAAGCCGACCTCTACAACAAAGTCAGCCAGGCCTTTACCGTGTTCCTGCCTGTGCGTTCCGTTGGCGTGATGGGCGATGGCCGCAAATATGACTGGGTTGTCTCACTGCGTGCGGTCGAAACCATCGACTTCATGACCGCCCACTGGGCGCACCTGCCGTATGACTTCCTGGGCCGCGTATCCAATCGCATTATCAACGAAGTTAACGGCATTTCCCGGGTAGTTTATGATATTTCGGGCAAACCACCGGCGACGATTGAGTGGGAATGATTTCGCGTCTAGCAACACCCTGCACGTGAAAGCAGTAAAACATCTCTAAGCCCGCGTAATTGCGGGCTTTTTGCTTCTTGGGTCTGGCAAATTCTGGCAGCTCTTTGTATCGCCAGGCACCGTGTTTAAGTAGAATGGTACGGGGCATTGACAGCGCCAAATGCCATGCCCGGTGCTCGATACCATGTCGCCTTAGCAGGGAAGGGCATGGTTTTTTTAATAGGGAATCCGCGGCTGCCATGATTACCGATATCAGGCTGGGTAATCTCAAACCGAAAGAAAACTCTACCAACTGAACAACTATGATAAGTTGCACTTGGCCGTCACCGCTGCCGGTTCCATCTCATTTCGCTTCAATTACTCCATCAACGACCATCAGGAGACCATTACGTTTGGTCGTTAAGGGTGGGTGGCATCACGCTTGCTGAGGCCAGAGAGTGCTTGGGTGAGGCATAAAAGATGGTTTTGGCTGGCAAGTCACCTGCTAAAGTTAAGGCCCGTGCCAAGGGGCAGGTCAGGGTGTTTGAGCATAATCTAAAGCATAGAGTGAAAGAGTATCGTGCCGCTGGTGAGCTCGTGCGTGTTATGGATCTTAGTCCCGCTGATGCGCAATTAGCTCTTAGTAATGGCATCAAGGTTAACGCTAATATTTATAGCTACTTCAATAGCTCTTGGTACCAGTTCCACTGTCATCAAGGTAATATCTACCATGGATTTAGTGGCGGGTTCGTTCGAGATGCTGCGACACGACAGCGGGCTTCCGATGAAGCAGCTCCCCAAAGTCAGTCACTTCAACTTTATTTGTATGGCACTTATTACAAGGACTTAATATATTATGCCGTTTCTTCCAGAGTATGACCCTCGTACTGGAAAGACTGTCTTAGTCCCCGGTCTGAAAATTGGCGATTATCCTGGCCGGCTATTGCCGAAGGATCTGCTTCCAGGAGACGTCCTTGTTTGGTTCGCGCTAGACAATAGTTCAAAAGATGATAAAAAACATGCAGTTATACGAGAGGCAACAGAAGGGGCCTATTCGCATGTTGGTATATATCTCGGAGCCGGTATTTCAATTGATGCAGGCCCAGACGGCGTAAGTAAAACACAACTTAAAAGTCTCATGGATGGATTTGAGTCAGGCGATGTCCTGCGATACCGTGGGCTAGGTAAACGTATCGAGAGCGTATTAGCCAAGGCGCGTTCTTTCGAAGGTTACGCTTATGCGAAATCAGATGCCAATCGCATGCCGTTTAGGCGAGCAGCGTATAGAGCCAAACAATACCAAAGGACACCCAGCCGTATTAAAGAGTTAATCGGGAGGTATTTCTTGAAAGCGCGCTTGAAATCAGGACCTCCGAAAAATCAAGTTTACTGTTCTCAAATGGTCATTGAGGCCTATGGTGCAGCGGGAATATATCCTGATGAGATGGTGCGTAGTGCAGCTATTTCACCCAATGATTTAATCGAAAATGGTGAGTTCGAATACATGGGGTTTATTTCGAATAAGCCTACACCACAACGGCATTTACTTGATATAAATGCGGATGTTGCTAGAAATACTTCGGGGACCTGGAAGTTTGACTGGCGACGACTGTTCGGGTTGTGAGTTTGTTCGTGGGTCTATGAAATAGTGCTTTGTAGTGGTCAACAAAAACTGGCCACAGCTTTAGAGTTTTTCCAGAACAATTGTTCTGATTCATTCGGCGTCAAGCCACCATTATATTGATGGGGTCTGAGCTGATGACCTGCTCCCAGTATTAGATACAAGGCTCAGTTAGTAATGTCGGATCCTTCACTCTCATAATTACCCTTTCTCCAGCCCGCCGCAAATTCAGACGGCGTCTGATAATTCAGCGTGGAGTGTGGGCGACATTCGTTATAATCCTGACGCCATTCACTGATGGTTTTCTGGCATGGCTGATGTCGCTAAACCAGTGTACATTCAGGCATTCATCGCGAAAGCGTCCGTTAAAACTCTCAATAAATCCGTTCTGTGTCGGTTTACCGGGCAGAATAAGCCGCAGCTCCACGCAA
>NZ_VIVB01000015.1:0-157092 GCF_007828605.1 Pantoea sp. SJZ147
GTGAGAGTTCCATAAAAAAGGGTCCATGATGAACATGAACCCTTTTTACACCTGCCACTGGATCGGTCAACCGATCCTTAAATGATCGGCATTAGCCGCCTGGCTTACTTTTTTTGATGCGCGGCGTGGCGACGGCGATCCCAAACCAAGGCAAGCCATCAGCCTTAACATGGCGAATATATCGGCTGGCTGGCGAGCTGTTGTGTCTCCTTAATTCTCCTGCCACTTCACAGGCTAAAAAAAACAGGCCCGTCAGCAGGCCAGGCATTTTTGGCGATTTTCATCGTGCTTCTGTCCGTTGAAACACTAACTCGCATACTCTGTAGGGTTATATTTTTCGGGTTATCTGGCGTTTTATATCAGTATCAGAGAGGTTGTCTGGCGAAAATAATAAAGCAGGGCGGGCTACAATACGGAACCGACTTTTATTGTCAGCCTGCCCAGACGAAGACAGAACAGCAGATACCCTGCGAAGCCTTCTGGCATCGGCTCTGGCACGGTAAACCCTGGCCAGATCCTGTTTAAGATTATTCTATTTCGTGATGTTTATTAAAATTTAAAACTATAAATTTTTTATTTTTCATAAAGTTAAAAAATGCATCTCAAAGGTAAGATATTCAGGTGGATGGAATAATCCTGGGGCCGTCAGGAAATATTTTTGTCATCTGTCATGTCACCACTAAAATAAATGATATAGCCATAATTAATCTGTTATGTGAGGAGGAGAACGTGTTATTTCACGACGATGAGAAAGGTCATCTTATTCTTGGCGAAGCCGTGGTCAGCCTTGCTCTCGGTGACAGAGAAATAAGTATCGATACGCTTATCGCAGAACTAAACCAGATGGCGGAAGAGGAAACCCGAGACAGTAGGTTGGCGGAAATTTGTGATGCCCGCCACTGGCTGAAACAGTTCAGGCTGTCGCAGGTGCGTTCAGATTCAGGACTGCGTTGGCTGATGGCCGCGAGCCAGGACGAAAGCGGTAAGCCGCATGAAAATGTGATTCGTCTCAGGCCTGAAGAAGACGAAGACAGATAACGTGGTGAGCAAAGGTGTACAAAAGGGGCAACGATTTCACCTCGTCATGTACAAGATCGGCGTCAGGATGGATGCGGGGCGAAAAAGTTAAGGATCTGATACTCACGCAAGTGACTGTTATAAATGGCATAGCACTTTTTGCACCATTCAGCGTGCGGCGGGCACCCGGAATTCCTGTACAATTTTCCAGATGTTGTATAAGTTTAGTGACCAAGGCTTGGTTAGAGTTTACTCACTTTCACATCTGGAGGTTTAACATGCGTCAGAACGAAACTACGTCGAACACCGTACGTGATATTGCCCGTTATTTTGGCAACGACACGCAGCCTTCTGAAAAAGAAACACTGGGTCAGGTTATTCTTGAAATACTGCACGCCGGTAAGAGCCTGAATCGTAAGGCCATCTGCAGCTCGCTTATCCGTCGCCTCAGCCAGTCGACGGGCCCGCAGGAAGAGCAGCATTATCAAAAACTTATCGGCATGCTTTTTGACCGCTGAAATGAGTGCCGCGTTGCGTTAACCGATTACAACGTCCCGCAGCATTAATCTGAACGGCCAAAAAAGCAGGTCATTAGAGGCCTGAGCGTTTGAGGCTGGGTTGCCCGTTTTTAGAGGGCACAATGTCATCAGAGATGCGGGTATGCAGAAAGATAAACTTGAGAAACTCACCGAGATAGTGATGGGCGAGGCGGTGACTGCGCTACTGGACAGTAATGACAAAATCAGTGGTGCCACGCTCGCTAACAGACTGAAGTCTATGCTGGTAAATGAAGCAAATGCAGCACGGCGCGAGGCGATTGAGGTCGCGCTTGCTGAAGTGCGAAGTGAATTTGCTTCTGCGCGCGATCCGATGGAGTCTGCCGTTCTGGCATTTGGTCAGAGCGTTTCTGACAGTCGCCGCAAGCATTGATGATGGCTGATCCCTTCTCATAAAAAACCTGTTACTTACCCAAGAGTAGTTTCAATAAAGACTACTCAGGACAAGCACATCCCCACTTCGTCCAACTGGCGAGGGTTATGATGTGTTCACCCTAAACTGAGACTGATAAGAAGACTCATCATGCAGAACAACATCGACATTCAGCAAAGCACGACTGAAGTGGAAATTATGCGCCTCTTTCGCAGTGCGGGCGACAAACTTCAGGCTGAAAGTGCAGTGCTGGATGCAGTGATTCGTAATATTGTCATCCACGGGCAAAAAGTCACCAGCAAAGCCATTATTATCAGTTTAATCGCCGAACTGGAGTGTACAGAAGACGTTGTACAACTGGATGTGCTTCGTAGCTGTCTGGAGATCGTGGTAGGGCGGACACCTTCAGACGAACAGCCATAAACGCCTTTCACCGCAGGGAAGACCTACGTGAAACAGCGATGTTGAGAGCCGGGTTTGCGACAGTGACTGCCCGGCATCCCCAGTAGGTAAGGGCAGTAATTAAAAATCAGTGAAGCTGTTTTGAGAGCAAGCGAATCGCCTCCTGGCACGCTCTCTTTTCATCGTGCTCTGTGCTTTGCTCACTGAAGTTGTGCAGCGAACGCAGTATATCCTGCAGATGGACTTCGCCATCCGGTTTAAGCAGACGGGCGACTATCCTGCCAATAACGGTGTAGATATCTTCAGATGCGGTGTCGTCGCTCATCTGACCTCTGTCAGCCAGAGAAGGGGCTGCTGGGTTAGCGCTGTAATCATGTTGGTAACGTTAATGGCATCTGATCGGGCGCACGACGCACGACGGCTAAAAGGGGCATCCGTCGCGTCGCGCAAGACTTAGTGAAGGTGATGAAGGTGAGTGACGTTGGTTTCAACGGAACTGTTGTTTTCAGACTGATGGGAAAACATTTCTACGCGTATCTCCTCCATGGCCCGCAAGGCTGCACGAAGCCTGACTTCATCCTGCTCCGTATCCAGAAACTGCTGCAGCCTCTCAAGGAGAATGCTCCACGAAATAGCCGCATCCTCATTCAGTAGCTGCGTCACCATCTCACCGATGATGATATCCGTCATTTTTTCGTCAAAAACGTTATTCATATTCTCCCCGAATGGCGATTCTGAGACCGCAAGGTTAGCACAGGTTAGCCCGGCGGATAGGTGCTCAGCATCAAAATGAGAATCCACCGACCCGACTGTGACGACGCCGTTCCCCTGATGTTAATGCGCGGCAGGCTCACCGTTGACTGGTCTTGTGTTTTTTACGGCCAACAGAATAAGTTTCTTTCGGTTATCATTCAATTCATCATCTGTGCGATTTGCGTATTTCTGTCGATAAAATTTGCCCGGACTCTGCCGGGCAATGGTAAGCAAATCGCCCGCGCGTGGGTAAAACGCGGGCGGCAGTGTACAGAGAGACGCCTTTAAGCCGTACGGAATACAGACACCATATCGCGCAAATCACCGGCTCGTTTTGCCAGTTCATCCGCAGAAGAGGCTGACTGTTCAACCAGAACGGCGTTTTGCTGTGTCACCTGATCCATCTGATTGACCGCAATATTAATCTGGCTCACGCCGCTGCTTTGCTCTTCAGAAGACGATGAAATATCGCGGATCAACTGGGAGGTTTGTTCAATCGCCTCAACACTTTGTTTCACTTTGCTGCCTGCGTCCTGCGCCAGCGTTAAACCTTCATTCGATTGCACAACGGACTGCTCGATCAAGCCTTTAATCTCTTTCGCTGCGCTGGCAGAACGCTGTGCAAGCGCCCGCACCTCAGCGGCGACGACGGCAAAACCTTTGCCCAGTTCGCCCGCGCGCGCGGCTTCAACAGCCGCGTTGAGCGCCAGGATATTTGTCTGGAAGGCAATACTGTCGATCACCGATGTGATTTCTTCGATTTGTCCTGAACTGCTGCGAATTTTCTGCATTGTCGCCATAACCGAGGTCATCGCTTCGCCGCTCTTCAGGGCAGCGCTGGTTGCGGATACCGCCATATCAGACGCGTAGCGCGTGTTATCCGCATTTTGCTTAATGATGGAAGAAAGCTGTTCCATGCTGGCGGCCGTTTCTGCCAGTGAAGCCGCCTGTTCTTCAGTGCGGGAAGAAAGATCGTTATTACCCATCGCAATTTCTTCAGAGGAATGTGCAATGGTTGACGCGTTATTTTTGATATTCGACACCAGATGAGAAAGACGCTGCTGCATTTGTGCCAGCGCATTCAGTAATTCAGCAATCTCATTTTTACCCGACACGGTTATCGCAGTTGTTAAATCACCCGCCGCCACTTTACTGGCAAGCGAAACGGCTTCTTTAACCGGGCGGGTAACGGAACGACTAATCATCACCGCCACAAATATTGCCAGTAACGCAACGGCCAGCAGTGCGGCCAACAAGATATATTGTGACTGACGACGCTGATCGATTTGGTCGTTAAGTGTTTTGCCCAGTTGCAGGCTCAGTTTAACGCCAAGATCGTTATAGGTGTTGATGGCCTGGGTAAACGCTTTTACATACTCTACTGGGGTAATTTGAACATTTTTTGCAATAAATACGCCATCGGCCATGTTAAGGACGTTCGCTGAACGCTGGTAAGCATCAACGGCGATTGGGCTGAATTCCGATTTTAAATCCGGCTCGACGGCAAACGCTTTATTCAACACGTTGCTGAATTTTTCCAGCGCCGCTTTGCCACCGTCAATCTGGTATTCCATAGCACCGCGTGCGGATTCTGCTGCTTTATCACCCGCCGCAATCACGGATGTCCCCGCGGCCCTGATGCGTCCGAGGGTTTCGGTTAACTCAGGCAATCTGCCATATATACTCATAATAAGTTGATAAGTATTCAGGTCTGCATCTAAAGAAAGGCCATACAGATCCAGAATATCTTGATTAGTGTCCAGTAAGTTCTGAATCACCTGAGCATGGCGTGACAGACTGGTGGCGAGTGTCAGTTTGCCAGACGACACGTCTTGCTGAAGCTGCGACCAGGCTGTTTTGACCTCATCAAAACGCTGGGTCGGCTGGGCATGAGTATCATACTGATGTAACTCAGCGGCGATTTTTGCCGTCTGCGCATCTATCTGAGCGGCAAGTTCCAGGCGTGGGGCGTTATCATATTTATTCAGTGAAATAGCAATAGCACTTTCAGCGCGGTGACGTTGAATCAGGTTAAGTAAAGTCAGGATCTCTTTTTCGACAGGTACGCCCTGCAGCTCTTGTTTCTTAGCATCGATGGCCTGATTACCCGTCTGGATAAATAAATAGGTTGGTAAGGCAAATAAAACCAAGGCAAAAATTCCCAGTATCAGAAATTTTGTCGGTAGACTGATTTTATCGAGAATATTTTTCATTTATTGAATTCCAGGTGAAATGGTGTCTTTTGATGAAGATCATCAAAAATTATTTTTTTAGTCTTTTTATAATCTGATACAAGAATGCATATTTATCATGGCTTTGCGTCTAAAAAAGCAGGCGTAATGTGCCTGTTTAAACACGCGGGGGAGATTCTACTTTCCATAGTGAAGAGTATTATAGAATGCGTCGTGTTATTTTCCATGATCGAAATGCACAATATTTTCTTTTGGATGGGGTTAAGCCAAATTAACGGTTTTTATCAGCGTTATTCTACTAATCATAAATAGGTATTGGGTTGGTGGTGATTTATAAATACGCTTGGCGATCTAAAAAATAAAAAATATTAAAGTTTTAATAAGCCGCGCCGATAATGCGCGCGTTTAATTACAGCGTGTATTTCAAGGTAATATTTATAAAGCATGCTAGCATGCGCCCACGCAAAAATTAAAGTGATAACACGTTACGTTCGTCTCTCTACCGTCAAAAGAGAGGCGTGACGCGCGGCTGGTACCCTGCGATCCCTTTACCTTGTGGGCCGACCCAACAATAACAACCTGTGCCATAACGCTCAGGTAAGATGATGCCGTGGGGTCAACAGAGCCTGCCGTTTTCATGTGCTGATGCGGGCTTATCTTCCTCTTTTGCTGGTACGACATCCTGCGGTGCTGAGGTGCTACCTGACCGTTCATACGCCACCGGCAGTGCAAATCGCGGTAATGAGCGCGGCAAACCGAACGATTATGCTGCAGAAATGAGTTTGATATTATTTTTTCTGCACTGAAAGCATGCGGGTAAACTATTTTTAATAAATTTGTTGTTTGTAAATATGTTTATTTATTACATCTTATTAGTTTATAAAATCACATCCGTCAAACTTTTTTATAAATTAAGAAAAAATCATAATTATCAGTGGGTTGTTATTCTATAATTATTATTAATGCTTTTTTTACTGGGGTTTTTTTTAATTTAACCGATACCTGTTTTTCACCATAAACAGGGACTCCAAATGAAAATCTCTACGCGCCTGACTATCAGCTTTGGGCTGTTAATTACGCTGTTTATTATATGCACATCGGTGGCCTACACTGGCCTGAATAATGCCCGTGACGGCATGGATGATGCCGTCAATGTCAAAATGAAGAAATACCGTCTGGGTATGGATATGTACGGTGGGTTACGCGATATGGCGGTGATTGTGCGTAACCTTGCACTACTCAACGAAGCCGATCAGATGCAAAAAGAATGGCAGCGCATCGTTACGCAAAAAGCCCGCTATATCGATAACCGGGAGCGGCTTGCCGCCATGGTCGCAAAAGATTCAACCCCGCAGGCCAGAGAAGCCTTCGATAAAATCGTGAGCAGCGAAGGCCCTGTTCTGGCGGCCCTGGAGCACGCGGGACAGCTGGGGTTGCAAAACAAACAGCAGGAATCGGTAACCTATCTCATTAAAACCGTCAGGCCGTTGCAGGGCCAGTTGCTGGACGCGTTAAAGGAGATGACCAATATTCAAATGGAGGACAGTGAGCAGTCGGTGGAAAGCACCAGTCAGAACGTCCGCAAAGCAACGTTGATTTTAATGATCCTTGCCTCGCTTTCCGTTGCGGTTTCCGTGGCGGCGGGCTTCATCATTACTCGCGTGTTAATGCGTCAGTTGGGCGGCGAACCCGCGCAGGCGCAGGCGCTGTCTGCCGCCATTGCCAGTGGTGATCTCACGGCCCCGGTCACCTTGCGCCATAATGATTCCACCAGCCTGCTGGCCTCACTGGCGAACATGCAAACCAGCCTGCGAAGCCTGGTTACGCAAATTAAAGAATCGGCGGGATCGGTAGCATCCGCCTCCGACGAAATTGCACAGGGCAATACTGAACTGTCATCACGCACCGAACAGCAGGCCGCCGCCCTGCAGGAAACGGCGGCCAGTATGGAGCAGCTTACCGCGACGGTGAAAAGTAACACCGCCAGCGCTCAACATACCGCTACCGTGGCCAGAGATGCAGCGATGCTGGCCCGCACCGGTGAGTCAGAAGTGCAGTTAATGTCCCACACCATGAATGAAATCGCGCTCAGCGCGACCAAAGTTCGCGACATCACGGGTGTGATTGAAAGCATCGCGTTTCAGACCAATATTTTGGCGTTAAACGCAGCGGTTGAAGCCGCCCGTGCCGGTGAAGAAGGGCGCGGGTTTGCCGTTGTTGCGGGCGAGGTCAGAACACTGGCGCAGCGCAGTGCCACCGCAGCAAAAGAGATCAAGGAACTTATCGAACGCGCCGTAGAGCAGGTGGACAGCGGCGTGCATGTGGCGGCGGGCACCGGAGAAAGCATATTAAAAGTCGTTGGCATGGTGAACGAGCTTGCGGGGGCAATGGACGAGATTTCAATGGCCTCGTCGGAGCAGATGCAGGGGATTTCTCAGGTCAGTATTGCCGTCAGTCAGATGGATGGCGTCACCCAGAACAACGCCGCGCTGGTTGAAGAGTCTTCATCTGCTTCGCAATCCCTGTCTGAACAGGCACATTCGTTACGTGGGATGGTTGAAGCCTTCAGGGTGTAGCTGCGCGTCAGAGCGGTTTGTCACCTCAGACTAACCGCTCACTCATGCCTTGCTTTGCCAATGAAAATGGCCCTGTGGCAGGCACTGTTTTCAACATTAATAAACATTATTTTTACAACGGCTTAGCGGGAATTTTACCTGCGGCTTACCCGTGTTTTTCCGGCGTTAAGGCAAATTTTGGCTTTCAGTGCGGGTGATTTTTTGTGTAGAGTATCTCCCTGAACGGGGCATTGCCTGACATGACTGATGGCAATGTGACTGCAGATCCTTGCTGCAGCCAGCCCATGCTGATAAGGAGTTTTTAATCGTTATGCGTATTACGCCACCCTGAGTTTTCCCCCTCCTTTGCCGTCCTGAACCTGTCCGGACGCGCATCACTAACATCCCGTCTGTGGATGTGATTCTGTCTGTCTGAAATCTGCCCTTATGGGTTAACTGCATCCAAAATTTGAGAAAATACTATGTTGCTGTCCTCGACGAGAAAGGACTGGCTGGGGAACGTCCGTGGTGACGTACTGGCCGGTATTGTTGTCGCGCTCGCGCTGATTCCTGAAGCGATCGCCTTTTCTGCCATCGCCGGTGTCGATCCCCAGGTCGGCCTCTATTCCGCATTCTGTATCCCGGTGGTTATCGCCTTTTTTGGCGGGCGTCCGGCGATGATTTCTTCGTCCACCGGTGCGATGGCGCTGCTTATGGTTACGCTGGTTAAAGAGCATGGGCTGGCGTATTTGCTGGCGGCGTCGTTGCTCACCGGCGTACTTCAGGTGATTGCGGGTTATTGTAAACTCGGAAACCTGATGCGCTATGTGTCGCGCTCGGTGGTAACGGGCTTCGTTAATGCGCTGGCCATTCTGATTTTTCTGGCCCAGTTGTCGGAACTCACCCATGTAAGCTGGCATGTTTATGCGCTCACCGCTGCGGGCCTGGCGATTATTTATCTGTATCCCCTGGTCGATAAAACCCTGCCTTCTCCGCTGATCTGTATTGTGATGCTGACTGCGGCCTCTCTGCTGCTGCATCTGGATGTCCGCACTGTAGGCGATATGGGCAAGCTGCCTGACAGCCTGCCGGTTTTTCTGCTGCCCGATGTGCCTTTTAACCTGAATACCTTGCTGATTATTTTGCCGTACTCCGCAGGCCTTGCCATCGTGGGATTACTGGAGTCGATGATGACGGCGACCATCATTGATGACATGACCGACACCACGGGCGACAAAAACCGGGAATGCAAAGGGCAGGGGATTGCCAACATTTGCACCTCTTTTATGGGCGGGATGGCCGGTTGCGCGATGATTGGTCAGTCGGTGATCAATGTAAAATCAGGCGGGCGCGGAAGGCTTTCCACGCTGACTGCCGGCATTACGTTGCTGGTGATGGTGGTGTTCCTGCGCCAGTGGGTCTCTCAGATCCCGATGGCGGCCCTGGTTGCGGTGATGATCATGGTTTCTGTCGGCACCTTTTCCTGGCGGTCGGTGGCGAATTTGCGCACCCATCCTCTCTCAAGCAGCGTGGTGATGATCGCCACCGTATTAGTGGTGGTCTTTACTCACAATCTTGCATTTGGCGTCATCGTGGGCGTGCTGATTGCGGCATTAAATTTTGCCACCAAAGTGGCGCGCTTTATGGCAGTCAGTTCAGTGCGAACAGGCGAGTGCCGTCACTATACCGTCACCGGGCAGGTGTTTTTCGCCTCCGCCGACCGCTTTGTCCGCTGTTTTGACGTTCAGGAGACGCTGGAAAAGGTGGTGATTGACGTCACCCATGCTCATTTCTGGGACATCACCTCTGTGAATGCGCTTGATCGCGTGGTGGTTAAATTTTGCCGCGCTGGGGCAGATGTAGACATTCGTGGCATGAACGCTGCGACACAAACCGTTGTCGATCGCTTTGGCGTACACGATAAACCCGAAGAAGTTGAAAAAGTCTTTGGCGGGCATTAACCGTTCCGGGCCTGATGCTCAGGCCCGCTCATCCTGACGCTTCTCGGCAAGCGCTATGTTGCATGAATGGAACCGGGTTAGCAGCATGCTGTTCACTATTATGGTCATATCAACGCCAGGGTTTGGTATTTCTCTACCGGAACAAGGCAGATATAACGGTAATGACCGAGCATCTGGACCATCTAGCGAAGCCGGGAGTCAACGTGCTAACCAAAAGACAAAAGGCGTTAATTAATCTTTTAGCTTCTCAGGGCGAATGGCGCTCGGCAACGGATATTGCCCAGACATTGAACGTTTCAGCCAGTACGTTGCGGCGCGACGTGGATGCGGTCAATCACTATTTTACCGACAAGGAGAGTCGTATCCTCAGTAAGCCCGGCCTGGGATTGTTACTGGAAAATGGTTTTGCTCTACCTGTGGATCTGCATGGGGAAGAGGTAAAAGGTTTGTTGAAGAATAAAAGGCTGGTAGCCATCACAACAGACCTGCTTACCTGTTCTCCATTACCGCTAACGCTGAGCGCCTTAGCGGAAAAATATTTTATCAGCCGCTCTTCCATCGTGGCGGATTTAAGAAAAATTGAGGTCTGGTTAACGCCCTTTTCACTGAGCATTACCCGAAGCCATAGCGGAACCTGTATTACCGGCAGCGATCGGGATATTCGTCTGGCGCTGAAAGAGATTATTACCTTCAGCGTGATGAGCGATTACCCTGTCGCCGACAGTCGCATCGATCGTTTTTCGCGTGTTCAGCTGGTGGAGGAATTTGGCAGTGACAATGTGGCCTGCTGTATTAACCTCATCACTTATATAGAAGAAGCGCTGCACTGCTCAATCAGCGAACCCTATTATACCAACCTGTTTTCCCATCTGCTGGTGACGATAAAAAGGGCGCTTAACGGCACGCCACCGACGCCGACGGATTCGGACATGACAGGTTATAACAATCAGGAATGGTCAGTCGCCCGGCAAGCGGTCAGATGGCTTGAGGAAAAATACGCGGTCTCCTTCGCGCCAGTAGAGGTGCATTACATTTATCAATATCTCATCTCGTCTGGTCGGCATCCGTTTAGCGCCGGTTTTCAACCCTCAACGCACTATGACGACGACGCCGTGAACTACGCCACTACCTTAACAACGCGGCTGTCTTCTTTATTAAAAAAGAATATTTGCAGCGACAGCGTGCTGCTTAATGCGTTGGTGTCACATGTGAAGCCCATGCTTAATCGTCTGGCCTACCGCATTGTTATTCACAACCCATTGCTGGATGAGATACGTAAAGAGTTTGCCGCGGTGTTTAACGTCGTCAAACAGGCCGCATTCCAGCTTAATCAACAGTGGGGGCTGCCAACGGCGTCCGATGATGAGATTGCCTATCTGACCATTTATATCCAGAACGCGTTAGAAAAGTGTCATGCGACGAAACGCGTCATGCTGGTGTGTTCCAGTGGCATTGGCACATCTCAGCTGCTTTCCAGCCGAATCAGCCGCGCCTTTCCGGAATGGGAGATCGTCGACATTGTGCCGGGTGCCCGTCTGAATGAGGCGATTAAGAAAGCCAGGTGCGACTTAATTATTTCGACCATCAGGCTTGAAGAGACTGAACATCCCGTTGCCTATGTTTCTGCCCTGTTTTCAAACAGAGACATTTTACGGGTGATGGAGTGCCTTAATAAAGACAGTCATGGTAACGGAGGAACGGATGCATAATAAAATCGTAGTGGCCGATCTGTTAAATCAGACCTGTGTATTTATGAATCTTGAGGCCAAAAATAAAGACGAGGTTATTGAGAAATTAACGGCAAGCCTGTGTGAATTAAATATTATCAGCAATAAAGACGGTTTTATTCACGATGTCATGCTACGTGAAGCATTAGGCTCCACCGGATTCGAAAATCAAATCGCGATTCCGCATGGGAAATCACCGTGGGTCAATGAAACCCGAATAGCGGTGGCCAAACTGGCCTCTCCCGTTGAGTGGGAAACCATGGACGATTCAGCCGTCAGGCTGGTGATTCTGTTTGCGGTGAAAGAAGCGGACAGCGGCGCCGGGCATATAAAACTGCTGGCGAAAATTTCTATTGCGCTTGGCGATGATGATGTCGTCGAGGCATTACTAAACGCAGAAACGAAAGAGGAGTTGTTTAATTTATTAGTCAATAACACCCAGGGGTAAGCCTTTCACCGGGAGAAAATAATGAATATTATTGCGATTACCGCCTGTCCCACAGGCGTAGCACACACCTATCTGGCGGAAGCCAATTTAAAAAAGAGCGCCGAGAAAAAAGGAATCACGATCCTTGTTGAAACACAGGGTGCCGTTGAGAGCGATTATATTTTTACGGAAGACGATATTAAACGTGCCGATATCGTTCTTATTGCCGCGGATAAAATGATTGATCGCTCCCGCTTTATCGGTAAAAGCATTATTACCGTATCGGTTACCCGCGCGGCCAGAGATGCCGCTGGGTTGCTGGACGATATTTTGTCGGGTGCCTTAACCGGAGAAATCTGCACTGTCACGCCACAAGACGCGACCTCACCGGGCAGGGAAAAAGACAAAAAAACGACCCTGTCGAGCATCTATGTACATCTGATCACAGGTGTAAACCTGATGATTCCTTTTGTTGTCGCGGGCGGTATTTTAATTGCTCTGAGTTTCTCTTTCGGTATTACCGCGGCAACGCCTGGCGATCCCCGCTATAACCCGATAGCAAAAATGCTGGCCGATATTGGCGGTGGTGCCGCCTTTGCGTTAATGCTGCCGATTCTTTCATTGGGTATCAGCAAGTCGATTAGCGGCAACATGGGCATTGTTTCGGGCGCGGTGGGCGGCATGTTGGCCATTCACACCGGATCGGGTTTTCTGGGTGCGTTACTGGCGGGCTTTATGGCCGGCTATATCACGCTGTTGGTGGTGAAGTACATTAACCTGCCCACCGCCATTGCCGGACTCAAACCCATCCTGATTGTGCCCCTGTTGAGCGTGTTCCTGACCGGTGCGCTGATGATTCTGGTGGTCGGCCAACCCATCAAGCTGCTGTTGCAGAGTCTGACCGCCTTCCTGACCGATATGGGAAATGCCAATGCGGCTATCTTCGGATTGCTTATCGGGATGATGGTGGCTTTCGATATGGGCGGGCCGCTAAACAAAACCGTCTGTATGTTCGCGATTGGTTTGATGTCGACGGGAATCTACGAGCCCATTGCGGCATGTATGGCCGCAGGCATGGTTCCTCCGTTGGGCATTGCCCTTGCCACCACGCTATTTAAAAAGAAATTCAGCCCTCAGGAGCGCGAAACCGGCAAGGTGACCTATGTGCTCGGCCTCTCTTTTATCACCGAAGGTGCCATTCCGTATGCGGTCGCTGATCCGCTACGCGTTATTCCTGCCATCGTTGCCGGCTCGGGACTGGCCGGGGCACTGTCGATGATGCTCGGTTGTGCTTCCCGCGCGCCCCACGGCGGGATCTTCGTGATGTTCATACCCAACGTCATTACGCACGTCACAGGCTATCTGTTTGCCATTCTCGCCGGTGCGCTGTTTACCGCACTGATCCTCAGAGTGATTAAGAAAGATCATCCGCAACATTTACCGCAGGAGTGAATTATGTTGATTAATATGAAAGCGTTACTGAAGGTGGCACAGGACAATCAATTTGGCGTCGGTGCCTTTAACATCGCCTCCGCTGAGTTTGCCCGGCTGGTGATTGAGGTGGCGGAATCCCTGCAATCTCCCGTCATCCTGGAAGTGCATCCCGAAGAGCACGCTTTTGTCGGTGACAGTTTTATCACCTATCTGAGAGAGCTGGCTGTTAACGCCTCTGTACCGGTGGTTATTCATCAGGATCACGGCCAGACGCTGGAGCATATCTTAACCGCCATCCGCACCGGCTATACCTCGGTGATGATCGATGCTTCCGGCCTGCCGTTTGAAGAGAATATCGCCCTGACGCGTGATATCACCGCCATTGCCCACAAAGTTAACGTCTCGGTAGAAGCCGAGCTGGGTACGATTGGGGTGGCAGAGGGGAGCGCGGAAGGGGGGCACAGTGAGATTCTTTACACCGATCCCGACCAGGCGGAGCGGTTTGCCAGAGAAACCGGGGTAGATACGCTTGCCGTGGCCATTGGCACCTCACATGGTTTGTATCCCGTCGGTAAACAGCCGGTACTGGATATTGACCGTCTTAAAGCCATCAGGCAGCGGCTGACGATTCCGCTGGTCCTGCACGGCGGCTCGGGTAACAAAGACAGCGAGGTCGCGGAGTCGATTAAGTATGGCGTGGGGAAAATCAATATCTCCAGCGATATGAAAAAGGCGTTTTACGTCGCGCTACAGGAAGAGTTGCAGTCAAACGGGCATGAGCCCAGCGCGCTGTACGTCCGTCCAATGGCGGCGGCCAAAGCCGTGGTGGAGCACAAGATGCGGCTTTTCTCTTCTGTGGGGAAAGCCGGGCTGTATTAACCGTTAACGCTTGTCGCTCTGGATGCGCACGCGGTGGTTAACACCTGTATTGCCCCAGGCGCAGCAAACGCAAGCGGTGATCAAGCAGCCGCTGCGCGGGCGGCTGTTCGTTCTGGCAGCCGTGAACGGATAGCTGTTTTTTATGGACGGGCGGCCCGCGTGGTGTCGCATTCTGTCGGCAACGCGTTGACAGTGATAAGACGTTGCAGGTCGCAATAAGCCGGTTTACTGAATCGTCAGAACGACGCGCCCAATAAGCCTGATGTCATCAATTCCGCAATCAAATGCCACGCCTATCCCGCTGACGTGCACTTTCCTGACCGGAATGCGCGTCAGCGTCCTGACGCTGGCGGTCCCTTCAATTTCAACCAACCAGACGCCGTCATGCATATCTTCAAAATCGGTATCAATGATGTATTGGGTGGTTTCCGCTAACAGTAAAAAAGCATTACGCGGCTCCTGCTTCAGCGGTGCGTATAACGCTTTATCCAGCATCACATAGCCCGCTTCCTCGATTTTTCCGCTGATTAGCTTTTTTCTAACCAGCGTCGGCGTATCAGGTTTGCTTTCCGAGAATTTTGAGCCTTTGCCCGTAATCAGCCACTGCAAATCTGCACCGGTTTCCATCACGCACTGTAAAACGATATCTGACGGAAAAACATCACGTTTATAGCGCGCAGACAGGCTACTTGCCGCAATTCCAAGGTGATCTGCAAGCTGCATTTTCATGGTAAAGCCATAGGCATCGACGACGCGATCCAGAGCTTCTGCGCTCGAGTTCGGAAATTTGAAATTAGTATAAACGCTCATTTTCATTGACACTTAGATTTAGTCTAAGTATCCTCCGGTTTAAGTTAGTCTTTGAATGATGTGACAGGGTGCGGCTGTATCTGATAACGAAGGATTTTGCCTGATGAGGCTCATTTTTACAATCATCATGCCAGAACCTTATCGCCACACTGAGACACAGGGTTAACGCAGTCAGGACAGGCTGAATGCCGCGTAAAAGGGCGTTTTACTCAGAAGAACCGCGCTCAGGCCGCTGTTGCAGCGGAAATGCGCAGTTTAAGAAGCGGGATGAATCGCGGTGAGCAGAACGCTGTCGTTTCGCTTAATGCTTAACAAACGTGATGGATGAGACAGGCGCGAAGCCGCCGCCCATCACAGGCGACAGTCACCTCGGCGATGACATTGATTTGTCATCAACAGCAGATGCAACGTTTATCGGAGGAGCCTATGAACCGCACCGTCCAGGTCATAAGTGAGTCACCTGCCGCTCTGAATGCTCAGGAGGCTTTCACAGCAGAACACTCCAGTCACGGCGAAAAAATGACGTTTGATGAGTTCCGTCAGCGCTGGCGGTTGCTGCGCGATAACAACCGAAACCCATCGCTTCGTTATTTCAATCATCAACATGACGACTTTAAATTTTGCGTATTAACCCTGGCTAACCGCGACTGTCCGGGCATGTTCAGGCGGGAGGAGATTGGCAAGCCCTTCCAGTATTTCGACCAGGCACGCCGTGAGCACATCATTATTGCGATGAACAAGCTGGCGCGCTGGGGAAACAGGTTGCCGCGTCAGTTCTCCACGGCGGACTGCTTTCTGTCTGAATAAATAAATCACCCACCACTCAATGACGTAAACCCGTCGGGCATCGCTTTGCCCAAAATCTGGAGAGAAACATGATGAATAGCGAGACACATTCAATGAACAACGTGAGCCACTTTACCCTGAACAAACTGCTCGATAACGAGCGTAAAGCCTGTGCATTGGCGGTGGCCAAGCGGTTAAGCGCCATGGCATCGCATATTACGCGGCAGACGTTAAACGGCATTGAAGCCGCAGAGCTGTTGCGATCTGAGGCTGAACGTTATGAAAACGAATCAGGTGAGATGCGCTGATGGCGGATGCGATTGATATTGCGCAGCAGCGCAGCGAAGAGATTCTGGCGGAGCATATTGCTCAGGTTACGCAACGTCCTGTGGCGATCGGTGCCTCGTTCTGTGAAGAGTGCGATGCGCCGATTCCTGAAGCGCGTCGTCGCGCGCTCCAGGGCGTAACCCGCTGCCTGCCTTGTCAGGAACTCAGCGAGTTAAGAACGCGCCTTCATTTCGGGCATGCACGATGATGTCGTTCGCTTACCCATGGAACGCCCCGCGGCTGGCAATCGCCAGCCCGTATCCTACCCATGACCAGCAGCAGCACCGCAATCGCCAGATAGCGGCGTGGCTGCAGGGTCAGAAAAGCCTTGCTGCCCAGGCCCGGATTGTGCAACTGGACGTCAAACGCCGTCTCGCCAGTCTGGAACAGCAGCAGGGCACAGCCCGGGCCAATGCTTACTTAGCAAAAACCTTTGTTGAGCGCACATTGCCACGCGTTGAGTCTGTGAACCGACGTTATCAACTGCCTGATATGCGGCCGGGCGTTGTCGCCCAGTTAGCCCGCAGCCTGTCCTGCCAGCAAGGCGCCGCCAGAGCCGCGGGCACGCTGTGGGAGCTGATGAAACGGTTTAATCGCCTGCCGGATATGTCCCGTGCCGACACCGATTTGCTGGCGGGCGATATCGCCCGTTTTATTCATGCCGAGCTGGTGCAACTGCATTCCCAGGCCAGCGCTGAAACCGATTACCGTTATACCCACCGTCTGTATATGACGGCGGCGGTGATTACCCGTGAACTAGGCCAGATGCCGCCGTTGTGGGAAACCGTCAGTGCCCGCGTATTCTGCCCTGAAGACGTGACCTCGGCCATTCTGCGTATGCAGGCGGAAAAATGGTGGAAAGGGCAACTGCGTCGAATCAGTGCCTTCTGGCGTGAACATCTGCATATCGCGCTGGCGAACGTCAACAAAAAGCACTCGCCTTACGCCAGTCCGATGGCGGTGGCGGAATGGCGCGAGCAGCGTCGGCGCACGCGTGATTTCCTTCAGGGGATGGATCTTGAAGATGAAGAGGGCAATCGCATCAGCCTGATCGAAAAATATGACGGCAGCGTCGCCAATCCGGCCATTCGCCGTGCTGAACTGATGACGCGCATCCGTGGCTTCGAAACGATTTGTCAGGAGATGGGCTTCCGGGCTGGCTTCTATACCTTAACCGCGCCGTCTTGCTATCACGCCACCTTACAGAGCGGCCACCGTAATCATAAATGGCAGGGGGCCAGCCCGGCAGAAACACAGCGCTATCTCTGCACGCTCTGGCAGAAAGTGCGCGCCAAACTGCACCGGGAAAATATCGGTATTTTTGGGTTGCGCGTTGCGGAGCCGCATCACGATGGCACGCCTCACTGGCACATGCTGATGTTTATGCGCCCTGAGCACGTCGCTCGCGTAGACGAGATCGTGCGCCATTACGCCTGCCAGCAGGACAGCGATGAACTGACCAGCACAAAGGCACGCAAAGCCCGGTTTCATGTGGAGGCGATCGATCCGGCGAAAGGGAGCGCGACCGGTTACGTTGCCAAATACGTCTCCAAGAATATTGATGGCTATGCGCTGGACGGCGAGCTGGATAACGAGAGCGGTAAACCCCTGAAGGAGACGGCGATGGCGGTGTCAGCATGGGCGGCGCGCTGGCACATCCGTCAGTTTCAGTTTATCGGTGGCGCGCCCGTAACGGTTTATCGTGAGCTGCGTCGTCTGGCAGACAGTGACACCGCGCATGGCCTGAGCGTGGAATTTGCGGCGGTGCATGATGCGGCTGACGCCGGTCAATGGGCGGAATATATTCATGCACAGGGCGGTCCCTTTGTGAAACGCGATGCGCTTGCGGTGCGCACCTGGTATCAGCCCGCCGAAATCTGCAATGCCTTTGGTGAAGAAACCCAGTCAATTAAGGGCGTGTATGCCACGGCTGTCGGCGTCGAAACGCCCATTTTGACCCGGCTGAAAACCTGGAAGCTGGTGCCCAAACGTGCTGAAGAAGAGGACGGCGAAAAATCGCATTCCGCGTTGTTGTCTTGGAGTTCTGTTAATAACTGTACGGACCCCGCAGACCGCCTCTTCTTCCGTCGCCCGTTATCTGAGGCGCCGCGCACAGACGACCGGCGTGGAGAGAAAAAAGGAGGAGGGCACCCCTGGCTAAGCTGTCGGTCCACGTCTGCACCTGTCAGCGGCACGCGTTTACTCAGTAACGGAAGCGATGCTTTACCGGCGGTTCAGCCATTGTGCAGGATCTTGCCTCAGCCGGGACCTGACGAAAAAAGAGGGGTGAAAATTCCGTAGAATTACGGGGTAAATGAAGAAAATCTATTGATTTTTCTTACGCTTCTGGCAGGAGCAGGCACCAACCTGTCTGCCAGGTGGTCGGATAAAAGTTGATTCCTATCAACACGATATAATTTTTTACGAACTATCTTAAAACGCTTCCACAGTTAATGAATGCTATGCTACTGTATGTATGTACAGTGTTTATTTTGGGGGAGGGAATTGTGGGAAATGAATTACATGAGCGAGTCATGCTTGAACGCGTTGAACTTATCGCCAGGCTCACCAGCGAAGGAGCCTGCCGGGAACGAGACAGGGAAATAGCGTTAAATTTGATCGCCGAAATCGCTGCTAACTACACCCTTTCCGATAACCACTTTTCTGTTGTCTTCTCGGCTACGCCTTTAAAAAAATAATGACGGCGACGTTTTCACTGTGACATCAGCAGGGTTGCCCGTCGCCTGAGCCATCTCAACGGAAGAGAGGGTTCAGGCGCGGGCAACCGCCACGCCGGCCTGGAATGCTCCACCGTGCAACGCCCTTTTCATACCCGGTACTGTCGCCCACAGAAAAGCCATCTTGCCCGGCCGTTTGCCTTTATGCGCTGCCTCATCCATTGACTGCTGCCGCTCCTTCTTCGCGTTCGCCAGTTCCCTGTCGCTCTGCTTTTTTGTTACCGATTTGCCCTGCCTTTTATCACGGCGACTTTCCTCTGCCTGTTGAACGCATTCGATCGTTGCGGGTCATCGCTCATGTGTTCACCGCATCCCGGCCTTTTTCCGCCTTTCAGCTGGGTTATCCAGCCATTCCCTCCACGTCCTGCCCACCCAGCCTTGAGCGGACGGCCTTGCGTTGAGCAAGCGTCTGCCGAAGCACACACTACTCCTGACAAGTGCCGGCGACGGCAGGCGTGAAAAACCGTACAGGCCGCGCTGAGCAAATCCCCCACGTTTATGGCACCGCTCGGGTTATCCGGTAGTGGCATTTATCGGGCGTTTTGTGGCCTGACGATTCAATGCTGAAGACAGGTTTTCGCAGACCCGATCGGGCCTTTGAAGCCCGGCACCGCCTACAGCGGATGCGCTTGATTTATCACCCATTCGACCACGGCTTTTACGCTCATAAGGGGCCAATCAATGCTGATTTACGCACGACAGGAAGACACCGTCGATGAGATCTGCTGGCGTTACTACGGACGCACGCAGCAGGCGGTTGAACAGGTTTATGCCGCCAATCCCGGCCTGGCAGAAAACGGCCCAACGTTACCGCACGGATGCAAGGTGGTGTTACCGGAGCTGCCTCAGGCGGCCACCGGTGAAACCCTCAATCTGTGGGATTAGTGCCAATGGAAAAAATCAGTTCTCTGATTAATTACCTCATCGGGATTGTCCTGATGTGGTTTGGTCGTCACACACCGCAGGATATCGCCTTTATGGTTGGCTCTGGCGTCGCCGTTTTGACCATGTGCACCAATGTCGCGACGTTTTTTATCAACTGGTACTACCGTCGCAAAACCTTCGAGCTACAACAGCGCAACCTAAAGGGGTTAAGTTTTGAGCCAGACCGCTAAGCGTTGTGCGGTCGCGGCCGTGCTGGCCATGGCCGCGTTGGTACCGCAAATCAAGATGCTGAAAACCTCTGACGCTGGCCTGAGGCTGATTGCCGATGCAGAAGGCTGCCGCACCTCGCCTTATCAATGCAGCGCTGGCGTCTGGACCAACGGGATTGGTCATACGCAGGGCGTTACCCCGACCAGCGTGGTGAACGAGCGCCAGGCTGCAGTGAATCTGGTGTATGACGTCATGCGCGTTGAGCGCGGCATCGACCAGTGCATGACGCGTGAAATGCCGCCCCAGGTCTACGACGCGGTGGTGTCATTTGGTTTTAACGTGGGCGTCCGCGCGGCCTGTAACTCAACGCTGGCGGGATTGATCAACAGCGGGCGCTGGCACGACGCCTGTCTGCAGCTTAAGCGGTGGGTATATGTCAAAGGGACTTACAGCCCGGGCCTGAATAACCGCCGCCAGCGTGAAATGGCCTGGTGTTTACAAGGAGCAGCATGATGCGACTGGTTGCAGCGGTGATCGCTCTGTTGCTTAGCGCCCTGGTGTTAACGGGCTGGCGGCTCAGCGTCATGACTCATCAACGGGATGAGGCACAGCACAGGGTCAGTACGTTAACCGCCGACATTAGCCGGCGGGACACCGCACTGGCTCAGCTCAATGCAGATATGCAAGCCACCCGAAAACGTGAGGCGGCGTTGCGTCTGCAACAAAACCAGGCCAGCGCGCAGGCGCTTCATCGAGAAACAACCATCAGAAGAGAAACCGATGCCAATCCCGCTTTACGTGCCTGGAGCGCTGCTGCTTTGCCTGCTGACGTTATCCGGCTGCACAGCCGTCCCGCCTTCAGCAATGCCCGAGATTATCTGGACTGGTTGTCCACGCGTGACAAGTTGCCCCATTCCGGAGAACAACCTGCAAACGCAGGGTGATTTGGCGGCGGATAACCGCCAGTTAGAGGCTGCGCTCGCATCATGCGGGTTGCAGGTAGAGATGATTAAAGCGTGCCAGGAGCAGCATGATGTTGAAAGTGACCCAACTACGCCAGGTGCTGATAAACAGCGTTCCGCTGCTACAGCAAAATCCTGACAACCTGAATATAGCGATTCAGTCCGGAAACCTGGTTTCCACCTTAGCCAGCTCGCTGTCGTTTGAATACCACTTCCAGCTGGCTGTCACCATTACGCACTACGCCGATGATATCGATCTGATCATGGTTCCGCTGCTGACATGGCTTCGGGAAAATCAGCCCGACATCATGGTTTCTGATGAGAAACGTCGCACCGGCTTTACCTTCACTCTCGATGCGATGGAAGAAGGGCGTAACAGGGTGAATATCACTCTGCAACTGACCGAACGCGTCTGGGTTGAGCAGCAGAATGACGCGTTACACATCACTCATTTGCCGGAACCTGCGCTGCCAGAAAATGTAGAGCGGCCCTGGCAGCTCTATATCAAAGGCAAGCTGGTCAGTGAATGGACGTCATAGCGCCAACCGTTATCAGCTGACGCGCTGTTTAGTCATCTTTGAGCAAACGGCATTCGATTGCTGCTTTTCTCTCGCAACGTGAAACTAACGCCATGAATGAGCAAATATTAGAAATCAAGCGCTTGCTGCGCAATATGGTCCGCATTGGCACCGTCGCCGCCATCAATCTGGAGGAGGGAACCTGCCGGGTAAAAACCGGAGACAACACCACCAACTGGCTGCACTGGCTGAGTGCCCGGGCGGGAAGAACCCGTTCGTGGAATGCACCCTCGGTGGGCGAGCAGGTGTTGATCATGAGTCTGGGTGGCGAGCTGAACAGCGGCTTTGTGTTACCCGGCGTGTTCTCTGACGCCAGCCCGGCACCCTCGGCCTCGGCAGATGCGCTGCACTATTCCTTTCCCGATGGCGCGGTCATTGAGTATGAGCCTGCAACCGGCGCCCTGAAAGCCGAAGGGATTCAGACGGCGACCATTAAAGCGGCCGTCAAAATCCTGCTGGATACGCCAGAGGTGGAGTGCACCACGTTACTTAAAACCGCCACGCTGGAAGTCACACAGGGCGGCACCATGAAGGGCGATGTGTCGCACAGCGGCGGCAGCTTCGCCTCTAACGGCAAAGTGCTGCATACGCATCAACATCCGGGCGACAGCGGTGGTACCACAGGAGCGCCATTATGACGACAGCACGCTACACCGGCATGAGCCGCGAAACGGGCATGACGCTGGTTGAACTTGAACATGTCCGCCAGTCTGTGCGTGACATTCTGACGACGCCGCTGGGATCGCGGGTGATGCGCCGTAACTACGGTTCACTGCTGTCGGCGCTGATCGACCAGCCGCAGAACGACCGGCTGCGCCTGCAAATCATGTCGGCCTGTTATATGGCGATTCTGCAGTGGGAGCCGCGCATCAGCCTGACTGCCATTAATTTTGAATCTGCGTTTGACGGCGGGATGGTGGTGGAAATCACCGGCAACCGTGCGGACACCGCGCAGGATTTTTCGTTAACCGTCCCTGTGAGTTGAATCATGCCTACTATCGATCTGAGCCAGCTGCCTGCGCCAACCGTGGTGGAAACGCTGGACTATGAAACGCTGCTTGCCGAACGCAAAGCCACCTTGATTTCGCTCTATCCTGCCGATGAGCAGGCGTCGGTTGCCCGGGTGCTGGCGCTGGAGTCCGACCCGCTGGTGAAACTCCTGCAGGAGAATGCTTACCGGGAGATCATCCTGCGCCAGCGCGTTAACGAAGCGGCCAAGGCGGTGATGGTTGCCTGGGCCAGCGGCAGCGATCTGGACCAGTTGGGTGCCAACAACGGCGTACTACGCCTGGTACTGACGCCGGCAGATAACACGGTTACGCCGCCTGTGGAGGCGGTGATGGAGCGGGATGAAGATTTTCGCGCCCGCATTGCCGCCGCGTTTGAAGGGCTGAGCGTCGCGGGCCCATCGGGTGCCTATGAATTTCATGCCCGCAGCGCTGACGGGCGCGTGGCGGATGCTTCTGCTATCAGTCCCTCTCCGGCCAGCGTCACCGTTACGGTGCTGTCCCGTGAAGGTAATGGCACGGCGGGCACAGACCTGCTGGCGATCGTGGATGCCGCGCTGAATGAGGAAGATGTTCGCCCGGTTGCCGATCGGGTCACCGTGCAGTCGGCACAGATTGTGGATTACCGCGTCGAGGCCACGCTGTACCTCTATCCGGGGCCAGAAGCCGAACCTATTCGTGCCGCTTCAGAGGCAAAACTGCAGGCATTCGTGAACACCCAGGCACGTTTAGGGCGCGATATTCGCAAGTCTGCGCTGTATGCCGCGCTGCATGTTGAAGGCGTGCAGCGCGTCGAACTGGCGCAGCCGGTGGCCGATGTGGTGCTGGATAAAACCCAGGCCGCGTTCTGCACCGGCTACCAGATCACGGTAGGAGGGTCCGATGAGTAAACGCCTGCTGCCAACGGGTTCATCAGCCCTGGAAGTTGCCGCGGCTGAAGCCTGTGCAGCGCTGGAGTCCATTCCGGTTCCGCTGCGCAGATTATGGAATGCACAGACCTGCCCGGTAGAGCTACTGCCTTATCTGGCATGGGCCTGGTCAGTGGATCGTTGGGATTCGGGCTGGAGCGAAAGTACCAAACGCAGCGTGGTGGCTGCATCGGAATACATCCATAAACACAAAGGGACCATTGGCTCTTTGCGCCGTGTGGTGGAGCCGCTTGGTTATCTGATTCGCATTAAAGAATGGTGGCAAACCAATGAAGCGCCCGGCACCTTTCGCATTGATGTCGGCGTGCTGGACAACGGCATTACCGAAGCGATGTACAACGAGCTGGAACGGCTGATTGCTGATGCCAAACCGGTCAGCCGTCATTTGATTGGCCTGTCCATCAATCTGGATTCTACGGGGACTATACCCGTAGCGGTTGCCAGCTACAGCGGCGACGAGTTAACCGTTTATCCCTATACACCTGAAGTTATCACCGCAGGCGGTTCCGGTTACACCGGCGCAGCGGTCCATCTTATTGACCTGACGGAAGTGAGAGCATGACAACGAAATATTTTGCCCTACTGACCAATCAGGGCGCGGCAAAGCTGGCCAATGCCGCAGCCCTGGGTACCCAACTGCAGATTACCCAAATGGCGGTGGGTGATGGCGGCGGCACTTTGCCAACGCCGGACCCTGCGCAGACCAAACTGGTTGGCGAAAAACGCCGTGCTGCGCTGAATTCACTGAAGGTGGATGCCGTGAACAGCAGCCAGATTATCGCTGAACAGATTATCCCTGAAGGCGAAGGCGGCTTCTGGATTCGCGAGATTGGTCTCTATGACGCCGATGGCGTAATGGTTGCCGTCGCGAACTGCGCGGAAACCTACAAGCCACAGCTGCAGGAAGGCAGTGGCCGTACTCAGACCGTGCGCATGATTCTGATTGTGAACAGCACCAGTGCCGTCACGTTGAAGATTGATCCTTCGGTTGTGCTCGCCACGCGCCAGTATGTGGATGACAACGTCATCGAGGTGAAAGCCTACACTGACGACGTGATGAAGAAGCACGTCGATACGGCCAATCCTCATAGCCAGTATCTGCAAACGGCTAAAGCGCTGGCAGAAATTAAAGATGCGGGGCTGGTGGCGGAGGTTCTCAAAAACCTCGGTTTGGGAGAAGGCTCCGCTTTGCCGGTTGGCGTACCTGTTCCCTGGCCATCTGAAGTACCGCCATCAGGCTGGTTAACCTGTAATGGTGACGCTTTTAGCGCAGCTGATTACCCGCTCCTGGCAAAGGCATATCCATCGCTTAGATTACCGGATTTGCGTGGGGAGTTTATTCGTGGTTGGGATGCTGGTCGAGGCGTTGATAGTGGAAGAAATATTCTCTCTTATCAGCAAGGTTCAGTTGTGGTCGGTGATGATGGTGTAAGTACAAATACACTCGTCACAATAAATAATTTAACTGATAAGGCTAAATGGGGCTACGATAATACACAGTTACCAAGCATCTCAGGTATGTATGTGGCAATGACGCCAGCTACAAATGATTATTCATCTAACACTTTTCCTGTGGGTGTTTATGGCATAAGTCGCCCAAGAAACCTGGCATTTAATTATATTGTGAGAGCAGCATAATGAATGATACAAAAAAAATTTTTGACGAAAACGAATTAGCCACCTCAGAAACCATTTTAGAAGTATTTAATTATGACGCTATTTATAGAGAATACACAAATACGTCAAAGGAATATATTGCAAAAGGATTGAGTGTTCCTGCATTTTCTACAGTCAAGTCTCCGCCCCCAAAAAAAACAGGAAAAACTTGCATATATAAGGATAATGAATGGTGCTTGGTTGATGACCATCGTGGTGAGGTTATATATAGCATTCATACTCATGATGAAATAACAATAAATGAACTGGGATCTTACCCTAAGAACACTACGAATTTGAAACCCAATACAAAATTTGATGTATGGGACGGTAATGCATGGATAACCGATAAGCGCGCTCAGCATGAAGCCGAATTGGACGCCAGCGAACAGAAGCGAAAAGTATTGTTGGCTAACGCAAAAACACAGATTGACCTCTGGCAGTCTGAACTGCAGTTAGGCATGCTAATAGACAAAGATAAGGTCAGCCTGATCGACTGGCTGAACTATATCAGGAAATTAAAAGAAGTTAAAATTACTGACGCCCCAGATATCACATGGCCTGTGCCACCGGAGGCACCGGCCAACTGACGTCAGGAGCCGTCGAAACATCGACGGCTTTTACTGCTGATATGTAGGACATCCATGCTGATAATTGTGATTTATCATTATCGCTAATATCCCCAAGCAACATTTTAATCCGCCAGTCGGATTTCGTCTTTTCAATATCGTCTAAAATACTTCGCCGATGCTTCTGAGCGTTAGCAATATCGGCTTCATGCTTAGTCGCCAGATCTTCGATCTAACTATCACTATTCCATTTATCATATTGAGAAGCTGGCTTTTTGGGAGTTACACTTTTTAGATATTCACCTAACTCTGTTATGGTAAACGTTCTCGCCTCGATGATCGAAAATATACTCCCAAGCGAGAAGGTTTTTAGTTCTGCAAACAACCATGCCATTTTTTTATCTAAGGGCGCATCGATGCATGAATTAGCAGGAAGTCCTACTCCTACAGCCATAGTTTCGGTAGTAGTTGAGAGATACTCACGTGAAATACAATCAAAGTTATAAACGATAATTTCACCAGAATTAACCGCCAATAAATCTTCATCTAAATCGATTTTTTTCATTATGCAGCTCTCACAATATAGTTAAATGCAATGTTGCGTGGGCGAGTTTCATTGCCACCTCTGCTACCTGTAGTGATAACTGAGTCATATGATGAACTGTCGCCACCTGCCGGAGTCCAGTAATTTTGCCCATAACTTCCATTCATATAAAGTTCATGATTGTGCTCTCTGAAATCATCATCCTGCATAGTTAATAATGCGCGCCCACTATCGACGCCTCGACCATCATCCCATCCACGAATAAACTCACCCCGTAAATCTGGTAATTTAAGCGATGGATAAGCTTTCGCCAGGAGCGGGTAATCAGCTGCGCTAAAAACGGCACCATTACATTTTAACCAGCCTGATGGTGGTATTTCAGACGGCCAGGGAACAGGCACCCCAACCGGCAAAGCGGAGCCTTCTCCCAAACCGAGGTTTTTATCCAAATGCAATTGTTGATAAAAAGCCTGGAGCATCCTAAAAACCTCGGTTTAAATGAAATGCTTTTGGGACGATTGTTGAAAGTAAATCTTTTCAGCCAAAGTACGACTTACGTTAAGCCGGCTGCTCGATTGCTAAAAATAATCGTTACGGGCGGAGGTGGCGGTGGCGGTGGTACTGTCGCCGTTGGAACAAATCAGGGGGCTGTGGGTTCAGGTGGTGGAGCAGGCGGCACCGCAATCTCCTGGTATTCAGTTGATGAGCTCGAATTTCCCATATTGATAACGGTTGGTAGAGGCGGTTCAGGCGGAGTAGGAAGTAATGAGCCGCAATCAGGACAAAGCAGTAGTTTTGGACGATATCTTTCCGCATCAAGCGGTGCCAGAGCTGCGAGCGGAACTGCATTTAACTATGGAGAGAATCGCCTGCTTTCAAATGGTGGAGGTGGACAGGGTTATGGCGGTAATCATATGAACGTTAAAGGCTCTGCAGGAACTCCTGCTATAACCTTAAGCTCGGGCTATGAGAGTGGAGGCGGTGGGGCATCGTATTTTTGTGCGGGCGGGAATCCCATCGCTGCCGGCTCAGCTTTTTCCGGTGATCCAGGCGCATTAGGTTCAGGAGGAGGCGGAGGATTTTCCGTAAGTAATTCATCTGCTCAGACTGGTGGGAATGGAGGCGATGGATTGATTATCATTGAGGAATATGCATGAAAACGTATGCAAGAATTGAAAAAAATATAGTTAAAGAACTATTTTCCACTGAGGAGAAAATCACAAAGCTTTTCCATCCCGATATGCAGTGGGTGGATATTACAGCAAGCGGGGTGAAAATATGTGAAGGCTGGAGTTATATAAATAACACATTCATTCCGGAAAAAAAGATTAACATCATATAATTAAAAACCCGCATATGCGGGTTTTTTTTGAAAGCCAAACACTATTAATCGCTTAAAAAATGCATTAACAAAAAATCATGAAGCCGTAGGTAAACTCAACATTTACAGTAAATCAGCTTAAAGGAAACAGGCTTAGAATTCTAACTCATTGTTAAAAAATAACTTTAACTAATAAATTATTTTTTCCTTCGCTAATGGATAGATCATGCTGAACTCTTTATCTTGATAAAATAAACCATCAGCTTTATTTAAAAACATACCTGGCTGGCAAAAAACACCACTTTCAATTTTCACCATAGTGAAGCCGGATATGTCAAATTCATCGTCCCTGATAATAATATTTTCGACATAATTACTACCTGTTTGAATAAGTGCGAAATTAGCCATCTGTTACCACTCCACTATGAGGAAACCGGGCTGACCTACAGCACCGTTACCATTGATGCCAGTAGATCCACCTGCGCCGCCAGCACCAAAACCGTCTCCAATGTAACCATTTTGGCCTCCAGCACTGCCATTGCTTGAAGATCGCACTGACCCTCCGCCTCCACCGAATGGACAAGATGCGCCTGCACCGCTATTCCCCGTTCCAATTACTAAGAGAGTTTTGTTACTGTCTCCTGTACCATCTCCGCCGCAGCTCCCCCGAGGGTAACCTGCACCACCAGCCCCGCCGTATTGTGCTGAACCACCGCCACCAGGGTCTCCGCCGTTTCCAGCGTTAAGCGTCAAGTAACTTCCAAAAACGGTATTGCCGCCGGTTCCTCCTGACTTACCATCTGAGTTATATGTAGTAGTGCCACCAATGCCACCCGCCCCGATAATCACATCAACTATCTCTCCAGATTTAACGGTTATGGCGCGCTTGATAACTGACTGCCCAGCACCACCACCTCCAGCTCCACCGCCAAATTCACTGGTGCTGGTTCGGCAACCGCCGCCACCGCCGCCGCCGCCGCCAGCACATCCGGATAGATAAATAGTCGTTACACCATCAGGCACCTGGAACTTACCGCTACTGATGAATTGTTTAACGCCTCGAGAACGCGAAATCTCATTTTGGACTGCTTCTACAAAACCGAGGTTTCCGCGAAACAAACCCCTGGCCCCTGTAACCTGCACAATGGCAAACTCCTCACCTTTTACCGGAGAAAAAACGATGCTGATTGGCTATGTCAGGGTGTCAACAAATGACCAAAACACCGATTTGCAACGGAATGCGCTGCAGAGCGCAAATTGTGAACAGATTTTTGAGGATAAAATCAGCGGCAAGACCAGTGAACGGCCTGGTTTAAAGCGGGCGCTGCGGACGTTAAAAGAGGGCGATACTTTGGTGGTGTGGAAGCTCGATCGACTGGGTCGCAGCATGCGTCATCTCGTTATGCTCACCGAAGAGTTGCGCGAACGCGGGGTAAACTTCCGTAGCCTGACGGACAGTATCGATACCAGCACACCGATGGGCCGCTTTTTCTTTCATGTGATGGGCGCACTGGCGGAGATGGAGCGCGAATTGATTGTCGAGCGAACGCGTGCCGGGCTGACCGCAGCGCGTGAAAAAGGGCGCATTGGTGGCCGGCGGCGCATTATGACACCGGAAGTCGTTGCCAGAGCGGAACGCATGATGGCGAATGGCGCCACGCTTCATCAGGTTGCGCTGGTATTAGATGTCTCACCCAAAACAATTTATCGTTATATTCCAGCGCCAAAACAGCACCATTTACGCGGTTCTTCTTACTGAACGATCAGCAAACCGCAATCGAATGCATCCTTCCCACTGACCTGACAATCTGAGCACACCCTCAACACGGAGTGCTACAGATGTCTGATTTTCATCACGGTGTCCGCGTCGTCGAAGTCAATGACGGTACACGCACCATTTCAACAGTTTCAACCGCCATTGTTGGCATGATCTGCACCGCAGAAGATGCTGATGCAACGGCGTTTCCTCTTAACACACCTGTCCTGCTGACCAACGTGCAGGCAGCCGTCGGTAAAGCCGGTACAAAAGGCACCTTAGCGGCAGCGCTGCAGGCGATTGCTGACCAGGCGAAGCCGGTTACTGTCGTGGTTCGCGTTGCAGAAGGCGCGAGCCAGGCTGAAACCACCTCTAACCTGATTGGCTCGACGGATGCGAACGGTAAATACACCGGCATGAAGGCGCTGCTGAGCGCGCAAACGCAACTGGGTGTTAAACCCCGCATTCTCGGCGTCCCAGGCCTGGACTCGCTGGAAGTGGCGACAGCGCTGGCCAGCATTGCCCAGCAGCTGCGTGGCTTTGCCTACGTGTCTGCCTGGAACAGCAAAACCATCTCGGATGCCATGAAGTACCGCGAAAACTTCAGCCAGCGCGAGCTGATGGTGATCTGGCCAGACTTTATGGCCTGGAACACCGCCACGAACAAATCTGAAATGGCTTATGCCACTGCACGTGCACTGGGCCTGCGCGCCAAAATTGACAACGACACCGGCTGGCATAAAACCCTGTCCAACGTGGGCGTCAATGGCGTAACCGGTATCTCCGCAGACGTTTTCTGGGACCTGCAACAGACCGGCACCGATGCCGATCTGCTGAACGAAAAGTGTGTGACCACGCTGATTCGCAAAGACGGTTTCCGTTTCTGGGGCAACCGTACCTGCAGCGACGATCCACTTTTTGCCTTTGAAAACTACACCCGCACGGCACAGGTGCTGGCCGATACCATGGCCGAAGCGCACATGTGGGCCAACGACAAACCGCTGACGCCGGTGCTGGTGCGCGAAATCATCGCTGGCATCAATGCCAAGTTCCGCGAGCTGGTCAGTGCTGGTTATCTGCTGGGCGCAAACTGCTGGTACGACGACAGCGCGAACGATAAAGAGACCCTGAAGGCGGGCAAACTGTTTATCGATTACGACTACACACCGGTGCCGCCGCTGGAAGATCTGACCCTGCGTCAGCGCATCACCGACACCTATCTGGCGAACTTCGCCGCATCCGTAAACAGCTAAGGAGCCGGATAAATGGCACTGCCACGTAAACTTAAGGGGTTGAACCTCTTCAATGATTCGAACAGCTACCAGGGCATCGTCACCGCCGTGACGCTGCCGAAGCTGTCACGCAAGCTGGATACCTACCGCGCTGGCGGTATGAACGGTGCGGCGTTCATCGATAATGGCCTGGACGATGCCGCGCTCGATATGGAATGGACGCTGGGCGGGATGGATGAGCTGGTGTTAAGCCAGTGGGGCGCAACCGCCAACGTACCGCTGCGTTTCACCGGTTCTTACCAGCGCGATGACACCGGCGAAGAAATTGCCGTGGAAATCGAAGTGCGCGGTAAGCACCAGGCCTTTGATTTCGGTGAAGCCAAACAGGGCGAAAACGCTGAGACCAAAGTCACCAGTAAAAACACCTATTTCAAACTGACCTGGAATGGCAAAGAGCTGATCGAAGTCGACACCGTCAACATGGTGGAGAAGGTCAACGGCGTCGATCGCCTGGAACAGCGTCGTAAAAATCTCGGCCTGGTGTAATAAAAAAGGCCGGCGCGTCCTGCGCTGGCCCTCTTTATCCTGATGGAGAAAAAATGGAACAGCTTGATAAACCAGAACTGAAAGAAAACCTGGTGGTGCTGGAAAGCCCGATTTCACGTGGTGATGTGGTGATCAGCCAGGTTGAGCTGGTGAAACCAACGGCAGGATCGCTGCGTGGCGTGCGACTGGCCGACCTGGCCTCGTCTGACGTGGATGCCCTGTTAATGGTGCTGCCCCGTATCACCCTGCCGTCGCTGACCAAAGCGGAGTGCAACGCGCTCGATCCGGTGGACCTGATTGCCCTGGGCGGCAAGGTGATTGGTTTTTTGTCAGCGAAATCGGCTGGGTAAGCTGGCCCCGCGATCTAACGGTCAATGACCTGATGGCCGACATTGCCAGCGTTTTTCACTGGCCACCCTCAGAAATGTATCTCATGTCGCTGGAAGAGTTACTCGACTGGCGGCATAAAGTGATGATCCGCAGTGGAGTAACCTCTGATGAGTAACACGCTCAAGCTGCAAGTGCTGCTGGAGGCGGTTGATCGGGCCACGCGCCCGTTCAATGCCGTGCGTAAAGAAACAGAAAGGCTGTCTGCGGATATCCAGGAAACGCAAGACCGTCTGGCAGAACTTAACGCCAAATCCGCGCAGATTGAAGGGTTCCGTGATACCCGAAAAGAACTGACGCTGACCCAACAAAATCTTAAAAACACCCGGGCAGAAGCGGCAGCACTCGCCATTGAACTGAAAAACACCAAGAACCCCACCGTTGAACAAGCACAGGCGCTGGAGAAACTGCGCCTGTCTGCCAACGCGTTACAACAAAAGAACATTCAGCTGCGCCAGTCGGTGCAGGATCAGCGCCAGTCGCTGAATGACGCCGGGATTTCCACGCGTCGTCTGAGCAGCGAGCGCCAGAAGCTGAACCAACAAACAGAGCGGACCCAATCCACCCTTGATGCGCAGGGCGAGTCGATGGGGTTGCTGAATCAGCGCCAGGATAAGCTCAATCGTACCCGGGATCGTTACCGCGCCGGCATGGCGCTGGCGGATAACGTGCAAGGTGCCAGCAACAAGGCCAAAGACTTCGTCGAGAAGGGCCGCAAGGTTATCGATTATCTGTCACCTGCCGATGCGAATAACGGTAAGGATCAGGCGGCATCCCTGTCTGTTAATCCGAACAACAGCGGTGCGCAACCGGATATCGCTGAGCTGAATAAGGCGATGGCCAGCATCGGCCCGGTGGCAAAACAAGCCGGCGTCAGCGTCGGTCAGGCGTCGGCGATGATCGGCGTGCTGGCCGAAAACGGCATGACGGGCAGCGCTGCGGGCGCAGGCGTCGGTGCGATGTTGTCGCACGTGCAGGCACCTGATGACAATGCAGACAGCGCACTGAAAGCGTTGAATGTTGTTACCGCAGACAGCGAGGGCAACAGTCAGCCGATTTTCACGGTGCTCAGCCAGGTGCAGACGGCGTTTGAGAAAAACAAAATCGATGCAGCCCAGCAGGCAACCTATCTGCAGGCCATCTTTGGCGAACAGGGCGCGGCTCCTGCCGCTGTGCTTATGAAAGGTGCCGCCAGTGGACGTCTGGATCAACTGTCTCAGGCGCCGGCGGCTCAGCAGCCGGTTGATGACTCTGTTGACACCAACCTGCAAACCATCAGTCAGGACGGCTTATCCGTACAGTCCGTTCTGACCGGCGTGATGAATATCAATCCCCAGCTTTCGGACAGCCTGCTGACGCTGGCGGCCAGTGGACTGACGTTGGTGGACTCACTCGCCAGCGTGGGGAATATTGTCTGGCCGGTCATTAGCGGGTTGAGCACCATCATGGCGGGCGCTGAACTGCTGGGCGGTGCGTTTGCCATCATCGGTGGCGCGATTACGGCGACGCTGGGCGCAATTACGCTGCCGGTTGTGCTGCTTGGCGCGGCTATCGCGGCGGGCGCGATGCTGGTTTATCAGTACTGGGAACCGATCAGCGCCTTTATCAGCGGCATTGCTCAGGGCTTCAGTGCGGCGATGGGGCCAATAAGTGACGCGTTCGCGCCGCTGAAGCCGGTATTTGACTGGTTCAGCAACAAAGTCTCTGAGCTGGGCTCCTGGTTCTCAAAGCTGCTGGAACCGGTGAAGTTTTCTCAGCAGGAACTGGCCTCGGCAGGGGAGATGGGACAGCGCTTCGGCAATATGCTGGCGACGGCACTCAAATTACCCGGCGAAGCCCTGAATCAGCTGCGGGGCGGCATTGACTGGGTGCTCGGCAAGCTTGGCATCATCGATGAGAAATCTGACAAGGTGAAAGACAAGCTGCCTCCGCCCAAAATGCGCGAACAGGACGACGAGGATGAGGACAACGCGGATGCCCGTCCGGCCGCATCGCGCGCCAGCCTGAACAGCACGCTCAATCAGCCTTTGCCCTCGGTTAACAGTTCAAACGTGGATAACCGGCAGCACACGGTCACCAACAATATCAATGTGACGGGCGACCCACAGGCGATTGGACAGGCCGTCGCGCAGGCTTCCACGGTATCGCCGTGGTCCACGGCTGATCGCAGCTATAACTCCATGTTTAGTCTGGATTAATTAACCATGATGATGATATTAGGCATGATGCCGTTTGTACGGCAAACCCTGCCCTTCGACAATTTGCAGCATGACATTACCTACCGCTGGGCGAAAAACAGCCGCGTGGGCCGCCGTGAGTCGACTCAGTTTTTGGGCGGCGGCGACGATAAAATCAAGCTGTCTGGCGAACTCAGGCCTGAAATCACCGGCGGCAATGTCACCCTGTTGGCACTGAAGACCATGGCCGATGAAGGGCTGGCGTGGCCGCTGATTGGCGGCAATGGCATTATTTACGGCATGTTTGTTGTGACGGATTTCTCGGCCACGCATACCGAATTCTACAGCGACGGCAGCGCGCGCAAGATAGGCTTTACCCTCAACCTGCTGCGGGTAGACGATTCACTAACCAGTATGTTCGGGGACTTAAAAAGGCAGGCGGAAGAACTGCAAAACCGGGCCAGCGACGCAGCGCAACGGGTCGGCTCTGTCATCAACAGCGCCGCCTCTGCGCTGAACGGAGGGCGCTGAGATGAGCGATATCGTCCCGATTCCCGTGCCCCTGCGCGTTGCGCCTACGCCGGACTTTAGTATCAAAATTGAGACGAAGGATAAAACGGAAGATATTCGCCCACGGCTGATTTCTCTGAAGTTGACGGATAACCGTGGTCTGGAGGTCGATCAGCTGGACCTGGTGCTGGACGACAGTGACGGCCAGTTGGTCATGCCGCCCTTTGGCGCGAAAGTGGTCTTAGAGATAGGCTGGAAGGGGCAGCCGCTTGCAAATAAAGGCTCCTACATCATTGATCAGGTCACCTACCAGGGCGCGCCGGACACGATAACGGTGGTCGCCCGAAGCGCCGATTTTAGCGGTTCGCTCGATGTTAAAATCACTGATTCATATCCGGACATGACGGTTGGCGAGGCTGTGGAGAAAATCGCGAAACGTAACGGACTTACCTCCGACGTGCGGCCGGAGATAGCCAAAAAAAAGATTAAGCATATCGATCAGACGCAGGAAACGGACGGCACGTTCATTACCCGGCTGGCTATGCTGGTTGGCGCTGTGGCGGCGATAAAAGATAAGACGCTGCTGTTCTTTGCCCCCGGGCATGGCGTGACAGCGAGCGGAAAGCCGATTCCACTCCTGAATCTGAACCGACAGGATGGCGATAAGTATGAGTACAAATTGTTTAAGCGCGACGATTACAGTGGCGTTGAAGCAAAATGGTACGATCAGAAAAAAGCGCAGCAGAAAGGGGTAACCGTCAACACGATACCGCCAGCAACACCGGCGGTGAACCCTGTCCATCCGGCGGCCAAAAATATCCCCACTATCGGGCAACAAGATCCGGGAAAAACCTATGTTTTTGGCAGCAATAAGAAGCTGTTCGTACTGAATACGCACTTCAATAGCCAGGGGGAAGCAGAGGAGGCGGCTAAAGCGAAGTGGCAGGAACTGCAACGTAACCGGGCTACGTTGAAGATCCTACTCGCGCTGGGTGCTGCTGAGCTGATTCCTGAAACACCGGTCAAAGCCCAGGGCTTTAAATCGGTCATCGATAATCAAAAATGGCTGATTACTAATATCGTGCATACCCTCGATAAAAGTGGATTTACCACCCAGTTGAACCTGGAGCTGATGATTGAAAACGTGGATTACGTCTTAGTGGAAAAACAAGCTGGTTAGATTTAGTCTAATTTTAGTTGCTTTTTGTTTAGTCTTTGGCTAATGTTGCACTATGCCAGAGAGGAGAACGACTATGATGCATTGCCCAAAATGTCAGACCGCCGCCCATACGAAAAGCAGTCGCTACGTTTCGAAAGAGACGAAAGAACGTTATCACCAGTGCCAGAACATTAACTGCAGCTGTACCTTTAAAACCCTGGAGAGCGTGTCCGGGATTATCGTCGAACCGGCGCAGATCAATACGGTGCCGGTGATGGCGAAAGGGAGCGATAACCCGTCACCGCAGCTGCTGTAAGCCCAACCCGCGAAAGCGGGTTTTTTTATGGATGCGGGTTGGGTGGGATGGCTGACAGACGTGGCTGAAGGCCAGCGCGCCGTTGACGTTTAAGGGGGCGACAGCGCCCTCTGGGAGTGCTGTTAATAACTGTACGGCGGGTGGGGCGCGCGGGCCCTTGGGGACAGTGGCAATAACTGTACGGGAATGAAAAGATTTCAGGAATGGCAGCACGACAAAATATATTTTCAGTGAATGAAGATGAATCGTGGCGGTATTTTCGGCAGAAGAAAACTCAGGGTTATAAAGCATTTTGGCACTGAGAGTGAGCCCACAGTGAGATTTTAAATTTTGCATGCGAATTCCCTTCTTCCCTGCGGAAGAAGGGAAGGGTTCAAAATCAGTGAACGATATGTGTAAATTTGCTCTCAATCATCACCAGCCCCGACTCTGTTCGCACAAAGCGCGGCGTGGTTAAGTCATCAGTCATGATGTTAACCATCTGAAATAACAAGCCGGTGATATGTTTTTGCAAGTCTGCCGGGGCCTGCTGATTCAGCAATACTAACGTTAACGCGCTGCAATATTGCCGCATCTCTTCCGAGTCTATCGAATCCCTGCTGCGACAGGCTTTGTCATCACCTTTCTCCAGCGTGAGGCATTTAATCAGTTGTTCTGGCAGTGGCTTGTCTAACAGAACTTTCAAGACTTCCAGTGCAGCGAGCAGACGACCGCACAGCGCCATGCGATCTGCAATATCATTACATTCAACCAAGGCATCGACATAGCGCACGCACGTATCCAGCACCTGAAAGAGATCGTGCGTGGTGCCGAGCGGCGTTTTCAAGAGGTTTGAGATCGCAGATTCGATAACTGGCTGAATGTCCACGATTTGATGATGGGCGGTTGTGTTACTATCGGTATTAGCCATAGCGTTGTTTCCTTAAAGCTGAACGTTGTGGTCAGACGCTCCGGTATGTGTTGCATCACTGCCGGGGCGTTGCTCTCATAAAAGACCTCATGATAGTGTGGTCTTTTGCAAGACTTAAAATGAGGGAATAGGTCAATACATGTCAATAATAATGCGTGAAAAAAAACCAAAAGGTGGAGGCAAGTCCCCACAATTTCAAATGCGCATTGATCCCGCCTTGAAAAAACAGCTCGATGCTGTTGCAACTGAAGAAGGAATTAGTCTGGCAAACTGGTTGAAAAACCTGGCGAGGGAGGCATTAAAGGCAAGGGGAATTGAGCCGAAGGGATAAATTTGTGCGTGAAATGTTGAGTTAATTATATGTGTGGTAAATGAAAAAAGCTAAATTTCGCTATTGTGAAGTTTTTAATGTGGCCATTACAAGTTTGATAAAATAGCTGAGGCTTTGATGGAGTTGTGAGTAAATGAAGCTTTTTATTGTATGGTTACTGCAATCTTTTTTCTATCTTGTACCAATCATAGTCAGTGTTGTTGGTGCTTATTTTATTGTGCGATTTGTTCAATTTTACCCATTGGGGTTTGTGGTTGCCTGGGTCGGTATTGTTGCTTATTTTTATATAAGATATAGTAAGTGGGTTTAACCTCAACCGTATAATATTCTTCATGGGGATTTTCAAAATACCATGAAATTTTAATAGTTATCTGTAATATGATGTTCAGTGAATCGGGCCTTACCCATATTGACTTGCTCAAAGTAAATAATCAGCATGTAAGATCTTTATAAATGAATGAAAAATCTAAGCTGCGTGCTTACAGGATTAGCTATGAGATAACATTCAAATACAATAAGATTGTCTGAAAGAAGAACGGATGATGATAATGGACGAGACAGAAAAAGCAGTATTCGATCTTGTTGAGACCTACAATGGCCGCAGCATATTTACCTTTAAGCGGTATCCGCTCAAACATAACACCGATCTTAATGAAGATTTTCGAATGGACCCGTTAGATGCCTATGATTTACTGGAAGAATTCACAGGGAAATTTTCAATTAACCCAGATGAAATCAATTTCACTCGCTATTTTCCCGAAGATAATGGCAAAGCAGAAAAGGCGTTGACCATTCAATTACTGATTGACTCGGCACGAGCAGGTCACTGGACGGATGAAGAAAAATTAAAAACAGAAAATACCTTACCCTCAAACTCAGACAGGAAAATAATGAAAAAGGGAAAAAATAAGACGATTTATATTTTAGCAGTCATTATATGTTTTCTGATTCTTCCGGAAATAGTGGTTCGTACACTAACCCCTGAACAGCTCGTCAGACTCAGCGATTTCACAAGTCTGGGCGGGATTTTTAGCCACCTCCTTTCGTTAATGATTTTTCTCGGTATAGCATCGATTTTGCTGGGTATTGCCGCTATCTATCTGGCAAAAAAAATCTACCGATATTTAGTCAGATTAAAAAAATAACAGATCCGCTATGCGTGCTTCCCGCTTTACGAATGTACTCAGGGCAGGAATGTACTCAGGGCAGGATTGTGGTAAAGCTAAAACGTTGAGCGAAAGTAGTCCGGAGAGCTTAAAGGATCTATGGACCTGTTTTACAGTGGTTGGTCTGCGCAAACTTATTGGGTCAACGTGAGAATAGTAAAGCGTGCCATTCTTAGCCTAACAGGAGGAGTAACAGGAGCGTAGCTATCCTGAGCCATGTTTTTCTCCGATATGCGGATTTAGCCTGAGACATAATCCCGGTATTATCTTTAACCAGGTTGGCCCTTTTTATCATTTTCACTGATTTTCGTGGTGGGATACATCACCAATACATAAGCCCCGATTCCGCAGATCAGTACAGCGAGAGGTCCTACGATCCGCATGACACCTTCATTCATAAAGCCTGTATAGAACATACCAAATACAGTTGCTGTCAAAACCAGTGTTCCCACTATCTCGGAAACAAATTTGAATGACAGTTTAAAGATTCTCGATAGCACGTAATAACGCCTCCGTTCTGTTGGGCTCTTTCCGCAACATTCTTCCATTTCTATCAGGTGCTTCAAAGGTTCTTCAAAAAGGAAGTAGAGTATATCGTAATTATGTATACGTAGCTTCTGCCACAGTGTCGTTACGCTGAAAATCGACCCGTCCGTGGTGCTGGCAACGCGGCAGGCTGTGGATAACGCGTTAACTGAGGTAAAGGCGTGTACCGACAAGGCGCAGGCGCACATGTTGCCGCCGATAATTCCCATAAGCAGTACCTGCAAACGGCCAACGCGCTGGTGGAAATCAAAGACGCGGGACTGGTAGCCGACGCCCTTAAAAATCTCAGCCTGAACAATGGCGTTAAGCATGGCGTTGCAATAGCGGCAGATATGATGGCGGGGGTGGATAAGCTGTTGAGCGTTGATGCCGTTATGCGTCTTTTCAACAAGCGAGCCTTAGCGGGCAACGACTATATCCGCATTGCCGACGAGACATGGCGGACGCTGTGTAATGGCCAGGCGGCAGGAAAATCGCCCCGGAGAGCGAGAAAGCGCTGCTGGAGTAACAGAGAACCTACCGCGTGAAGCTGAACCGCTTCGAGACCTCAGCGGCAACGGATATCAGCTGGCCGGAAAAGCCTGAACAGGAAAATCCCCGTTACAGCGGGGACTATCAGTAAAAATTTTAGAGGCGGGAAGGCTTAATTTTGCCATTCAATCATATCATCCAGCCGTTTTAAAATGTCGGGGAAGTAGCTCTCGTTGATGCCGAAATCGCCTTTAACCTGAACGCTGTCAGCATGCGCTTCAGGACGAAGGTCATATTCAATCATTACACCATCGTCGCCGACGTCACAGTGCCTGTGGCGGCCTCAGCCCGGAACAATTTGAAAACCAGAATCTCGCTTAGGATTGTGTCCACATTACGTGGGTAAGAGCAAAGAACGTTATAACCAGTGCCAGAACATTAATTGCAGTTGTACCTTTAAGTCGCATGAGACTGTGTCAGAAATTATTATGTCACCAGGTAAAGTTAAAGCCGTTCCGCCACATCCAGGCAGAGGCCAGCAGCAGCCCCTATGGTTATGATCGTAATGAAGCCCGGTTAGCGGGTTTTTTTACAAGCAATGAGTCTGACTGCTTAAGTGTGAATGTGTTTTTCTTAGTTGGCCTCATCTTTCTTGGGAATATCATTATCTCTTGTTTTATCATCAGTGATCTTGCAAATAGGTCTGTAGTGAAGACTTGAGATCTTCTTCCTGTCTTTTACTGGCTTTCTCTCTGCTCGCTCTCCCGATATTACAGGCCAATTGGAAAGAAATTCTGAAAGTGTTTCCAGAAAATGATGCATTTACATCTTCCTCCATTTTCTTCAGTCTATAAACCCGAGCTATTTTAGCATGGAGCTATTATTCACTGCGTTGAATTACAAGGAGGAGGTATTCATGGTTACAGGATTACCAGCGAGTGAAGAACCCGGTCGCTACTACACTTTTCAGTCACGATTACCACACGGCGAATTCTTTGAAATTCGCCCACGATTTCTGCCTCATGGTGCGAAGCCTATTGTTGATGATGAAACCGGTATGTGTATCGGCTACTCAGTATCTCAGGCTCCAGGGTTGTGGCAGGTTTATGATACGGAAGGAAATTTTTTTCGGCTTGAAGAGGCACCGTTAGAGTCTCCCCTCATTGACCCAACCGATTTGGTGTTGCTGGCGGCAGGAGCATTTCGTATTTTTCTTGCCGGGAGAGCTTTACTACAGAGTGGAGTTCGTGCAGCCGTAACTGTAAATCTTAGCCATGCCACGATCAGCCTCTTGCGCGGAAGGCTAAAAATAGGCCTTTCGGCTCGCTCTTTGAAGATGACGGAAAGCGCAGCAAAGCACATGTATGAACCTGGTCGATATGTGCCTTTACAGATACAGGAAAAAGCCATTCGATATGGAACACGTATGCCAGACCCACTTAGAAAACCAGGGCTTTTCAGATATGAAACCCGTATGTACCGGCTGGTAGAAGATAAACAAAAAAAAGGAAGTTATTTCTATAAACCCTACCGGCTTGAAGTTCTGGTAAGAGAAAAAGACTGGACTATTATGCACTTTCAGTACATGCCTTAAAGGTGAACGGATGATCGATATACAGAGCGGAACCCTACATCTCAAGTTAACCCCTTATGAAAGGATACCTGAGCCTGAAGAAGCGGCATATGACCGGATCATGGTCTGGGTTGAGTTTTCTGTTCCTTCGCTTAAAACTGAATTCCGTGCGGAGTTTGCTGCGGGCCAGCTTGAGATATTTCGGGATGATTTAAAAAAGCTGCATCAGTCGCTGATATTTCAACAGAAGAATTCGGATGTCGTTCTTAGCTGTCTGTTTAAGCAGGTCGAGTTGACATTCATACAGTCAGATTCGGGTAATGCTGTAGGCGTAAACATGGTGCTAAGGCCTGAGGATCATGCTGATAGTGTCATGCTTACAGACTTTTTTGGACTGGATGAAAGTTACTTCCCTGCGATTTTGTTTGGACTGGATGAAATCATAAACTGGTCAACCTGATACGTTCAGATAACACAGTTACTTTATACATTTCTAAAGATTTTCCGCTTTGTTGAGCCGCTGTGTGCGGGCTGCTCTGAGTGAACAGCAATGGCACAATTAGAATGTCGAGAAAATCCACCGCCATTTTATCGCCACTTAAAAGCAAAAAACAAAAAAGCCACCCTTGCGGGGTGGCTTAACTTCATGATTTTCATCACTAAATCTGGTGGCCCCTGCTGGGTTTGAACCAGCGACCAAGCGATTATGAGTCGCCTGCTCTAACCACTGAGCTAAGGGGCCAATGGAGCGGGGATTATAAAGTATCTGTCCGGGGCAATCCAGCGTTGATCGGCTGGTTGCTGAAATAAGCAGCAATGTTTTACTTGCTGATAACTATGATAAAACAGACAAAAACCTCTGGCTGACAGGCGGCGACATAACCGGCACTGTTATCCTTAATTGTCTTTCCCTGCTTAACAGTGAAAAAAGCCAACCCAAACCACGACGCTGCCCGCCAAATGCGCTTTAATCAGTGACAAGACGATGACTAACAAGGACCCTTTGCGTGAGCGACAGTGGGGCGCGCAGGCGCAAAGCCAGGAGGCAACATGAGCGAACACAATATTAGCGATATCATTGCATCAGATCTGAACGTGCTGTTTTGCGGCATCAATCCCGGTCAGTCGACGGCGCACACCGGCTATCACTTTGCCCATCCCGGCAACCGCTTCTGGAAGGTGATTCATCTGGCAGGATTTACCGAGCAGCAGCTGAAGCCGGAAGAGGAGCAGCGCTTACTGGAAACCGGCTGCGGCATCACGATGCTGGTCGAACGGCCAACCATCCAGGCGAATGAACTGGCCAGTGATGAGCTGCGTGATGGTGGTCAGCGGCTGATGGATAAGGTGCTGCGTTATCAGCCTGCTGCCTTGGCTATCCTGGGCAAAGATGCCTTTAAACGCGCGTTCCGTCAGAGCAAGGTGGAATGGGGCGAGCAGCCGATCTACATGGGGAAAACCCAGGTTTGGGTGTTGCCGAATCCGAGTGGGTTAAATCGTGCATCGCTGGAAGAGATCGTGGCGATGTATCGTCAGATGTACGATGCGCTGAAGACACGAGGCTGAAGATAACGCGTGAAAAGTGGGGCAGGGCGGCAGAAATAAAAAACCCCGGCGAACCGGGGTTTTAACTGACTTAATCGTCGAGGAAGCTGCGCAGCACTTCCGAGCGGCTCGGATGGCGCAGTTTACGCAGGGCTTTCGCTTCAATCTGACGGATACGCTCACGGGTAACGTCAAACTGTTTGCCCACTTCTTCTAACGTGTGGTCGGTGTTCATATCGATGCCGAAACGCATGCGCAGCACTTTGGCTTCACGCGCGGTCAGGCCAGCCAGCACGTCGTGGGTGGCAGAACGCAGGCTCTCAGAGGTGGCAGAGTCCAGCGGCAGCTCCAGCGTGGTGTCTTCGATAAAATCACCCAGATGTGAATCTTCATCATCACCAATCGGCGTCTCCATAGAGATAGGCTCTTTGGCAATCTTCAGCACCTTGCGGATCTTATCCTCTGGCATCAGCATGCGCTCAGCCAGTTCTTCTGGCGTTGGCTCACGGCCCATCTCTTGCAGCATCTGGCGCGAGATACGGTTGAGTTTGTTGATGGTCTCAATCATATGCACCGGAATACGGATGGTACGCGCCTGGTCAGCGATAGAACGGGTGATAGCCTGACGAATCCACCATGTGGCATAAGTTGAGAATTTATAGCCGCGACGGTATTCAAACTTATCAACCGCTTTCATCAGGCCGATGTTACCTTCCTGAATCAGATCGAGGAACTGCAAACCACGGTTGGTGTATTTCTTCGCGATGGAAATCACCAGACGCAGGTTAGCTTCGACCATCTCTTTCTTGGCACGACGCGCTTTCGCTTCACCAATCGACATACGACGGTTGATGTCTTTAACCTGCTCGATGGTCAGGCCGGTTTCTTCTTCAATCTGCGCCAGTTTCTGCAGAGAGCGCATCACATCATCCTGCACGTCCAGCAGTTTTTCAGACCAGGGCTTGTTCATTGCCAGTGCAGCTTTGAACCAGCTCTCGTTGGTCTCGTTACCGGTGAACAGCGTAATGAAGTTTTTCTTAGGCATTTTGCACACTTCAATACACAGCTTCATGATCAAACGTTCCTGAGTACGGACGCGTTCCATCATTTCACGCATGTTGTTCACCAGGTAGTCGAACTGCTTCGGTACCAGGCGGAACTGCTTAAAGACGTCAGATAAGTTCTGGATCTCGGCAACAGAGGCAGCGTGGCTGCGTCCTTTGCTTTTGATCACATCACGGGTGGTTTCGTACTGGGTGCGCAGGTCAGAGAACTTCTCGCGTGCCAGTTCGGGATCGATAGAGTTATCGTCATCCGAGCTGTCATCATCGCTCTCTTCATCTTCTTCATCGTCGTTATTACGATCGGCTTCAGACAGCTCAGAACCGACGTGCGTTGCGGTCGGTGCCAGGTCTTCTTCTGCGTTAGGATCAACAAAGCCAGTGATTAAATCTGACAGGCGCGACTCACCTGCTTCAACGCGATCGTACTGATCCAGCAGGTAGGTAATGGCTTCCGGATATTCAGCGACGGAGCACTGAACCTGGTTGATACCGTCTTCAATACGCTTGGCAATGTCGATTTCGCCTTCGCGGGTCAGCAGTTCAACGGTACCCATTTCACGCATATACATGCGAACCGGGTCAGTGGTGCGGCCAATTTCAGATTCAACGCTGGATAATACCTGAGCGGCAGCTTCCGCGGCATCTTCGTCAGTATCGGAGCTGTTTTCATTCAGCATCAGATCGTCGGCGTCCGGGGCTTCTTCAACCACCTGGATGCCCATGTCGTTAATCATCTGGATGATGTCTTCGATCTGATCGGAGTCGACGATATCTTCCGGCAGATGGTCATTGACCTCAGCATAGGTCAGATAGCCTTGCTCCTTACCACGGGTGACAAGAAGCTTGAGCTGTGACTGCGGGTTTTGCTCCATAAGACGGTATCCACACTTCTGTTAATTAGATTGGTGTCGGTCGGCAGCGTGCCAACAATAGCAGTGAAGGCCTTTATTCTTGCCGCTGCCTTCGTCGCGGCCTGGGCTTTGCCCATTAGTAATCGGCACTTAAGCCGCAAATTTTATGTCGGGCCTGGCTTACTCGCCATTTTTGTCTCTGGACGTGCTCGTCATCCTCACGTACTTCAGTACGCTCCGGTGACTGCGCGCTTGCAGAAACAAAACTTGCTTCGCCGCCGACGGCCCGAGGGCGGAAGCTGGCTTACTCGCCATTGTTGCTTCCGGAAGTGCTCGTCATCCTCACGTACCTGAGTACGCTCCGGTGACTGTGCGCTTGCAGAAACAAAACTTGCTTCGCCGCCGACGGCCCGAGGGCGGAAGCTGGCTTACTCGCCATTTTTGTCTCTGGAAGTGCTCGTCATCCTCACGTACTTGAGTACGCTCCGGTGACTGCGCGCTTGCAGAAACAAAACTTGCTTCGCCGCCGACGGCCCGAGGGCGGAAGCTGGCTTACTCGCCATGTTTGCTTCTGGACGTGCTCGTCATCCTCACGTACTTCAGTACGCTCCGGTGACTGTGCGCTTGCAGAAACAAAACTTGCTTCGCCCATCAAATTTTTAAGCCTGCCGCTTCGGTTACAGGAAGCAGCAGGCTGGATAATGCATCATTTCTTCGCGAAGGCCTGGCTCAGTGTCCAGAGTTCGCGGCGCTCGTCGCTACTCAGCCCGTGCGTGCGTTCACGCGCAATCAGGAACTCCAGTCGTTCTTCCAGTGCCGAGTCATAAATGCTCGCAAGGGAGTCCTGAAATACCGCTTCGCTTTCCTCATCCACTATCATGTGGTTCCAAACGGCCAGTGTTTCAAGCGTCTGGCTAAAATTTGTTCCGCGATATAACTCTAGTAGCTGACCTGTGGTCAATCCAGGATTCTCGTTACAACGCGTCACTAATTCGATAAATAGCGGTAAACCGGCCATTTTCGACTCGGAAAGCCCATCCAGAGACGGCACCAGTGTTGCCAACTGCGGATTCTGGATCAGCAGCGCCACTAATACACGCATCGTGGTGCGTTTGAGTGGCGGGGCCACCGGTGCGCTTCCGCCCGGTGCCTGCTTTGGCATCAGCTTTTCAAGCTGAGAGTCATCCAGAATACCTAATTTGTTACCCAGCTCCTGACGCAGATAAATGCGCAGTGTTTCACCGGGAATCTGTGTGATCAACGGCAGCGCCAACGTACTTAAACGTGCTTTGCCGTCGCGAGAGCTCAAATCTACCTGAGGTAGCAGGCTGTCAAAAAGAAACGAAGAGAGCGGCATCGCCTGCTCCATCCTCGCCTCAAATGCGGCTTTACCCTCCTGGCGAACCAGCGTATCCGGGTCTTCGCCATCGGGTAGAAACATAAAGCGTAGCTGACGACCGTCATTCATGTAAGGCAATGCTGTTTCAAGTGCACGCCATGCGGCTTCACGTCCGGCACGATCGCCGTCATAACAGCAAATCACGTTGTCCGTACTGCGAAACAGCAGCTGAATATGTTCAGCTGTCGTGGATGTCCCCAGCGATGCCACCGCGTAATCCACGCCGAACTGCGCCAGGGCAACCACATCCATATAACCTTCAACCACCAACAAGCGTTTAGGTTCAGGATGATTTTTTAACGCTTCATACAGACCGTAAAGTTGACGGCCTTTATGAAAAACAGGCGTTTCAGGTGAGTTCAGATACTTAGGCGTATCATTACCCAGCACGCGGCCGCCAAAGCCGATGACGCGGCCTCGCTTATCGCGAATCGGAAACATCACGCGCTCGCGAAAGCGGTCATAAACCCGGCCTTTGTCATTACTGACCAGCATGCCTGCTTCCATCAACGACTCGCGATCTTCAGGCTGTTTGCCAAAGCGTTTCAGGACGTTGTCCCAACCGGCGGGCGCATAGCCAATCGCAAAATGGTTGATGATGTCGGCGCTCAGACCGCGATGCTCAAGATAATCGCGAGCTGACTGGGCGCTGGATTGCTGCAAACTCTGCTGATAAAACCCGTTCAGGTTTTCCATCAGTTGGTACAGGCTCTGGCGCTGATGGCGTTCCATCGGGCTTGGCCCGTTGCCGGCTTCGTAAGGTACGTCTAAACCATGGGATGTGGCTAACTCTTCGATGCTCTCAACAAACTCAAGCCGATCATAGTTCATCAGAAAATCGATGGCGTTACCGTGAGCGCCGCATCCAAAGCAGTGATAAAACTGCTTTTCGCCATTTACGGTGAAAGAGGGCGTTTTCTCATTATGAAAAGGACAGCACGCGTGATAATTTTTTCCCTGCTTTTTCAGCTTAACGCGAGCATCGATTAACTCCACGATGTCCGTGCGGGCAAGTAAGTCATTGATAAATACGCGTGGAATTCGTCCTGCCATAAGCCCCGTTTTTTCAGCTCATAAACGACAACAAGCCGCGCTTCCTTTCGGAAAGCACGGCCTTTTACTTGACTCGGTCTGCGTTTATCACGCTGTGGAGGCGAACCTCCGGGAAATTAGTACAGACGAGTGCGGCGTGCGTTTTCGCGAGCCAATTTTTTGGCATGACGCTTAACTGCAGATGCTTTAGCGCGCTTACGTTCGGTCGTTGGTTTTTCATAAAATTCACGACGACGAACTTCAGCTAAAACGCCTGCTTTCTCGCAGGAACGCTTAAAGCGACGCAGTGCTACGTCAAATGGCTCGTTTTCACGTACTTTAATTACCGGCATGTAACTCTCACCTCAATAAAATTCGGTTTTGCTGCTGACTGCGGCGTCAGCACATTTCAAAATGGTGCAGCATTTTACTCCAACTCGCGTCGGCTTGTAAAGCACCATGGATAATTTAGAACCAACAGGAGCGATTGCCTGTGCGGCTGCCGGTTTTTTCCAGGGGCGGAAGTATAGCGCACTCTTTAGGCAGCGGAAAATGACTTTTTGCGTGGATGGGGTCCTCTTTTCACACAAGGGCTATGCTAAACTGCGCGCCGCAAGAATGAGGTGAAGCCATGCGAATTCTGGGTATTGAAACATCGTGCGATGAAACCGGCATCGCAATCTATGATGACGAGGCTGGCCTGGTGGCCAACCAGCTATACAGTCAGGTAAAACTGCATGCCGATTACGGCGGTGTAGTGCCGGAACTGGCATCGCGCGATCACGTACGCAAAACGGTGCCCCTGATCCAGGCGGCGCTGAAAGAGGCGGGTTTGCAGCCGCAGCAGATTGATGCGGTGGCGTATACCGCAGGCCCGGGTTTGGTGGGCGCATTACTGGTGGGCGCCACGATTGGGCGCGCGCTGGCCTTTGCATGGAAAGTTCCTGCCGTGCCCGTGCACCATATGGAAGGGCATCTGCTGGCACCGATGCTGGAAGCGAATCCGCCACCGTTTCCGTTTGTGGCATTACTGGTTTCAGGTGGTCATACCCAGTTAATCAGCGTCACCGGCATTGGCGAATACCAATTGCTGGGCGAGTCGATTGACGACGCGGCAGGGGAAGCCTTCGATAAAACCGCCAAATTGCTGGGGCTGGATTATCCTGGCGGTCCAATGCTGGCGAAAATGGCGCAGCAGGGCACCGCTGGGCGATTCACGTTTCCGCGTCCGATGACCGATCGTCCTGGGCTGGATTTTAGTTTCTCGGGCCTGAAAACCTTTGCGGCGAATACCATTCGTGGCAATGACGACGACGAGCAAACCCGGGCCGATATCGCGCGGGCATTTGAAGACGCCGTGGTGGATACGCTGGCGATTAAGTGCAAACGCGCGCTGGATCAAACCGGCTTTAAGCGTCTGGTTATTGCGGGCGGCGTCAGTGCAAACCGCACTCTGCGCGAGCAGATGGCCGTGATGATGCAAAAGCGCGGCGGAGAAGTCTTTTATGCCCGTCCTGAGTTTTGTACCGATAACGGCGCGATGATTGCTTATGCCGGCATGGTACGCCTTAAAGGCGGTACGCGGGGTGAGCTTGGCGTCAGCGTCAGGCCGCGTTGGCCACTGTCGGAACTGCCCGCCATTTGAAAATAAAAAAGCCGGTTAGCCGGCTTTTTTTACGCTTAGGGTTTCTTTTTCCGCTTCCAGATTTTGCTTTCCTGACCGCGCCACAGGCGCTGAATATTGTCATGATGACGCAGCAAAATCAGGCAGGAGAGCATAGAAACCGGAAAGGTGAACTGGGGTTTAAACCACCAGACATAAAACGGCGCAATCAGCGCGCTGACAATCGCCCCAAGCGATGAGTAGCCGCTCAGCAGCACGGTCAGCAGCCATGTTCCCGTCATCAGTCCGGTCAGGTCCCAGCCAATCGGAGCGATAGCACCAAAGGCGGTCGCCACACCTTTCCCGCCGCGAAAGCGAAAGAACACCGGGTAAATATGGCCCAGACAGGCGGCAATCGCCGTTAAGCCCAGATAAAGGGGTGAGACATGAAACAGGTACGCCAGCCACACGGGCACCATACCTTTCACAATATCGAACACCAGTACAGACGCAGCCGCCAGCTTGCCGCCAATACGCAGCACGTTGGTTGCGCCCGGGTTGCCTGAACCGTGGGTGCGGGGATCGGGTAAACCGGCAAGTTTGCAGACCAGAATGGCACTGGAAATTGAACCGCACAGATACGCGAAAATAATCATACCAAGCGCGAAAGCACTCATAACACCGTCCCGTTTCCTTTGGGGTCGTTTTGATCACGTCAAGCATGGATAATACGCACAATCTGCCGGAAGTGGTATCCGGCGCGACCAAAAACAGAGAGCATCATCATGGATATCGTCTTTATTGAACAACTCACCGTCTTCACCACCATTGGCGTTTACGACTGGGAGCAGGGAATACAGCAGAAGCTGGTGATCGATGTAGAGATGGCGTGGGATAACCGCCAGGCGGCCGCCAGCGACGATGTGAAAGACTGCCTGAGCTATGCCGACGTCTCCGACGCGATCCTGACGCATCTGACAGGACAGCGTTTTGCCCTGGTCGAGCGCGTAGCGGAAGAAATCGCGGATCTGTTGATGAACCGTTTCAATTCGCCTGGTGTGCGTATCAAGGTAGCAAAACCGGGCGCTGTGGCGCAGGCAGCGCAGGTTGGCGTGCGTATTCAGCGCGGGACTATTCCTAAATAATTACGATGTGATTGCCATCACAATGAAACCAAACCAAATTATTGTCTGTCTCAGGTGGTGCCGTTTCGTTGCGACTGACTAAACGGCGATTGAGCTTAAGGTTTTATTCAGAGTGAAGCAGATAAGATTAAGGCGATAGCGCTGCTGCTAGCGCCTTTTTAATGGTTTTAAAACGGACAGAGGGAATACATTGATGGCAGATCTTCATCAGCTGTGGGTAGCTGCAATCCTGGGCGTGGTCGAAGGGTTAACCGAGTTTTTACCGGTCTCTTCCACCGGGCACATGATTATAGTGGGGCACCTACTGGGCTTTGAGGGCGATAAAGCGGAAACCTTTGAGGTCGTCATTCAGTTAGGTTCCATTCTTGCTGTGGTCGTGATGTTTTGGCGGCGTTTGTTTGGATTAATCGGTATCCACTTTGGTGAAGTCAAACACGAAGGCGTGGGAACGGGTCGCTTAACCCTGATTCATATTCTGTTGGGGATGATCCCCGCAGTGGTAGTCGGGCTGGCGTTGCACGATCAGATTAAAACCTTGTTTAATCCGATTAACGTAATGTATGCGCTGGTGGTCGGCGGCTTACTGCTGCTGGCGGCGGAATTCCTGAAACCCAAACAGCCAAAAGCCGTCGGCGTGGATGATATTACCTATCTTCAGGCGTTTGCGATTGGCTGCTTCCAGTGTCTGGCGCTGTGGCCGGGCTTCTCGCGTTCAGGTGCCACCATTTCAGGTGGGATGCTGATGGGCGTGAGCCGCTATGCCGCATCCGAGTTCTCGTTTATCCTGGCCGTCCCGATGATGATGGGTGCTACCGGGCTGGATCTGTACAAAAGCCTTGGCTTCCTGTCGATGGCCGACTTCCCGATGTTTGCCGTTGGCTTTATCACCGCCTTTGTTGTCGCGCTGCTGGCCATCAAAGTCTTCCTGGAACTGATCAAACGTATCTCTTTCGTGTCGTTTGCGATCTACCGCTTTATCGTGGCGGGTGCGGTCTACATGATTTTCATGTAAGCCATTATGACGCGGCCGGGTGACTGGCCGCGTTAAGCTACGCGTTGTTCGACCGCGGCAATACGCCGTCGCGTTAACTCTTCCCGCACCTCAATGCCTTTAAATCCTGCCTCGACCACCGCCTTAGAGGACACCGCCTGAGCCAGTGCAAACGCACGTCGCAGGTAATCACCTTGCGGATAAGGCATGCTGGCAAGACCACCGCGTCCGCGGGCATCCGCTTCACTACACAGCGCCAGTTGGTTCACCCGTTCGGGTTTGCGCCAGGCATCAAGACGGTCAAATAACGCAACCAGAGATTCAGCAGGGCGCTGCTCAATGGTATGCATCATGTCGTGAAACTCCGTTACCAGCAGCGCTAAATCACGAATCGCATTGGGCACGCGTAAACGCTGGCACAGTGCGGCGACCAATGGTACGCCCGCCGCGCCATGCCCATGATGGCTGGGCCATTTTTCGACAGGGGTTAATGCCTTACCGACATCGTGGAACAGCGTCGCAAAACGCACGTCGATAGCGTCTGATAAGGCCGCTGACAGGGTTAAGGCCATCAACGTATGCACCCCGGTATCGATTTCAGGGTGCCATCTGGCGGGAGCGGGGACGCCGTACAGGTTATCGATTTCCGGAAACAGCACCCGTAAGGCACCGCAGTCACGCAGCACCTGGAAGTAGACCTGGGGATTATGCGAAGAGAGCGCTTTTTCCGTTTCTTTCCAGACGCGTTCGGCCGTGAGATAGGCCAGTTCGCCGCTCTCCGCCATTTGTTGCATCAGGGCCTGGGTTTCATCGGCAATGCGGAAGTTGAGATGGGCAAAGCGCGCGGCAAAGCGTGCAACGCGCAGCACGCGCAGGGGATCGTCACTAAAGGCATCGGACACGTGGCGCAACTGACGGGCAGCGATATCCTGTTGCCCGTGATAGGGATCATAAAGCTCACCCTTCTCATCCTGAGCGATGGCGTTAATCGTCAAATCGCGCCGCTGTAAATCCTGCTTCAGGGTGACGTCCGGTGCCGACCAGGTGGTAAAACCGGTATAGCCTTTGCCGTTTTTCCGCTCGGTACGCGCCAGCGCGTACTCTTCCCGGCTGTCGGGATGCAGGAACACGGGGAAATCGCGGCCTACCTGCTGATAGCCTTGTTCCAGCATGGTTTCTGGCGTCGCGCCAACCACCACCCAGTCTTTGTCTTTAACCGGCAATTTCAACAGCGCATCGCGTACCGCGCCGCCAACAAGAAAGGTCTTCACGCACAACTCCAGAGATAAATAAGTGAACTGCGCGTCCGGGGGCTTCCGGCACCTGAATCCAGACGGGCACGAACTCTATTGTTGCACAAATTCGGCATATTGCAGACAGGCCAAAAGGGGCATCTGGCGATCCCCTGATAGCGAGCTGTGGTGCAGACTAGTTCATCCAGCGATCGTTTTTCTTCCGGCGCGGCACCATATGCGGCAGCAGCAGACCGAGCAGCAGGCCCACACCGAGCACGCCGCCGCCATACATAAACCACTGCATGATGATCGTGCGCTGCTTGTCATCCAACTGAACGTTGGCGGCGCTGACTTTCTTCTGGGCCACAATCAGTTCGTTTTTAAGTTTCTGATTTTGCTCTTTTAAGCCGTTAATCACGCTGTCGCTGCTGGCGACTTTATTCTGCATTTCTGCCGTGCGCTGGTTCCAGCTGTTATCGATATTCGCTAACTTAGCCGTCAGGTCTTTCACCTGTTGCTCCAGCTGTGGAACCCGGGTGCGCAGGCTGGGGTTTTCACTCAGCTGCGACAGCGGGATCCAGACGGTACGGCCTTCGGCATCGCGCACCTGACCATATTTGGTGGCGTCATTGGTCTGCAGCAACTGGACTTGTTCACCGGCGTTCAGCTTGCCGAGCAGGCGAAACTGATCGCCAGGGCCGCTGCGAACCCAGGTGGATAATTCGTCAGAAACGTAACGTTTTTCATCAGCATGAGCAGGTGCAAGGGTGCTGAGGGCCAGCAAAGTGATTCCAGTGAGTGTGATTTTTTTCATTAGATTTCGTTTTGCTTAAAATGAAGATAATTTACCGGCACAGTCTGTAGAGGCTTCGCATAAATCTGAATGAGAACTATCCTGGTCTCATGACAGTGCGAAAAGGGTAGCGAAAGCACAAAGAAAGCAGAGACAGCCCGGCTTCTGTGCATTACTCTTCGCCTGAAAACCCCTAACCTTCAGCTCAGTGGATGCAGCAGAAGATAACCTGAAACAGGTAGGGAATATATCCTCAAGTACCAGCGGCGTTAGTGAATAAAAAAATATGACCATCGAGATCGAGCTTAAGTTCATTGCTAAACCAAATGCTGCCGGGAAACTGGCAGAACGGCTGGCGGCATTCCCGCATCAGCATCAGGCTGCCCGTCAGCTGACCAATATCTATTTTGAAACCGACGATAACCAGTTACGTCGATGGAATATGGGATTACGCATTCGTGGCGTGGACCAACGCTACGAAATGACGCTGAAAACCGCCGGCACCACGCTGGGCGGGCTTCATCAGCGAGGCGAATACAACGTTGATCTGACCGAACCGACGCTGGACATCAGCCGTCTGCCAGCCGACATCTGGCCGGAAGGCACCGACGTTACGGCATTACAACAGCGCCTGCAGCCGCTGTTCAGCACCCATTTTGAACGTGAGATCTGGGTGGTCACGGCGGGCAGCAGTGACGTCGAAATTGCCTGCGATCGGGGCGAAGTCACGGCGGGGGAGTTTAGTGAACCCTTGTCAGAGGTTGAGCTTGAGTTAAAAGGCGGCCAGCGCAGCGAGATGCTGACGTTTGCCCGGCAGTTAATTGCCGTGGGCGATCTGCGAATGGGCAGCCTGAGCAAGGCTGCGCGTGGCTATCAGTTAGCGAAAGGCAATCCGCCGCGTGAGTTAAAACCCTTTCCGCTGTTAAAAGCGGGGCCGAAAGCCACGGTGGAAGAGGGCATGGTCGCGGCCATGGCGGCAGGTCTTGACCACTGGCAATATCATGAAGAAGTGTGGCTGCGTGGCAACAAGCGGGCCAGGGAAGCGGTGCGTGAGGCGCTGGATGTGCTGCGTCAGGCATTCGCGCTGTTTGGTGCGTTAGTGCCGCGCAAGGCCAGCAGCGAGCTGCGTCAGAAACTCACTACGCTGGAAGAGACGCTGTTGAACGAGGATGTTGACGCCGACAGCTTCTGTTTTTCTGTCCTCTCTGTTGAAACCCAGTTAGCACTTACTCACTGGTTAGCCGAGTCGCACTGGCGGCAGTGGATTGATGAAAAAGGACAAACCAAGCTGAACGGCTCCTTTAAACGCTTTGGCGATATCATGCTGGGCCGCATCAATGCCGACCTGAAAGAAACCTTCAGCACCATTCACCAGACTAACGAGTATCAGGACAAGGCCACGCGTCTGGATCGGCAGTTGCTGGCGGTCCATTTACTGGCGGGCGCCTACTCGCCGGACGCGGTGCACGACTGGCTGGCGCCGTGGCAGCAGCTGCAGCGCGCAATCAGGGAGCAGCAGCACGCCAGCCTGGATTGGTTAAAGGCCCAGGCCATGAAACAGCCACCATTTTGGCTAACCAGCGGTTCGCCACGCTGAGTCATACCGCACGCTATCAGGGAGAGAACATGTTGCCATCCTTACCCAACCTATTGCGCACGCAGGCCGCGCAGGCCGTCGAACAGCTCGGTCTTGCGGATTCCGCCCTGAGTGAGGCACAGCTTGCCGGTCTGGCGTTCAGCGACTTTGTGCTGGATAACCTGCAGCAGAATCCGGACTGGTGGCAAGCCATCGCCGCGCAATCGCCTCAGGCCGACGAGTGGCAGCAGTATACGCAGTGGTTGGGCAGTGACATGGCAGCGGTGGACAGTGAAGCCAGCCTGATGCGCGTGCTGCGCCTGTTTCGTCGTCGCATGCTGGTTCGCATTGCCTGGATGCAGTGCTTACATCACGCCACGACAGAGCAGACGCTACAGCAGTTAAGCGTGTTAGCCGAGGTGCTGATCGACGCCGCACGCGCCTGGGTTTATCAGGACTGCTGCCGCGAGTTTGGCACGCCCTGCAATGCCGCAGGTGAGCCACAGCCGCTGCTGATCCTCGGTATGGGTAAGCTGGGCGGCGGTGAGCTGAATTTCTCGTCGGATATCGACCTGATTTTTGCCTGGCCGGAAAACGGCACGACGCGCGGCGGTCGCCGTGAGCTCGACAATGCGCAGTTTTTTACCCGCATGGGCCAGCGCCTGATTAAGGTTCTCGACCAGCCCACGGCGGACGGTTTTGTTTACCGGGTGGATATGCGTCTGCGTCCGTTTGGCGACAGCGGGCCGCTGGTCATGAGCTTTGCTGCTCTGGAAGATTATTACCAGGAGCAGGGCCGCGACTGGGAGCGGTACGCGATGGTGAAAGCCCGGCTGATGGGCGATGAGCAGGATCGCTGGAGCCAGGAGCTGCAGCAGATGCTGCGGCCTTTTGTGTATCGCCGTTACATCGATTTCAGCGTGATCCAGTCGTTGCGTAATATGAAAGCGATGATCTCGCGCGAAGTGCGCCGCCGTGGGCTGAAAAACAATATCAAGCTGGGGGCCGGTGGGATACGTGAAACGGAATTTATCGTGCAGGTGTTTCAGCTGATTCGAGGTGGACGTGAGCGCTCGCTTCAGCTCAGAGCCTTGTTACCTACGCTGTCGGCTATCGAATCCCTGGCATTGCTGCCACCTGAACAGGTCGCTGCACTGCGCGCTGCCTACCTGTTTCTGCGCAGGCTGGAAAACCTGCTGCAAAGCCTGACAGACGAGCAAACGCAAACGCTGCCGGAAGAGGCATTACCGCGCGCCCGTCTGGCGTGGGCGATGCAGTGTGATGACTGGTCCATGCTGAGCGCACAGCTGGATACGCACATGGCCGCCGTGCGGGCCATTTTCGATGAGCTGATCGGGGAAGATACACCGGATGTTGGCGATCGGCCCGAACTGGCCGATTTCAATATGCTCTGGCAGGACAGCCTGGAGGACAGTGAGCTGGCGCCGCTGGTGCCGCAACTGGATACCGCGCAGTGCCAGGCACTCAATCAGGCGCTGGAGGCGTTTCGCCAGGATATCAGCCGCCGTACCATCGGCCCGCGTGGTCGCCAGGCGCTGGATCAGCTCATGCCACGGCTGCTGAGTGAAGTGTGTTCGCGCAACGATGCCGCAGTGACCTTCAGCCGACTGGCACCGTTGCTGCTGAGCGTTCTGACCCGCAGCACCTATCTTGAACTGCTGACCGAGTACCCCGGTGCGTTACGTCACCTGATTCGCCTCTGTGCGGCCTCGCCGATGGTGGCAAGCCAGCTGGCGCGTTATCCCCTGCTACTGGATGAGCTTCTTGATCCCGCCACGCTGTATCAACCCACCGCCACCGATGCCTATCGTGATGAGCTACGTCAGTATCTGATGCGCATTCCCGCTGATGATGAAGAACAGCAGCTTGAAGCATTGCGCCAGTTTAAACAGGCACAGCTGTTACGCATCGCAGCGGCTGACATTGCAGGCACGCTGCCGGTGATGAAAGTGAGCGATCACTTAACCTGGCTGGCCGAAGCCATCATTGAATCGGTGGTGCAACAGGCATGGAATATGATGGTACAGCGCTATGGCCGACCGTCACACCTTGTGCATGAACACGAACGGGGCTTCACGGTATTGGGCTACGGCAAGCTGGGTGGATGGGAACTGGGCTACAGCTCGGATCTCGATCTGGTTTTCCTGCATGACTGCCCGCTGGAAGCGGTTACGCAGGGAGAACGCAGCATCGACGGCCGTCAGTTTTATCTGCGGCTGGCGCAGCGCATCATGCATCTGTTCAGTACCCGCACCTCGTCCGGTATTTTGTACGAAGTAGATGCGCGACTGCGTCCGTCGGGGGCGGCTGGCATGTTGGTCAGCACCTTTGAAGCCTTCGACGACTACCAGCGCAATGAAGCCTGGACATGGGAGCATCAGGCGCTGGTTCGGGCCCGCGTGGTGTTCGGTGAACCCGCCTTGAGCGAGCGCTTTAGCGCTATTCGCCGTGCCATTCTCTGCCTGCCTCGCGACGCAACGGCGTTGCAAACCGACGTCAGAGAGATGCGTGACAAAATGCGCGCGCATCTGAGTAATAAGCATAAAGGCCGCTGGGAAATCAAAACCGACGAAGGCGGCATTACGGATATTGAGTTTATCGCGCAGTATCTGGTGCTGCGTTACGCGGCCGCGCAGCCCGCCTTAACGCGCTGGTCGGACAATGTGCGGATTTTTGAACTGATGGCCACCCATCAGAAAATGTCAGATGAGGAAGCGGCTGCGCTTACCCATGCTTATGTCACGCTGCGCGATGCGCTGCACCATCTGGCGCTTCAGGAGCAGCCGGGGCACGTTGAACCCGACGCATTCGCGCAGGAAAAACAGGCGGTGAACGGCAGCTGGCAGCGCTGGCTACAGTCACCACAATCTCTCACGGTGTGAGGCTGATAGCACCTGTCGCAACTGTGTTATCATCCGCGCACTATTTTGAATGCAGTCTGGAGTGTCTGGAATGAAAGTTACTCTGCCCGCGTTCGGCCAGGCCTCGGTGCTGGTCGTCGGCGATGTCATGTTGGATCGTTACTGGTACGGCCCCACCAGCCGTATTTCTCCTGAAGCCCCGGTTCCGGTGGTGAAAGTAGAAACCGTTGAAGAACGCCCAGGCGGCGCCGCTAACGTGGCAATGAACATTGCTGCGCTGGGTGCCGGTTCCCGTCTGATCGGACTCACCGGTGAAGACGATGCGGCTCAGGTACTGAGTAAAACGCTGAAAGATGTTCGTGTTGACTGCGATTTTGTCACGTTAAAAAGCCATCCCACTATTACCAAACTGCGTGTGCTTTCGCGCAATCAGCAGCTTATCCGCCTGGACTTTGAAGAAGGGTTTGAGCAGGTGGATGCCGCGCCGATGCACGAAAAAATGCGGCAGTCGCTGTCCCGCAGCGGTGCGGTGGTGCTGTCGGATTACGGCAAAGGCGCGCTGGACAGCGTTCAGCAAATGATCACGCTGGCACGCGAAGCGAATGTGCCCGTGCTGATCGATCCAAAAGGCACGGATTTTGCGCGCTACCACGGTGCGACGCTGCTGACGCCGAACCTGTCTGAGTTTGAAGCCGTGGTCGGCAAGTGCAAAACAGAAAACGAGATTGTTGAGCGAGGTATGCAGCTCATCGCCGACTGCGACCTTTCCGCCCTGCTGGTCACCCGTTCTGAGAACGGTATGACGCTGCTCCAGCCCGGCAAGGCTCCGCTGCACCTGCCTACGCTGGCGCAGGAAGTCTTTGACGTTACCGGCGCCGGGGATACCGTGATTGGCGTGCTGGCCGCAGTATTAGCCGCGGGTGACTCGCTGGAAGAAGCCTGTTTCCTGGCTAACGCTGCCGCAGGCGTGGTAGTGGGCAAGCTCGGCACCTCGACCGTCAGTATCGTCGAACTGGAAAACGCGATTCGCGCGCGTCCTGAACGCGGCTTTGGCATCATGACCGAAGCTGAACTCAAAGACGCCGTTGCGATGGCACGTCAGCGCGGCGAAAAAGTGGTAATGACCAACGGTGTCTTCGACATCCTGCACGCCGGGCATGTTTCGTACCTTGCCAACGCGCGCAAGCTGGGCGATCGCCTGATTGTCGCGGTAAACAGCGATGCGTCCACTAAGCGCCTGAAAGGCGACAGTCGTCCGGTGAACCCGCAGGAAAACCGCATGATTGTGCTGGGTGCGCTGGAAGCGGTGGATTGGGTGGTGCTGTTTGAAGAAGACACGCCTCAGCGTTTGATCGCCAGCGTGCTGCCCGATCTGTTAGTGAAGGGCGGAGATTACAAACCTGAAGATATCGCGGGCAGTAAAGAAGTCTGGGCAAATGGCGGTGACGTACGCGTGCTCAATTTTGAAGATGGTATCTCGACCACCAACATCATCAAAACCATTCGCGGCGACTGAATGATGATGGCGGGAGCCTGCGCGCCCGCCATCCCTTTATTTAGCGGTCTTGTCAGCAGGGTTGGCTGCCGGAACGATTGCCGGTGCCGGGCCGGGTGTGCTGGTGGCAGTGGGCGCGGCAGAAGCCGAACTCTTGCTTTCCAGCTGAGCCAGACGTTGCTCCAGCGCCGCCAGTTTTTCCCGCGTACGCAGTAACACCTGAGTCTGTACATCAAACTCTTCACGGTTGACCAGATCCATGCGGGTCATTTGTGCCTGCAGCGTCTGCCGGATTTTCTTCTCGACATCATCGCCAAATTCACGAACTCCCTTCGGCAGCGCGTCATGAACCTGACGGGCCATTTGTTCAATTTTTTTCGTGTCGATCATGATGGTTTCCTGATTACGGGTTGCTATGGCAGCATTTTACCAACGCTATGGTGACTTAAGTGTAATGCCTGAATTGAAAAGGTTAAACCTGAAATCCTTAGCGCAAAAAATGCTAAAGCAATAATGGCTTTCTGCATTGCCGCCCCGAATGGGAAGCGTTATAGTTAAAACGCTTATTCTCAGGGCGGGGCGAAATTCCCCACCGGCGGTAAATCAGCCCAGGCTGACAGCCCGCGAGCGCTTCACTCTCATGGTGAAGGTCAGCAGATCCGGTGAAATTCCGGGGCCGACGGTTAAAGTCCGGATGGGAGAGGGTAACGACATTTGTCAGGCATTATGTCTGTTTTGCGTCATTGCTACGTCTTTAAGGCGTCACTCCTAAGCTTGCCCTGATTCTGGTAACCCAATACATTTATAAGGTTTTATTACCATGAATCAGACTCTACTTTCTGAATTTGGCACGCCGAAACAGCGTGTAGAACGTGCTATCGCAGCGCTACGCGAAGGTCGCGGTGTGATGGTGCTCGACGATGAAGATCGTGAAAACGAAGGCGATATGATTTTCGCCGCTGAAACCATGACCGTCGAGCAGATGGCGCTCACCATTCGCCACGGCAGCGGCATCGTTTGTCTTTGCCTGACCGAAGAACGCCGCCAGCAGCTGGCGTTGCCGATGATGGTGGAAAACAATACCAGCGCCTACGGCACGGGTTTTACCGTCACCATCGAAGCGGCGAAAGGCGTTACCACAGGTGTTTCCGCCCAGGATCGTCTCACCACTATTCGCACCGCAATCGCCGATAACGCTAAGCCAGAAGACTTAAACCGTCCTGGCCACGTTTTCCCGCTCCGTGCACACGATGGCGGCGTTCTGGCCCGTGGCGGTCATACGGAAGCGACCATTGATCTCGTTACGCTGGCGGGCTTTAAACCTGCAGGCGTGTTGTGTGAACTGACGAACGACGACGGCTCGATGGCCCATGCGCCTGAAGTCATCGTCTTCGCGAAACAACATGCTATGCCGGTGGTTACCATCGAAGACCTGGTCGCCTATCGTCGCGAGCATGAAACGCGTCAGGCCAGCTAAGCGTTTTCTCATCAGGCCAGATATTCTGGCCTGATTGTTTCACCTGGCACCGCCTGTTTTTCCCTCTGTTGTACCCTTCCATATTGTTCAAATTTCCTGAAAGACAACATCATGCTTATCCGCGTGATAACGTCTGCAAAGAGCGTATCGTAGTGTTTATTGAGTGAACATATTAAGGATCGCTATGAACCAGGTACGTATGCCGGCACTGTTTTTGGGACACGGCAGCCCGATGAACGCGCTAGAAGAAAACCGCTACACCGAAGCCTGGCGTCAAGCCGGTGCCACGCTGCCACGACCACGGGCGATCCTGGCCATTTCGGCTCACTGGTACACCCAGGGAACGGCGGTCACCGCGATGGAGAAGCCGCGCACCATCCATGATTTTGGCGGTTTTCCGCAGGCGCTTTTTGATACCCGCTATCCCGCGCCGGGTTCGCCTGAGCTGGCAAACGAAATCGCTGAGATTTTATCGCCTGTGCCGGTTTATCAGGACCATGCATGGGGATTCGATCACGGCTCGTGGGGCGTACTCATTAAAATGTATCCTGAGGCGGATATTCCGGTAGTCCAGCTTAGTATCGACAGCGGCAAGCCTGCGGCCTGGCATTTTGAGATGGGCAAAAAGCTGTCTGAACTGCGCGATCGCGGTGTCATGATCGTTGCCAGCGGCAATGTCGTGCACAACCTGCGTAAGGTTCTGTGGGGCGGCGGAAACGCTTATGACTGGGCGACCGGATTCAACGACTATGTGCGCGATAATCTGGCGGTTCAGGCCGAGGCAGATGCACATCCGCTGGTGAATTTTATGCAGCATCCGGATGCGGCGTTATCCAATCCGACGCCGGAACACTTCCTGCCGCTGCTGTATGTGCTGGGATCTCGCCATGCAGACGAGGCCGTCACCGTCCCTGTCGAAGGCATGGAAATGGGCGCTATCAGTATGTTGTCGGTGCAGGTCGGCTAGCGTGAAAACAGGCCAGCGTGCTGGCCTGGATAAGAACAGTCAGTCGATGAACGCGTGCGGATAAAAACGCGAAAGATCCTGGGTGATCAGGTCGCGATCTTCACGCAGGCCGATGCCTGCAGGCTGATCGTCTATCAACCAGCTGCCAATCAGGGTGTAGCTGTCACCAAATTTTGGCAGAGGGTGAAACTGCTGGACGATCATGCCTTCTTCGCCGTAAGGACCGTCCACACGGGCGATCTCTTTGCCGTTTTCCACAATACGAATATTGGCACCTTCGCGCGAGAACAGCGGTTTGACGACGTACTTGTCCATCGGTGGCACATCGTCTTCGGCAAACCAGGCGGGCAACAGGTTGGGGTGATTCGGGAACATCTCCCACAGCAGAGGCAGCAACGCTTTGTTTGACAGGATGCTTTTCCAGGCAGGTTCCAGCCAGCGTACGCCCGCATCGGCCAGCTTGGTAGAAAACATCTCGCGCAGCATAAATTCCCACGGATAAAGCTTGAACAGATTGCTGATGACCTGATCCTGGGCATCCGTAAACTGGCCTTTCTCCCCCAGCCCTATCTCATCGATGTAGAGAAATTCGCTCGGTAGTCCGGCTTCCGTGGCACAGTCCTGTAAGTATTGCACTGTGCCGCGATCTTCATCGGTATCACGGCAGCAGGCGAAATGCAGCCAGTTAAACCCCTGTTGCTGATGAAGCACCGTAAAGCGGTCGATGAGTTTCTCTTGCAGGCTGTTGAACTGATCGCTGCCTTGCGGCAGCTGTCCAGCGTTGAGCTGATCTTCCAGCCACAGCCACTGAAAAAACGCCGCTTCATACAGCGACGTGGGCGTGTCGGCATTGTTTTCCAGCAGTTTGGCATCGCTTTTGCCATCCCAGGCAAGGTCAAGGCGCGAGTAAAGCGAAGGCTGACGCTGTTGCCATGAGTCGCGCACGAAGTCCCAGGTGTGCTTAGGGATGCGGAATTTGGTGAGCAGCGCTTCGCTGTTCACCACTTTTTCCACCACCTGCAGGCACATCTGATGAAGCTCGGCGGTGACGTCCTCAAGATAATCAATCTGCGCCAGCGTGAACTGATAGTAAGCATCTTCACACCAGTAAGGCTCACCGTGCATGGTGTGAAAACGAAAACCAAACTCCGTGGCTTTTTCCCGCCAGCCCGGGCGCTCTGAAATCGCGATGCGTTGCATAAACGGGTTTAGCCTCCCAGCGAACGATTAGAGGTGCCGGTGGCACTGCTACGCTGCATACTGTTTTGCTTGGCGACCGTTTCACCAAAGCCACCGCGCGTGATGGTTGAGGTCGTGGTCGGCTTAGGCGCCATGGCGGTTTTAGGAACCGTCATGGTTTTACCGGAAGTGGCGTTACCGTAGTTACGACCGGAAGCATCGACAAACTGACCGTTAGCCGGGCTGTTTGGCGTTTTAGGTGAGAACAGCGGCTGCTGCGCAAAACCTGCTCCGCCGCCCATCATGCGGCCCATCATATAGCCCGCCATCAATGGCATCCAGAAGCTGCCGCTTTGCTGCGACTCGGCGTTAGTGCTGCCCACGCCCGCCTGAGCAGGTGCCTGCTGACACTGGTTTTCACCAAATTCCGCCACACAGTCTTCACGCGTTGCGTATTTCGGTGCGGTGCGTTCAGCTTCTTTTTTCGCATTGTTAAACGCGGTGGTGCATTGCGCATTCTGGCCAGGGTTGGCTTTTGCGCAATCATCAGCGTTCTGATAAAGCGAGACGGTTTCATCGTTTTGTTCACAACCTGCCAGCATAAATACCGCTGATACAGCGATAGCAACAGGCGTTAAGTGTCTTGCTTGCCAGCTCTTACGAAAGGCGTCATAGCGGATCGTTTTAGTCCGTTTCATTATAAATATCCTGTGCCCAAAGGTAGCGCATAGAATAGGGGATGAGTGGCGAGAAATGAAGCTAACGGCCAGGCAGGACGGGGATCTTTACTTAGTTATACGTTTTTAAGAGAAGCGGGCCGCAAAGCAGCCCGCAACCTGATTAGTGACCGAATGGATTACGGCTGCTCTTATGGGCCGCAGGGCGCACTGGCGCCGTCGCGGTTTCTGAAGAGGACGCGATATGATCGTCACCCAACACCTGCTGAACGTTTTGCGGCTGAACGGTTTCAGGTGACGTGGAGATCTCTTTGCCTAACTGGCTGTTGAGAATACCCAGACTCTGCTCGTTTAGCGTACCCAGCGCATAGCTGATGTTCAGCTGGTTAATCAGATAGCTGTAACGGGCATCTGACAACTGCTGTTTCGCGTTATACAGGGTTGAGGTGGCGTTCAGCACATCAACGATGGTACGCGTACCGACCTGATAACCGGCTTCCATTGCGTCTAATGAGCTTTGCGCAGAAACCACGGCTTGTTTATAGGCCGCAATGCTGCTCGCTGACGCATTTACGTTGTTGTAAGAAGACCGCACCGTCTGGACAGCGGAACGGTGCGCCGCTTCCAACTGCTCGCTGGCGCTGACAAAGCTGTATTGCGCCTGTTTCACCTGCGAGGTCACGCTGCCGCCGCTGTATAGCGGAAGCGTAAAGCTCAGGCCGACTTTACTGTTTCCGGTAATCGAGTCGGTTGAGTTTGCACTCTGTTCAGCGCGGCTTCCGCCGTACTTGCTGTTAGACAGGCCGGTTGAGGCAGTCAGATCGAGCGTTGGCAGGTGGCCTGATTCCGCAGAACGAATCTGCTCACGGGCTAAATCCTGATTCAGGCGAGCAGAAAGCAGATTAAGGTTACGGCTTTCTGCCTGCTTGAGCAGCGAGTTAACGTCATCAGGTTTGGTGGTTTTAAAGCGATCGATATTCAGCGAGGCCAGCGCCAGGTAGTCCATGCCGGTGATCTGACGCAGGGACTCCACCGAGTTATCCAGGTTATTCCGCGCCGTCACTTCATTCGCCAGCACGCTGTCATACTGTGCGCGGGCGTTCTGCACGTCGGTAATCGCAACCAGGCCCACGTTGAAGCGCTGAGTGGTTTGATCCAGTTCGCGGTAGATGGACATCTTCTGCGCTTCGACGTAAGAAAGCGTATCAATAGCTTTCAACACGTTGAAATAGGCCGTGGCGGTATTCAGAATCAAATCCTGCTGAGCAACCTGATACGTGACGTCCTGAATACCGGCGGTTTTTTCCTGCAGAGTCAGCGCGCGCCATTTTGACATGTCAAAAATGGTTTGCGTCAATTGCAGTGTGCCACTGGTCGTGTTGGAATGAATACCGCTACTATCACGATAGCCATTTGCATAGCTATAGTCTGCACCCAAACCCAGCTGTGGTAATAAAGGGCTGCGCGCTTCGTTGATTTTCTCAAACGCAGCATCGCGAGTGGCAGCGGAACTCCGCAGATCCGGGTTGCTTAAACGCGCTTGTTGGTAAACCTGAAGCAGGTTTTCCGCCTGGCTGGCGACGCTGAAACCGCCCAGGCTCAGCCCAATAAATAATGGGAGCAGTTTTTTCATTTGCATTCCTTTTGTTGCAGCAAATCGCAATGATAGTGCCGCCGGTAAGCCAAAAATTATCGCAGATTCTAGCAGAGGGCAACTGTGAGATAAGGTGGCTGAACGTGCCATATTTGTGTGTTTCAGGTAAATAACTCAGTAATGACTGTTTGAATGGTGCCTGGGCTTGTGTTTTATCTGTGTCATCCCAATCTGCAAAAGGAACCCAATGATGAAGGACAATAAAACATCACCTGTGACTTTCACAAAAAATGATGTAGAAATTATTGCACGAGAAACAGCCTACGACGGTTTTTTTTCCATCGTTCGCTACCGCTTTCGTCACCGTCTGTTTAAGGGCGGGATGAGCGGGGAAGTGACCCGTGAAGTTTTTGAGCGCGGTCATGCTGCCGTACTGCTACCTTATGATCCCATCCGTGATGAAGTGGTGCTGATTGAACAGATCCGCATCCCGGCCTTTGACTGCAGCCCAACGCCGTGGCTACTGGAAATGATTGCGGGCATTATTGAGCAAGGTGAAACCCCGGAACAGGTAGGACGCCGTGAAGCCTTAGAAGAAGCCGGTCTGGACGTTGGCCGGGTGAAGCCCGTGTTGAACTATCTTGCCAGCCCCGGCGGCACCAGCGAACGTTTATCGGTAATGGTCGGTGAAGTGGATGCCAGTCTGGCAACAGGATGCCATGGTCTGGAGGAAGAGAATGAGGATATTCTCGTGCATGTGGTCAGCCGTGAACAGGCCTACCACTGGGTGGAACAGGGGATTATTGATAACGCGGCATCTGTCATCGCCTTGCAATGGCTGGCACTGCACCATAAAGAACTTCGAGAAGAGTGGACGCAAAAATGAAACAGCGCTATACCCCTGATTTCCCCGAGATGATGCGGCTGTGCGAGACCAATTTCGCCCAGTTACGCCGTCTGCTACCACGCGATGACGAGGCAGGCGCATCGGTGATCTATCAGGTAAGTGGCGCCCGCTATCAGTTAACGATTGAAGAATCCACCCGTTACACCACGCTGGTCGAAATTCGTCAGACGGTCCCGGCGGTGAGTTACTGGAGCCTGCCGTCGATGTCTGTCAGGCTGTATCATGACGCTATGGTCGCTGAAGTGTGTTCAACACAGCAGATCTATCGGTTTAAAGCGCGTTATGATTACCCGAATAAAAAGATGAATCAGCGTGATGAAAAACATCAAATCAATCAGTTCCTCGCTGACTGGTTACGCTACTGTCTGACGCATGGCGCGATGGCAGTACCGGTTTGCTGATACGTATAATGCATTGAATGGCGTAGAGACGAAGGAAACGCTTTGGATAGCCTGCTAACTCTTCCTGCGACAACGGGGTCCGAGTTTCGGATTCTGCAAGTGACGGACACACACTTGTTCGCAGGAAAACATGAATCGCTGCTGGGAGTGAATACCTGGTCGAGTTATGACGCGGTGCTGGATGCGATCATCGCGCAGCAGTGCGATTATGATCTCATTGTAGCCACCGGCGATCTCTCTCAGGATCACTCGGTCGAAGCCTATCAGCATTTTGTTGAGGGCATTTCGCGCTTGCCTAAACCCTGCGTCTGGCTGCCGGGTAATCATGATTTTCAGCCCGCGATGGTAGATACGCTGGCCAAGGCCGGGATTAACACCCATAAACATGTACTGATGGGGGAACACTGGCAGGTGGTGCTGCTGGACAGCCAGGTCTTCGGCGTGCCGCATGGCATGTTAAGTGACTATCAACTTGACTGGCTCAATAACGCGCTCGCGCGCTTTCCCCTGCGTCATACGTTGGTGCTGCTGCACCATCATCCTCTCGCTTCAGGCTGCACCTGGCTTGATCAGCACAGCCTGCGCAATCCGCATCAGCTTGATGCCGTGCTACAGCACTATCCGCTGGCAAAGACGTTGGTATGCGGCCATATCCATCAGGAAATGGATGTGGACTGGCACGGCCGACGCGTTCTGGCAACGCCTTCCACCTGCGTGCAGTTCAAACCGCACTGCACCAGCTTCACTATTGATACCGTTGCGCCGGGCTGGCGCTGGTTTACGCTGCACGATGACGGTCAGCTAGAGACGGAAGTTAACCGGCTAACCACTCAGGCGTTTTGTCCCGATCTTGACGCTGAAGGATATTGACGGATGAAGGCACTGCTTTACCTGCACGGCTTTAACAGTTCACCGCTTTCAGCAAAAGCCACGTTGTTTAAACAGTGGCTGAGCCACAACCATCCTGATATTGAGATGATTGTGCCGCAGCTTCCCACGTTTCCGGCCGATGCCGCCGCGATGCTGGAAGATATTGTGCTGAGCAACAGCGGGCGCGATATGGGGCTGGTAGGCTCCTCCCTGGGCGGTTATTACGCGACCTGGCTGTCACAGTGCTTTATGTTGCCTGCGGTGGTCGTCAATCCCGCCGTGCGGCCATTTGAGTTGCTGGTGGATTTTTTAGGGGAAAATCAGAATCCCTACACCGGCCAGCAATATGTGTTAGAGTCTCGCCACATTTACGATCTGAAAGTGATGCAGATTGAACAGCTGGAAGCACCTGATTTATTGTGGTTGCTGCAACAAACCGGCGATGAAGTGCTCGATTACCGCCAGGCGCTCGACTATTACAGCGCGTGTCGTCATACGGTGGAAGAGGGCGGAAATCATGCATTCACTGGATTCGAGCGCCATTTCCCGCAAATTCTGGACTTTCTGGGCCTGAATCACTCTTGAGTAACGCGGAAATCGCAACCATTTTCTTCTTCTAATCAGACAGTTACCATGAGTCAATCAAGCTATAATGCGGGTGACATTGAGGTCCTGACTGGCCTTGAGCCGGTTCGCCGTCGCCCGGGAATGTATACCGATACGACGCGGCCTAACCACTTAGGTCAGGAAGTGATTGATAACAGTGTCGATGAGGCACTGGCGGGCCATGCCAGGCGCGTAGAAGTGATTTTACATGCCGATCAGTCGCTGGAAGTCATCGACGATGGCCGTGGCATGCCGGTGGATATCCATCCGGAAGAAGGCGTCCCGGCCGTGGAGCTTATTCTGTGCCGGCTGCATGCGGGCGGCAAATTCTCGAATAAAAACTACCAGTTTTCCGGTGGCCTGCATGGCGTCGGCATTTCGGTGGTTAACGCCCTGTCCAAACGTGTTGAAGTCAACGTGCGCCGTAATGGCGAGATCTATTTTATCGCCTTCGAAAATGGCGACAAAGTGCAGGATCTTACGGTAACGGGCACCGTTGCCAAGCGCAACACGGGTACCAGCGTCCATTTCTGGCCGGACGAGCACTTCTTTGACAGCCCGCGTTTCTCGGTATCCCGCTTATCCCATCTGCTTAAAGCCAAAGCCGTGCTGTGTCCGGGCGTGGAAATTGTCTTTAAAGACAAGCTAAACAATACCGAACAGCGCTGGTGCTATGACGATGGCCTGACCGATTACCTGTGTGAAGCCGTGAATGGCCTGCCGACGTTGCCGGAAAAACCCTTTGTCGGCACCTTTGCCGGTGATATTGAAGCGGTTGACTGGGCGTTACTGTGGCTGCCGGAAGGCGGTGAGCTGCTGACGGAAAGCTATGTCAACCTGATTCCCACCATGCAGGGCGGTACCCATGTGAATGGGCTGCGCCAGGGCTTGCTGGATGCCATGCGTGAATTTTGCGAATACCGCAATATTCTGCCGCGCGGCGTTAAGCTGTCTGCGGAGGATATTTGGGATCGCTGCGCCTATGTGCTGTCAGTGAAAATGCAGGACCCGCAGTTTGCAGGGCAGACAAAAGAGCGTTTGTCCTCGCGCCAGTGCGCGGCCTTTGTGTCTGCCGTAGTAAAAGATGCTTTCAGCCTGTGGCTGAACCAGAACGTGCAGGCAGCGGAACAGCTGGCGGAGCTGGCGATTTCCAGCGCCCAGCGCCGTATGCGTGCGGCCAAGAAAGTGGTGCGTAAAAAACTGACCAGCGGCCCGGCCCTGCCAGGAAAACTGGCGGACTGTACCGCGCAGGATCTGAATAAAACCGAGCTGTTCCTGGTGGAAGGGGATTCGGCAGGCGGATCGGCGAAGCAGGCGCGCGATCGTGAATATCAGGCGATCATGCCACTTAAAGGTAAGATCCTGAATACCTGGGAAGTCTCATCTGATGAAGTGCTGGCCTCGCAGGAGGTGCATGATATTTCGGTGGCGATCGGTATCGATCCCGACAGTGAAGACCTGTCTCAGCTGCGCTACGGTAAAGTCTGTATTCTTGCGGATGCCGACTCGGATGGACTGCACATTGCCACATTGCTCTGCGCTCTGTTTGTGAAGCACTTCCGCACGCTGGTAAAAAATGGCCACGTCTATGTGGCGATGCCGCCACTTTATCGTATCGATCTGGGCAAAGAAGTGTATTACGCGCTGGATGAAGACGAGAAAGAGGGCGTGCTGGAGCAACTGAAGCGCAAGAAGGGCAAGCCAAACGTGCAGCGTTTTAAAGGGCTGGGTGAAATGAACCCGCTGCAGCTACGCGAAACCACGCTCGATCCCAATACGCGACGTCTGGTACAGCTCACCATCAGTGACGATGATATTGACCAGACCTTGCGGGTCATGGATATGCTGCTGGCGAAAAAGCGTTCCGAAGACCGCCGCAACTGGTTACAGGAAAAAGGCGATAAAGCGGACATTGAAGTGTAGTTCGCCGCCAGATGCAAAAAGCCCCGGCCATCGCCGGGGCTTTTTCATGTAAGCGCCGCAAAAAATTATTTACCCGGCTCAAGCACCAGAATTTTCACGTCCGTCACATAGTCTTTAATCGCAGTACGATGGGCTTCCATATGCGGCATCTGCTGATGTTGATCAAGATGGCGTAGCGTTTCCCACTGCTCCAGCATAAAAACCGAATCGGGTGAATTGTGCTTCCACGGCACCTGCGCCTGATGATCGACCAGAGGGCTGTACTGGTGACAGCCTTCTTCTTCCAGCACGGTAGGAATCACCTGGTGAAACGCATCCAGCACTTTCTGACGACAGCCTGGTTTTACACAAATTTCAGCAACGACGGTTAACATTCACTTTTCCTCTTTCTGGATGAAACGCTATTTAAGCAAAAATCTCGCTGAGGTGCGTGCGATAACGTGCAATATCGCGTGGGACATCAGGCTGTTTCATCACGTCGTTACAGATAAAGGTCGGCAATGCTTCCATACCCAGGAACTGATTCGCCTTGTGGAAATGCAGATAGAGTCCGTCTACGCCAACGCCTTCAAAGAACTGCTCGGGGTCGGTAAAAGCCTCGAGGGGCGCGTTCCAGGTGAGGGACAGCATATATTTTTTGCCCTGAATCAGCCCGCCTGAACCGTATTTTTTGGCGTCGTCAGCACGTGTGCGTCCATCGCTGGCGTAAAGCTTACCGTGGCCTTCGGTGAAAACCTCATCAATGTAACGTTTCACGGTCCAGGGCTCGCCCATCCACCAGCCCGGCATTTGGTAAATGACCACGTCACTGTCGACATATTTTTGCACTTCTTCGGCCACGACATAATCGCTGTCGGCAACGGTAATCGTCACTTCATGGCCCAGATCACGCAGTTGGCTGGCGGCCACATCGGTCAGTGTATGATTCAGCTCGCCTTTAGAATGGGCGAAGGTTTTACCGCCATCGATAATTAAAATTTTACTCATTCAGCTTCTCTCCCCTATACGTCAATGGGGATAGCTTAGGGGGAGACGTGCCGGAGAAAAATGCGAGAATGATCACAACACTTTTGCGAATAGCGCAATAACCAGCGGGGTTATGTCACCATAACGGCGCAAACCCATCTTCGAAAAAAATATAATGATGAAAAAAACACTCGTAATCATGTTACTGCTGGCGGCGACCGGCGCTCAGGCCGAGTCTCGTCTGGACACCATCCTCAGCAGTAAAACCCTCAAAGTCTGCACCACCGGGGACTACAAGCCTTACAGCTTTCTGAAACCTGATGGCAGCTATGAGGGGCTGGATATCAGTATGGCCCAGTCGCTGGCGGCATCACTTGGGGCGAAGGTGCAGTGGGTTCCCACGACCTGGAAAACCCTGACGCAGGACTTTCTGGCTAAGCAGTGCGATATCGCCCTGGGTGGCGTATCGGTCACGCTGAAGCGCCAGCAGACCGCCTGGTTTGCGCAGCCGTTGGGCGTGGACGGTAAAATTCCGCTGGTGCGTTGTGCGGATAAAACGAAGTACCAGACGGTCGAACAGATGAACCAGTCCAGCGTGCGTCTGGTTGAGCCAGCAGGGGGCACGAACGAGGCGTTTGTTCACAGCCACTTACCTCAGGCCTCGTTAACGCTGTTTCACGATAACGTGACCATCTTCCAGCAGCTGGTGGACAACAAAGCCGATGTGATGATCACCGATGCCTCCGAGGCGCTGTACCAGCAAAAACGCTTTCCGACGTTATGTGCGCTCAACCCGGATAAACCGCTCCAGTATGGCGAAAAGGCCTATATGATTCCGCGTGATGATATGAGCTGGAAGCAGTATGTCGATCAGTGGCTGCATCTGAGCACCGCGACCGGGGAATATGCGCAGATCGCCCAGCAGTGGATGGGTGTGATGAAGTAAGGAGAAAGCAGGGGGTTCCCCTGATGTGTTAACGCCGGGCTTCAAAACTGCAGATAGCCGTCCGAAACGGCGCACATGCGTCACTGTGCCCACCGCCACGGGAGCGGAACAGACAATTCGCAGCGCTGAGCAGAGCGAGGAAGCCAGAATTTGCCCGCAGGACGCGGGCAAAAAGCGGAGCCGGTACAGGAAGTACCGTCTCCGCTGGTTCGTCAGGCTGACGAACGCCGCGAAGGCACCGCGTTAGCGGCGCGAGGACGTCAGATCCGATACCGTGGCGGTGGGAACCGCACGGAACACCAACCACACATTTTTACCCTTCAGTACTCAATACAGCGACGCTTTTCCCAGTCCGCCAAACAAATTCATTTTGTAGCGGATCACCGCTTTAGCGGCTTCAATCGCTTCGGGATAGATAACGTTAGGGTCCCACCAGGTTTCACGGGTTAAGACTTCGCGGACTTTCTGGAAGTAGGCATATTTCATATCGCTGGAGATATTGATTTTACCCACGCCCAGCGTAACCGCTTCAGCCACTTCCGCATCCGGATTTGCCGAACCGCCGTGCAGCACCAGCGGAATGGACACGCGTTGCGAGATATCCCGCAGGATGTGCATTTGCAGTTCCGGTTTCATATCTTTGGGATAAATACCGTGCGCCGTGCCTATTGCCACCGCTAAGGTATCCACGCCAGTGCGCTGCACAAAATCTTCCGCCTGCGCCGGCTCGGTATAAATCACCTTACTGACGCCACCTTCTACCGACGTACCGGTATCGCCAATGGTGCCCAGTTCGCCTTCCACGGAAACGCCCACCGCATGGGCCAGTTTCACCACTTCTTTGGTCAGCGCCACGTTTTCTTCATAGGGCAGGAGCGAGCCATCAATCATGACCGATGTAAAGCCACACTGGATGGCCCGCAACACATGGGCAACCGAAGCGCCATGATCCAGATGCAGGGTAAAAGGCACGCGGCTTTTCAGGGTGCGCTCCCGCACATAGCCAAAAAACGCATCCGTCACGAACTCCAGTTCGCTGGGATGAATAGAGATAATGGCCGGGGTATCGGTGGCTTCGGCTTCTTCCACCACCGCGCGGATAAAACAGCTGTCAGCCACGTTAAATGCGCCTATAGCAAAGCGGTGTTGACGGGTGGGGCTTAACATCTCTTTCATTGAAATCAACATGTTAAATCTTCCTCAGCTTGTTTTACGACAAAGGGATGCCCTGCGCTGACGTTCAGCGACGCGCACCGGGTTACAGCAGAAAAAAATCAGATCTGATTCGCGGAGCCGGAGAAGCTCAGATAGTCATGCACGACTGCGCGACAGGCGGACGCCATCAGCGCCATCAGGTCAGGCAGTTCAGCAGAAGGATGCTGTTTAAGCGCCTGTTGGATCGCCTGCTTGCCGGCATCAAAAACGGCTGCACCGACGTTAATCTTGGCGACGCCGTGCTGACTGACGCGACGAATCGCCTCCGCAGGCGTTCCGCTGCCGCCGTGAAGCGCAAGGGGGACCGGCGAGACGGCATGCAGTTCAGCCAGACGCTGAAAGTCGATTTGCGGTTTGACGCCAGCGGGATAGAGCCCGTGCGCGGTACCAACCGACACCGCTAACAGATCGATGCCCGTTTGTTCCAGAAAGGGCAGCACATCCGCCACCTGTGTCATTTTTACCGTGGCGTCCGCCAGCGCATAAGTTGGGGCATCGGCGATATGCCCCAGTTCGCCTTCCACACAAACGCCAGCGGTGTGAGCCATCTCGACCACCTTTGCCGTCTGGCGAATATTTTCTGCCAATGGCTCGGAAGAGGCATCGATCATCAGCCCGGTAAAACCGGCGCGAAAGGCCTGCCCAATCAGCGCAAAGTCTGTCCCATGGTCGAGCGCCAGGGCGACCGGCACGCTGGCATCCGCCACCAGCGCCTGAACCAGCGGCACGGCAACAGCGGGCGGAAAATGACGACTGTGTCCCTGATAAACATTCAGGATCAGGGGCGCACGTTGCTCCTCCGCCGCCTGCACGGCCGCACGGGCGCTTTCCAGGTTAAAACAGTTGATGGCCAGTACCGCGTATTGGTGACGGGCGGCCTGCGCTATCAGGTCATTCATTGCCGCGTACATACGCACTCCTTATTCCAGTGTGAATTTAATGTCGTCATCGCGAACGCTGTGGTCTTCCACATCGTCAAACTCCTCGTCGGCTTCGGTGACCGGCTTTTTCAGCAGCGATAACATCACGCCACAGATCGTGCTGCCGATACCGAGCGCCAGACAGAACAGCCAGGGTTTGGTAAAGAGGGGAACCACGAACATACCGCCATGAGGCACAGGCGCTTCGACGCCCCAGACCATAATCAGCCCACCGGCGACGGCGGACGCCACCACACAGCTGCCGACGACACGAAACAGATCGCGGGCAGCTATCGGGATCACACCTTCGGTGATCATGCAGATCCCCATCGGAAAGGCCGCCTTCAGCGCTTCTTTTTCCGCGCGGGTGTACTTATGGCGGGTTAACAACCAGGAAAGGGTGATACCAAAAGGGGGGATCATCGAGCCGACAAATTTGACCGCTTCCGGTCCATAAATGCCGTCGACCAGCATGCCATCCGCAAACAGCGACATGGTTTTATTCACCGGGCCGCCGAAGTCGAAGGTCGCCATCGCCCCAAGAATCGCCCCCATGACGAATTTAGAACCGCCTTGCATGGATTCCAGCAGCGCAATCAACGCCTTCTGTAGCCAGACGATGGGTTGGCCGATAAAGGTCATCATCAGAAGTCCGGCGATAATGGTGCTCAGCACGGGCAACACCATGATGGGCATCAGCCCCTGCATCGACTGTGGCAACCGGATAGTGCGCCGCAGCAGAATCACCGTATAACCCACCAGGAAGCCACCCAGGATGCCGCCGATAAAGCCGGTGCCGATCTGACCGCAGATAAAGCCCACGATTAAACCGGGTGCAAAGCCAGGCCTGTCGGCAATTGAATAGGCGATGGCGGCGCTGATCAACGGCACGATCAATCCCATGCCCCAGCCGCCCATCTGGTTCAACATCCAGGCTATCGTGCCGGGATGTTTGCCAACGTCCGGTCCGCCGATCACCTGGCCCAGGGCGATACAGATCCCGGCGGCGACAATCAGCGGGATCATCCAGGAGATCCCGGTCAACAGATGGCCTTTGATCTCCTGCCCATACTGTCTTTTGTTATCGTTCATTGTGGATCTCCTCAGGCGCGCGCCAGTGAATCCGCCACTTTTTCCAGAAACTTGATCGGCGACTTGATCACCACTTCGGTTTTCACCCTGACGATCGGTTTGCCGCGAAAGCGTTCTTCACCGTTGATCTTCACGTCTACCGCCAGAATGACCACATCGGCGGCGGCGATGGTGTCGGCATCCAGGGCATTTTCGGTACCAATGGTGCCCTGCGTTTCCACGTGGATGGTGTGACCAAGGGCATGTGCACCCTTGATCAGTTTTTCGCGCGCAATGTAGGTATGCGCGATGCCCGCCGTACAGGCGGCAACACAGACGATGTTCATGGTCTACCTCGGACGTGTAGGATTAACAGAGGTCGGTTTCGGCGTACTGACTGAACAGCCGAATGATTTCGCTGGGGTCATTTTCCACCAGCAACTGCGCTATCACCTCATCATCGGCCAGCGCACTGGCCACCTGGGACAGCAGGCGAATATGGGGAGTATTTTGATCTTCAAGACGCACGGCAAACAGGATAATGCAGCGCACCTTACTGCCATCCAGCGTTTCCCACGGAATATCCTGTTGGCTACGCCCAATGGCTAATGTGGTTTGTTTAACGGCTGACGATTTACCGTGCGGAATGGCAATATGGTTTTCAAACCCTGTCGATCCTTCCGCTTCACGTAGCCAGACGTCCTTGATAAAAGCCGCTTTATCGCTGATGGCGTCGTCACTGAACAGCAAATCGGTCAGTTCAACAATCGCCTCCTCTTTACTGCTGGCTTGCAGGTTGAGATTGACGCGGCGCGGCGTAAGAATGCGAGAAATATCCATCTGTCAGACCTCATTCAGTTAATGTTCAGCCAGGACGCTGTTAACGGCCTGCGGCAGTTGGCTGCCAATCATGGCGTCAGTCACACGACGAATGTCGTCGTCATTGAAAAACGCGGTCACATACACGGTTGGAAACGTCGCGATATCAAGATGAATGGTAGAAATCACCAGGTCCACCGGCTCTTGCTGGCAAAAATCGCCCAGGTTACTGGCAGAAATGACGCCCGCAATAATCCAGTCCGGGAACGCGCGCAGAATACGGCTCTTAAGGAGATGCGAAGTGCCCACGCCGCTGGAACACACCAGCAGAATACGTTTGTGGGCGATTTGCCGTTCCAGCGCAGCCTGAAAATGAACACACAAATAACCCACTTCATCATCAGCGATGGACGCATAATGAAAACGTGTCGCGGTAATCTGCATGGCCCGCTGCGTCAGCGTAAAAATTTCACTCAGCTCGGTTTTAATATCATCCAGTAACGGATTGCGAATACGAATATGATATTTAAGCCGGTTAAGTAATGGCTTAATATGAAAAAGTAAACCTTCAAATAATAAAGGATCGGTGGTGAGATCCTGTTGAATGAGATCTGAGAAACAGTGAATTAATTCAAGCGTTATATTGCGCGATTCTTTATTCGAAAATTGATATTGCGGCAGCATATCGCTACCGCGTTCCTCAACAACAATGCCGGAAGAAATAATGTACTGATAAATAAATCCGATCTCATCAGCCGGTACTGACTGTCCTAAACGTTGTTCAATCTGTACCACCATTTGCCGGGCAATCTTCAGGATACGGTTGTCCATTTCCTGGGCGCTCAGCGCCAGCGGCAGGGATAAGGCCTTACCCTGCGACATGCGGTGGATCATGATCAGGATGTGGGTCGACAGATTGATGTAGTAGGCATCGCTCAGGGGATAGCCAAGTTGCTGCTCCATGTGCTGCAGTAAGGTCTGCACAAAGGCCACATCTTCTTCGCCAAAATAGTGAATCAGCGCCTGGTAACTGCCCGGGTCCAGCCGTGGCAACGGCGTATTACTGCCAACGTTATGCTGCATAACATCGTTAATCAGCGATACCATTGCCTGGCGCAATGCCTGTTCGCTGCCTTCCACATGGGTGCCGCTCTGACTGCGCACGACCTGGAGTTCCAGCGGCTGCAGCCACTCTTCAATCACCTTTAAATCGTTGACGATAGAGGCATGGCTGATGAAATAACGTTCAGATAATTTACTGATTGAGGTTTCTCGCGGGGCATCCCTCAGCAGCTGCGACAGAATTTTCACCCGGCGTGCATTGTTGCTTAGCCCCTCAGACCAGTTTTCTTCACTGGCGAGGTGCTGCTGTAAAAGCAGGCGTTGCTCTCTGTCGTCGGTTTGCAGCATCACACTGCGTCCGGGCAGCTTGATCAACGGCACCTGCCAGTCACTCAGCCAGATTTCCAGGCGCTGTAAATCGCGATAAATACTTTTTTCCGACACGCTCAACTGCTGGGCTAATTGCGTTAAAGCCAGCGGCGTGCCGGCCTGTAGCAGTAATTTCAGTAAGCGATGTTGTCGTGAAGTCAGATTCTGCATTCAGTCACCTGTCTATTATTTCGTTAGCGGTGCTTAAGTGGCAATTCGTTTAATCCAACCTGGCATAAAAATAAAATAACCTGATGTCGATGAAAGGGAATGTAGGGCGAGAAAGGCGAATCAACAATACTAAATGTTGTCCCGGAAGCAGGACAGGATTAATACGCGCGACGTTCGCCAGTGATTAATTGCGAGCGCGGTCACAAACTATTAGAAATAAGATGCTGAGCATTTTGTCTGGAGCGTCGTTTTTGGCATGCAATAAACAGGGAAAAAACCCTGAGCTGACTGCGTCAGGACTGTGACTAACACCCGCGAATAAGGTACTATCCTCGCCAAACAACCGCCGGGTGATCCGCCGTTGCGGGTCACGATGTGAGGATGAGGACTTAATGAGCGAATTGACGCAGGATGGTGCAGAGCGTCTTGCCCTGCATACGTTTACTGAGAATGCGTACTTAAATTACTCCATGTACGTCATCATGGACCGCGCGCTGCCTTACATTGGCGACGGTTTAAAGCCCGTGCAGCGCCGCATTGTCTTTGCGATGTCAGAGCTGGGACTGAACGCCACAGCCAAATTTAAAAAATCCGCCCGTACCGTGGGTGACGTGCTGGGTAAATACCATCCTCATGGCGACAGCGCCTGCTATGAAGCCATGGTGCTGATGGCGCAGCCTTTTTCCTACCGCTATCCGCTGGTCGATGGTCAGGGGAACTGGGGGGCACCGGACGATCCCAAATCCTTTGCCGCCATGCGTTACACCGAATCGCGCCTGTCTAAATATGCCGAAGTGCTGCTGGGCGAGCTGGGTCAGGGCACGGCCGACTGGGTGCCAAACTTTGATGGCACCATGCAGGAGCCGAAGATGCTGCCGGCGCGGCTGCCGAATATTCTGCTGAACGGCACCACCGGCATCGCCGTGGGCATGGCAACCGATATTCCGCCGCACAATTTGCGTGAAGTCGCCCAGGCCGCTATTGCCCTGATTGACGATCCCAAAACCAGCCTGGATGCGCTGCTGGAGATCGTGCAGGGACCGGATTTCCCGACCGAAGCTGAGATCATTACGCCGCGTGAAGAGATCCGTAAAATCTACCAAAACGGACGCGGCTCGGTTCGCCAGCGTGCGGTGTGGAAGAAAGAAGAGGGTGAAGTGGTGATCACTGCGCTGCCGCATCAGGTGTCGGGCGCACGCGTGCTGGAGCAGATCGCCAACCAGATGCGCAACAAAAAGTTGCCGATGGTAGAGGATCTGCGTGACGAATCCGATCACGAAAACCCCACCCGACTGGTGATCGTACCGCGATCCAATCGCGTCGATCTGGATCAGGTCATGAACCACCTGTTCGCCACCACTGACCTGGAAAAAAGCTACCGCATTAACCTCAACATGATCGGGCTGGATAACCGTCCGGCGGTGAAAAACCTGCTGGAGATCCTGTCGGAATGGTTGGTGTTCCGCCGCGACACCGTGCGTCGCCGTCTGAACTACCGGTTAGATCGCGTGCTGCGTCGCCTGCATATTCTTGACGGTTTGCTGGTGGCCTTCCTCAATATCGACGAAGTGATTCACATCATCCGTACTGAGGATGAGCCGAAACCGGTACTGATGTCGCGCTTTGAGATCAGTGAAACCCAGGCCGAAGCGATCCTTGAGCTCAAGCTGCGCCATTTAGCGAAGCTGGAAGAGATGAAGATTCGCGGCGAGCAGAGCGAACTGGAAAAAGAGCGCGATCAGCTGCAGTCGATTCTGGCGTCCGAACGCAAAATGAACACGCTGCTGAAAAAAGAACTGCAGGCCGACAGCAACAGTTTTGGCGACGATCGCCGCTCACCATTGCGTGAGCGTGAAGAAGCCAAAGCACTCAGCGAAACTGAGCTGGTTCCCTCCGAGCCTGTCACCATTGTCCTGTCGCAGATGGGCTGGGTGCGCAGTGCCAAAGGGCATGATATCGATCCGGCAGGGCTGAGCTACAAAGCCGGTGACAGCTATCTGGCGGCGGCGCGCGGTAAGAGTAATCAACCCGTCGCCTTTATCGATTCAACCGGACGCAGCTATACGCTCGATCCCACCTCGCTGCCGTCGGCACGGGGTCAGGGCGAGCCGCTAACCGGTAAGCTGACGCCACCGCCGGGTGCTGTCGTTGAACAGGTGCTGATGGAGCCAGAAGAGCAGCGTTTGCTCATGGCTTCTGATGCCGGATATGGTTTTATCTGTACCTTCAACGATCTGATTTCGCGCAACCGTGCGGGCAAAGCGCTGCTGACCCTGCCTGAGAATGCGCGCGTGATGACGCCAATGGCCGTGCATCACGAAGACGACATGTTGCTGGCCATTACGCAGGCCGGCAGGATGTTAATGTTCCCGGTAGGCGAGCTGCCGCAAATGTCGAAGGGCAAAGGCAACAAGATTATCTCCATTCCGTCGGCGGATGCCGCAGCGGGAGTCGATAAACTGGCCTGGCTGATGATACTGCCACCGGGCAGTGCGATTACGCTGCACGTTGGCAAACGCAAGCTGCTGTTACGCAGTGAAGAGTTGCAGAAGTTCCGTGCCGATCGCGGCCGTCGTGGCACGTTGCTGCCGCGTGGCCTGCAGAAAATTGATCGGGTCGAACTGGATGCACCGGCACGTCCTGACAGCGCCGACAGCGACGCGTAATTCACCCGGCTGGCTGATGGCCAGTCGTGTCATATTGAGGAAACTATGTTACTGATATTACGTACTATTATCGTCGTGATTTATTCAACCCTGTTAAGTATTTTCGGGTGCATCTGGTGTCTGTTCTCGCCACGTAACCCGCGCCACGTCGCGACCTTTGGTCACCTGTTTGGCAAATTATCGACCCTGTTTGGCCTTAAAGTAGAGCTTCGCCGCCCCGAAGGCGCGGAAAACTATGGCAACGCGATTTACATCGCTAACCATCAGAACAACTACGATATGGTGACGGCAGCCAAGATTGTGCAGCCCACGACGGTCACCGTGGGTAAAAAAAGCCTGTTATGGATACCCTTTTTTGGGCAGCTTTACTGGCTGGCCGGTAACCTGCTGATCGATCGTGACAACCGCGCCAAAGCACACGGTACGATTGGTGAGCTGGTGGATCAGTTTAATAAAAAGCGCATCTCATTCTGGATGTTTCCAGAGGGCACGCGCAGCCGCGGTCGCGGATTATTACCGTTCAAAACCGGGGCATTTCATGCCGCCGTTGCGGCGGGCGTGCCGGTCATTCCGATTGTGGTCTCGAATACTCACGGCAAAATTAACCTCAACCGCCTGAAAAACGGACTGGTGATTGTAGAGATGCTGCCGCCGGTGGACGTCAAACAATTTGAGGCCACTTCAGTCCGTAAACTGGCGACGCACTGTCGTGAATTAATGGCGGCAAAGCTGGAAGAGCTGAACGCCGAAGTCGAAGAACGTGAAAAAAACGGTAAAATCTAACCGATAAGTCCTTTGTCGGACTATTCTGCATGGATGCCCCACGGCGGGTTTCGCTCGCCGTGTACGCAGCACAGCAATAAAAACAGAGTTGGCGTTTCAGCGCCACGCGTAAAAGGTCTGAAATTCAATGTCTTTCAGCAGACGTCAGTTTATCCAGCTTTCTGCCGGTGTGGCGCTCAGTGCCACGGTTATGCCTCATGCGGCGCGTGCCGCGTCTGCGCGTGGTGACACGCCGCTTCCTGTTCCACCGCTACTGGAATCGCGCCGTGGTCAGCCGCTGTTTTTAACCCTGCAGCGCAGCCACTGGTCGTTTAACGGTGATAACAATAAAGTCCCGGTCTGGGGCATTAACGGCATGTATCTGGGCCCGACGGTGCGCGTGTACAGCGGTGATGATGTCAAACTGATCTACAGCAATCGCCTTAACGAACCGGTTTCCATGACGGTCAGCGGCCTGCAGGTGCCCGGTGCACTGATGGGCGGTGCGCCGCGTATGATGTCAGCCGGCGTTGACTGGGCACCGGTGCTACCGATTCGCCAGAATGCCGCCACCTGCTGGTATCATGCCAATACGCCAAATCGTATGGCCCCGCACGTGTATAACGGCCTGGCGGGCATGTGGCTGATTGAAGACGACATCAGCAAGCAGTTACCGCTGCCGAAACACTATGGCGTGGACGATTTCCCCCTGATCATTCAGGACAAACGGCTGGATAACTTTGCCACGCCGGTTTATGACCCGCCGGGCGAGGGCGGTTTCCTGGGAGACACATTGCTGGTCAACGGTGTGCGCAATCCTTTTGTTGAGGTCTCGCGCGGTTGGGTACGTCTGCGGTTGCTGAACGCCTCCAATGCGCGACGTTATGAACTGAGCATCAGTGATAACCGCCCCTTTACGGTGATCGCCAGCGATCAGGGCTTCTTGCCGTCACCGGTTGCGGTACAGCGCTTAACCCTGGCACCGGGCGAGCGGCGCGAAGTCTTAGTGGATATGTCGCAAGGGGATGAAGTCTCCATCACGGCAGGCACGGCGGCGGGCATTATGGATCGCCTGCGGGGTTTCTTTGAACCCTCCACGATTCTGACCTCAACGCTGGTGCTGACGTTACGGCCTACCGGCCTGCTGCCGCTGGTCACCGATAACCTGCCGATGCGTTTACTGGCCGATCAGATTCTGGACGGTGCGTCGGTGCGTACGCGGGAGTTCCGCATTGGCGACAGTATGCCGGGCATCAACGGTGCCGTATGGGATATGAACCGCATCGACTCCACCGCCCAGCAGGGCACGTTCGAGCGCTGGATTATTCGTGCCGATCGTCCGCAATCCTTCCATATTCAGGGCGTGATGTTCCTGATTAAGAGCGTGAACGGTGCCCAGCCGATGGGCGAAGATCGCGGTTGGAAAGATACCGTCTGGGTGGACGGCGACGTCGAGCTGCTGGTCAGCTTTACGCAAAGTTCGTCAGAGCATTTTCCTTTTGTCTACCACAGTCAGACCCTGGAACTGGCGGATCGCGGTACGGCAGGCCAGTTACTGACGCAACCCACGCTGTCTTAAGGAAGACGGAAAACACTTGCTTCGCCAGGGCAGGACAGTGCCTCCTGCCCGTCCCATCCGGAGATTACGTTCGAAGAAGCTGCAGCATCAGCTGGGGCATCTGGTTGGCCTGAGCCAGCATCGCCACACCGGCCTGCTGTAAAATCTGCGCCTGTGACAGCGCCGACACTTCTGTCGCGTAATCAACATCCTCTATCCGGCTCCGCGCGGCAGTGAGGTTGGTCACCATGCTCCCCAGGTTGGCGATAACAGACTGAAAGCGATTCTGGTCGGCCCCCATCAGGCTGCGTTGCGTGTCAACGGACTGAATCGCCCGGTCAATATCAGCCAGAGGCGATTTCCCCGTCGCCGTCCCGTTCGCGCCGCCGGTCACTGCGCCTTTCAGGACGTCGAAACCTTCCGCAGCAACCGTACGTGCAACCCCGTTGACGGTGTCACCTGACGTCATCTGCCGGACGTTGAGCGTCGTGCCGGTTGTTCCCGCTTTCAGTAGGTTATACCGGTCACTCGAGTCGATATCGATGCTAATAGTTTCACCGTCTTCCGCACCTACCTGAAAGCGATACTCTGACGCACCCGAGCCGGTATTTAGCACCTTAATGCCATTGAAATCCGTTTGCGCCGTAATGCGGTTAATTTCCTCCATTCGCTGATTCACTTCGGTCTGAATCGAGTCGATATCCGCAGCGGAGTTGCTTCCATTTTGTGCCTGTACTGTCAGGTCACGTATACGTTGCAGGTTGTTGTTAATTTCATCGAGCGCGCCCTCTGCAGTTTGCGACAGAGAAATGCCATCACCGGCGTTTCGGGTGGCAACCGTCATTCCGTTGATCCTTGAGGTCAGACGGTTAGCAATCGCCATCCCGGCAGCATCATCTTTAGCGCTGTTAATGCGTAGTCCGGAAGAGAGGCGTTCAATGGCCGTCGACATTGCGTTTTGCGAAATGAAAAGGTCATTCTGAACGATCAATGACAGGATATTGGTATTGATAACCGACATGACAGACTCCCCGGTTGAAGACGTTACGCTTAACTTCACTGCGCCATAACGCCGCGTTCCCTTTAACGGGTTGCGGGCAGGCAGCAGAGCCAGGCTAAAAGGTCATAACGTTAATCATTATCACCCGGGTTATCAGACAGGCACAGTCAGTCATTCCGGCGGTGTGTTGCAAAGATTGTCGCGCTCATAGTAAACGGGGCCGCCAACAAGGTAAGCCCATTTTTACACGGCACAGATAACGTTAATGCTGCCGGATAAGGCAAGGTTTTAGAGGGGGGATTTGACTTAACGAGGCGCAGGATGTGGCGATGCGCAGGAGAGCCGCTCATCTTGTGCCGGGAAAGACGAATGCGCCGGACGCACGCTGATCATCAATGATGTCCTTTGACACAGATTTTAAGAAATCTTAAAACTCTCCGTTCCCGCGCAGCCATAAAAAAACCTCTCCCGGCCGGGAGAGGCGATGCGTACAAACCATCCTGTCAAATCAAGGCCGGCGACGGTCAGCCGTTGAACGTGTCCGGGTCTGGCCCCAGTCGATTGCCGCTGTCCAGCCTGGCAATCTCGCTCATTTCTGTCTTATCCAGGCGGAAATCAAACACCTTGAAGTTCTCTTCAATGCGCGCAGGCGTTACCGATTTTGGAATCACGACCAGACCACTGTCCAGGTGCCAGCGGATAACGATTTGCGCCGGGGTTTTACCGTATTTCTTCGCCAACGATTTGATGATGTCCTGATCGAATACACCTTCGCCACCCTGAGCCAGGGGGCTCCAGGATTCTGTCTGAATCTGATGCATGGCGTTCCATGCATGCAGGGTGCGCTGTTGCAGCATCGGATGCAGCTCAATCTGGTTGATCACCGGCGTCACGCCCGTTTCTTCCAGCAGTCGCTTCAGGTGCGGCTGATTAAAGTTACACACGCCGATGCTTTTAACCAGGCCCTGTTGCTGGAGTGCGATCATGTTCTTCCAGGCTTCAACATAGTGATCGTTTTCCGGGCACGGCCAGTGCATCAGATACAGATCGACCTGGTCCAGCTTGAGCTTTTCCAGGCTGGTTTCCAGCGCCTGCTGGACATTTTGCTGGTCGTTGTTCCACAGCTTGGTCGTGACAAAGATATCGTCACGCGCGACGTCAGTTTCCTGTAACGCCTGACCAATCGCCTCTTCGTTTTTGTACGCGGCGGCGGTATCAATGGAACGATAGCCGACCTCCAGCGCTTTCAGCACGGCGTGACGCGCATCTTCGACGCTGGCTTGCCACACGCCAAGTCCCAGTTGCGGCATCATGTTACCATCGTGCAGTTTGATAATAGGTTGGTCTGCCATGACATGCTCCTTACATTTGCAGTAAACCAGTGAATCTTCGCTGTGCTTAAGTCTAGCTAACAATTTGCAGGCTGCTTGTGAACCGCACAGGATAACCCTGCCTGATCCTGTCAACTTCTTGCCTGATTCTCCATTTTGCTGGCGAATTAACCAGGTGCGCGGCAAACTGCTATTTTATTTTCTGGAGTGATTATGCCCCACGACGCATTGTGCCAACGTCTGGCTCAACAGGTGGTCACGTTGATGACCCACGGGCGCGAACAGCTGTGCCCGGTAGAAAACGTCTCGCTGATCTATGCCGGTCAGTATCGCCCGCGCACGCCGATCATGTATCAGCCCGGCATCGTTATCCTGTTTCAGGGAAGTAAAACCGGCTATCTCGGCAGTACGGTTTTTCAGTACGATGCCACAAAGTATTTGATGCTGACCGTACCGCTCCCGGTCGAGTGCGAAACCTGGGCGTCACCCGAACAGCCCTTAGCCGGGATGTGTCTGAACGTGGATACCGCCAGTTTGCAGGACCTACTGATGGCGATTGGTGATGATGAAGGTTTCCAGCCGCAGCCGCTTACCTCTGGTATTCACGCCGGCTGGCTAACCGAGCCGATGTTATGCGCCGCAGAGCGCCTGCTGGATGTGATGACACAACCACGGGATGCCCGCGTGCTGGGACCGGACATTGTGCGGGAAATTATTTATTACGTGCTGACCGGGCCGATTGGCGGGGCGCTGCTGTCGCTGGTCAGTCGTCAAACGCAGTTCAGCCAGATTGCCCGGGCGGTGCGGCGCATTGAACATCACTATGCTGACAATCTCAGCGTGGAGGCACTGGCGGCAGAGGTGAATATGAGCGTGTCGGCGTTTCACCATAACTTTAAGGCGGTGACGCAGACGTCGCCGTTGCAGTACCTTAAACGTTATCGCCTGCATCAGGCGCGGCTACTGATGTTGCATGATGGCCTGAAAGCCAGCGTGGCGGCGGTGCGCGTCGGCTATGAAAGCCCCTCGCAGTTTTCACGAGAGTTTAAGCGCTATTTTGGCGTGACGCCGGGAGAAGAAGTGAATCGGGTGCGTCAGACGGTAGCCGAATCCGCCGGCTGACGCAGCCCATGCTCAGGCGTGTTTTTGACGACGCTTTTTCCAGATAACGATGATGCTGCCGACCAGTCCTACCACCAGTAGCACCATCGGTAATATCATCAGGATCGCCATCACCTGATCTTCGTGACGTTTAATAAAGGGCACCTGGCTGATACCGTAACCCATGGTCACTACGATGCCGACCCACAGCAGGCCGCTCAGCCAGTTAAATAACTGGAAACGGCCATTGGACAGCCCGGATATACCTGCCATGGTCGGTAACAGGGTGCGAATAAAAGCCAGAAAGCGGCCAACCAACAGCGCCATCAGGCCATGACGGTTAAACATATTCCATGCGCGTTGATGATATTGCGCCGGGAGCTGCATCAGCCAGCTCTTGACCAGTTTCGTGTTGCCTAGCCAGCGTCCTTGCAGATAACTCAGCCAGCAGCCCAGACTGGCGGCAGTCGTCAGAATCAACAGCGTCGGGAAAAAATCCATCACCCCTTTGGCGACCATGGCACCTGCCAGCAGTAGCAGACTGTCACCGGGCAAAAAAGAAGCAGGCAACAAACCATTTTCCAGAAACAGCGTCATAAACATGACGCTGTAGACGATCCAAACCACATCTGGATTGGCCAGCGCGGCGAAGTCTTGATGCCAAAGCGCGTGCACAATCTCGTGTAAAACACCCATTAGCTATCCCATTACGTCACAATAAGACTTACTCGTTCTGTTCAGACCTGCCTGACCTCTTACTTCCACCACCGCAACAGCGTGCGGTGGAAGGGTAAAATGCTGCGGTTCTTCTGCTGGCTGAACACTTTTTTTATAAACTGAATGTTAACAGCTAACCAGCCATGACCGGGTGTTATATCACGACGGTCGGCGCCTGGTTTATATCATGTTTACTATTTTAGCGCGTCAGGCGATCAAAGCCTGCCTCAAGATCGACCCGTAAATCATCCACATGTTCCAGGCCGATATGGAGCCGTATCAGCGTGCCCTCGACGTCCACGCCACCGGCCGGGCGAATGGCCGCCAGCTCCTCAGGCTGATTGGCTAAAATCAGCGACTCATAACCGCCCCATGAATAGGCCATGCTGAAATGATGAAAATGGTCGAGGTAATTCGCCAGCTGTTCACGGCTGAGTTTTTGCTGCAGGACAAATGAAAATAAACCGCTGCTGCCGTTAAAGTCACGCTGCCAGAATTCATGTCCCCGGCAGGAAGGCAGTGCCGGATGGTTAACACGCGCCACTTCAGGTCGCGCAGCAAGCCATTCTGCCACCTGTAACGCGCTCTCTTCGTGCTGGCGCAGGCGCACGCCAAGCGTACGCAGGCCACGACTTGCCATGTAAGCCGTATCGGCATCCACCATCTGACCCATCAGGTAGCTGTTTTCGCGCAGTTGATCCCAGCAGCGGGCGTTGGCGACAGCGGTGCCAATCATGGCGTCACTGTGACCAATCAAGTATTTCGTGCCGGCCTGAATAGAAATATCCACGCCAAGGGCCAGCGGGCTGAACAGCACCCCAGCCGCCCAGGTGTTATCGATCATAATGATGGCGTCGGGCGCTTTAGCGCGCACCGCCGCGACGATAGCGGGAACGTCCTGCACTTCCATCGTGATGGAGGCGGGGGATTCCAGGAAAACCACGCGGGTATTCGGTTGAATCAGTGCGGCGATGTCACCACCGATACAGTGATCAAACCAGGTGGTGGATACCTGGAGTTTGCTCAGTATTTTCGTGCAGAAGTCCTGAGTCGGTTCGTAAACCGCCCCACTCATTAAAATGTGGTCGCCCGCTTCAACGAACGCGAGGATGGCATTGGAGACGGCTGCCGCGCCGCAAGGGTAGAGAACACAGCCCGCGCCGCCTTCCAGCTCCGTCATGGCATCCTGCAGGGCGAAATGTGTCAGGGTGCCGCGACGACCATAAAACAGCTCGCCCTTCGCACGCCCTGCGGTGGCACGTTTTTTCTCAGCCACGGTATCAAAAACCAGCGAAGAGGCGCGCTGAATCACCGCGTTCACCGAACCCTGGGTATAACGCTTGTTGCGTCCAGCGCTGACGAGTGTGGTATCAATTTTTTTCGTGGTCATAGCTCTCTACTTTGCCGCTTGCAACTCAGACTTCACGTTACCACGAATTCAGCAGCGGCGTTGAGCGGCTAAACAGATTATTGCCGCAGCAACAGCGAGATTTCGCGGGCTGCCTCCTGCAACAGCGGTAAATGGTGCTGGCGCAGCATATCGGCGGAAACCTGTCCGGCATGCACGCCCACATTCAGGGCGGCCACGATCCGGCCATCCGGCGCGCTGAGCGGCACGGCCAGCGATCGTAGTCCGATTTCCAGTTCCTGATCGTTGATGGCGTAACCCTGCTGCCTGACGCGCGCCAGCTCCTCACGCAGCGCACTACTGCTGACCAGCGTGTGGCTGGTGTAACGCAGTTGGGTTAAACGCGCCAGATAATCATTTAGCGGTTCGCTGGCAAGCCCACTTAACAGCACTCTTCCCATGGAGGTGGTGCTGGCCGGTAAGCGGCTGCCGATATGCAGGTCGATCGTCATGATGCGCGATGCTGACGCACGGGCGATATAGAGAATGTCATCCCCGTCCAGTACCGCCATCGAACAGGATTCGTTCAGCGTCTGGCTGAGCTGGCGCAAAACCGGCTGTGAGGCGCTCGCCAGCGGCGTAGCCCCTAACCAGTTGTGACCCAGAGAGAGCACACGCGGACGCAGTTCAAAGTTTTTACCATCCTCCGCATACACAAACCCCAGCTTGCTCAATGTATAGAGACAGCGCCGCACGGCCGCACGGGGAATGCCGGTACGCTGGCTGATTTGCGACACGGACATCAGACGCCGCTGTGGCGTAAACGCCTGTAGCACCTCCAGTCCCCGCGCCAGTGAGGCCATAAAGTTGGGATCGCCTTTCCAGGGATCGCTGTTAGCGCGCAGTGGTTGTTGTTCATCCGTCATGATGTTCTCCCGTGAGTAGCTGGAGCCGTGCACGCCTGTGTGCGCGATCACAATGCCCCGTTTCAGTCTGTCGTTGACCGATAATCGCACACTATTTCGATTATCGGTATTGTTTGCTGTCACAGAGCGATCTACTTTTTGACTATTCAACACAAACCGGCCTGAGCCGGGCTAAAGGAACAGCAGATGATCGATAAAAGTGTGGCAACGCTGGCAGAAGCCGTTGCGGTGATACCGGACGGGGCCAGCATCATGATTGGCGGGTTCGGGCCCGCAGGCCAGCCCCTGGAACTGATTGATGCGCTGATCCACAGTGGCGTCCGTGGGCTGACGGTGATCAGCAATAACGCCGGTAACGGCGAAAGCGGCCTGGCCGCACTGCTCAAAGCAGGCTGCGTCGATAAGATGATTTGTTCCTTTCCACGTCAGGTCGATTCGTGGGTCTTCGACGAACGCTATCGCCGTGGGGAAATCGCCCTTGAGCTGGTACCGCAGGGCAACCTTGCAGCCAGAATGCAGGCAGCCGGGAGCGGCCTGGGCGGGATTTTCACGCCGACCGCCTTTGGTACGCCGCTGGCGGAGGGCAAGGAAACACGCGAGATCGACGGTCGCCACTACGTGTTTGAAAAACCGCTTAAGGCCGATTTTGCCCTGATAAAAGCGCACCAGGGCGACCGCTGGGGCAACCTCGTTTACCGCAAAGCAGCACGAAACTTTGGGCCGGTGATGGCCATGGCCGCCACCACCACGATTGCCCAGGTCGCAGAACTGGTGCCGCTTGGGCATCTCGATCCAGAAAACGTCGTCACACCGGGCATTTTTGTGCAGCGGCTGGTGGCCGTCGCGCATCCCGTCACCCTGACCGTTTCCGCCTGAGGAACAGACTATGCAAAAACTCACCCGAGACCAACTGGCCCAGCGCGTGGCGCGTGATATTCCTGAAGGCGCTTACGTTAATCTGGGCATCGGCCTGCCCACCCGCATTGCCAACTATCTGCCTGCGGACAAAGAGATCTTTCTGCACAGTGAGAATGGCCTGCTCGGCATGGGGCCCGCACCCGCAGCGGGAGAGGAAGATCCGGAGCTGATCAACGCCGGGAAAGAGCGGGTGACGCTGCTGCCTGGCGGCTGTTTTTTCCACCACGGCGACTCGTTTGCCATGATGCGCGGCGGGCATCTGGATATCTGCGTGATGGGGGCGTACCAGGTGTCGGTTAGCGGCGATTTGGCTAACTGGAGTACCGGCGCGCAGGACGCGATTCCTGCCGTGGGCGGGGCGATGGATCTCGCCATTGGCGCGCGCAAAGTCTATGTGATGATGGATTACCTGACCAAAAAAGGCGAGTGCAAGCTGGTGAATCAGTGCAGCTATCCGCTCACCGGTCTGGGCTGCGTCAGTCGTCTTTATACCGATATGGCGGTGATTGATATTACCCCGCAGGGACCGCTGGTGGTGGAGTGCTGCCCCGGACTGAGTTTCGACGCGCTGCAGGCGTTAACGCCGGTGCGCTTATTGCAACCTGAACTGGCGACCGCCTGAGGAGAGACTGATGCAACAGGCATTTATCTGTGATGCGCTACGTACTCCTTTTGGCCGTTACGCGGGCGCGCTTGCCAGCCTGCGCGCTGACGATCTGGCGGCCTTACCCTTAGCCGCGCTGTTAGCCCGCCAGCCTTCCTCGCTGGCGCAGGCCATTGATGATGTGATCTACGGTTGCGCCAACCAGGCCGGAGAAGATAACCGTAACGTCGCGCGTATGGCCCTGTTACTGGCTGGGCTGCCGTCCAGCGTGCCGGGCACTACGCTCAATCGCCTGTGCGGCTCGGGGCTGGATGCCATCGGCACGGCGGCCCGGGCGATCAAATGCGGTGAGGCCAACGTGATGATTGCGGGCGGCGTGGAAAGTATGTCGCGCGCGCCCTATGTGACTGGCAAAGCAGAAAGCGCGTTTAGCCGTTCCCTGAAAATGGAAGACACGACGATGGGATGGCGCTTCATTAACCCACAGATGCGCGCCCGCTTTGGGGTCGATACCATGCCGGAAACCGCAGAAAACGTTGCGCGCGAGTTCGCTGTCAGCCGCGCCGATCAGGATGCCTTCGCCCTGCGTAGTCAATTACGTACCGCCCGGGCGCAGGAAATGGGGCTGTTTAGTGACGAACTGATGGCGGTGAGCATCCCGCAGCGCAAAGGCGACGCCCTGAACGTCACCTGTGACGAGCATCCGCGCAGCACCTCGCTGGCGGCGCTGGCAGGCCTGAAAGGCGTGGTCAGCCCGGAAGGCAGCGTGACGGCGGGTAACGCGTCGGGCATTAACGACGGCGCCTGCGCCTTGCTGCTGGCAAGCGAGCGCGCGGCGGCAGAACATGGACTGACACCGCTGGTGCGGGTGGTGGCGATGGCGGCCTGTGGCATTGAGCCGCGCATTATGGGCTATGGCCCGGTGCCTGCTGTGCGTAAAGTGCTGGCTCAGAGTGGCCTGACGCTGGCACAAATGGACGTGATCGAATTAAATGAAGCTTTCGCTGCTCAGGCGCTGGCGGTGACGCGCGAACTGGGGTTAGCCGACGATGCGGCCCATGTGAATCCCAACGGTGGCGCGATTGCGCTGGGGCATCCGCTGGGCGCATCAGGCGGCAGGCTGGCCATGACGGCAGCTTACCAGCTGCGGCGCACCGGCGGCCGGTACGCGCTCTGCACCATGTGTGTAGGCGTTGGGCAGGGAATCGCACTCATTCTGGAACGGGTATAACCAATGTCTCTTTACCGCGCCATGTTTATGGCTTCTCCACTTAGCGACAGCTTCAGCGATACGGCCCTGCTCCAGGGAATGCTGGATTTTGAAGCCGGGCTGGCACAGGCGCTGGCAGTAGCCGGGGTGATCGATCACGCATCCGCCCGCTGTATTCAGTCCTGTTGCCGGGCGCAGGCGATCGATCGGGCGGCGCTGACGCAGGCTGCGGGGTTGGCTGGCAACCTGGCGATTCCGCTGGTGAAACAGCTTACGGCCGTAGTGGCGGCGACGTCGCCCGACGCCGCGCGCTATGTGCACTGGGGCGCAACCAGTCAGGATGCGATCGACAGCGGTCTGATGCTGCAACTGCGCGCCGCGCTTAACGACACGGCGGTGCTGCTGGACCGGCTGATTGCCGCACTGGCTCTTCAGTGCGAGCGGCACAGCACGACGCTGATGGTTGGCCGGACCTGGCTGCAGCACGCTTTACCGGTGACGTTGGGCCTGAAGCTGGCGGGCACGCTGGATGCACTGGTGCGCTTCCGCGCGCGGCTGGTGGCCATGCGGCCCCGGGTGCTGGCGCTTCAGTTCGGCGGGGCGGCAGGCACGCTGGCGTCGCTGGGGGAAAAGGGCGAGCGCGTAGAGCAGGCACTGTCCGAGGCGTTGGATCTGCCGCGTAGCGCCACGCCCTGGCACGCTCAACGCGACAGGATCACTGAACTGGCTGGCTGGTATGCCGGTCTTACCGGTACGCTGGGTAAACTGGCCCGGGACATGTCGCTCCTGATGCAGAGCGAAGTCGGTGAAGTCAGTGAACCCCAGGCGCCGGGGCGCGGCGGCTCTTCTACCATGCCGCACAAACGTAATCCGGTGCTCTGTGCCGCGATTCTCAGCGCCGCCAACCGGGTTCCGGCCCTGATGTCGGGCCTGTATGCTGGTCAGGTTCAGGAGCACGAGCGTGCGCTGGGCGGCTGGCAGGCAGAGTGGCAGAGCCTGCCGCAGCTGACAGAGCTCAGTGGCGCGGCGCTGGTGCACAGCACGGAACTGATCGACGGCCTTGAGGTGCATGAAGAAGCCATGCAACGTAATCTCGGTCTGACGCAGGGATTAATTATGGCCGAAGCGGTCACGCTGGCGCTGGCAGAGTCGCTGGGACGGCAACAGGCACACCATCATATTGAGCAGTGCTGCCGCCGGGCGCTGGAGACGCAGCAGAGTTTGCTGACCATTCTGTGTGCAGATGACACCGTTGTCTCGCACCTGAGCCGGCCTGCACTGGAGACGCTGCTCGATCCGGCCACCGCCACGGGCAGCGCATCGCGCTTTATTCACCAGGTTTTAGTGGCTGCGAGGGAATCATGACGCTGCATTACGTACTTGAGGGGCCAGACGATGCCCCGGTTATTCTGTTCAGCAACTCCTTAGGCACCACATCAGAGATGTGGCAGCCGCAGCGCGATGCGCTGATCAACCAGTATCGCATCCTGCGTTACGACGTTCCCGGCCACGGCGCCTCGGCACCGGACGGACAAACCCGTTCGCTGGAACAACTGGGAAGCAAGGTTCTGTCGCTGCTGGATACGCTGGGCATCGACAGGGTGCACTTTTGCGGCATTTCGATGGGCGGGCTGACCGGACTCTGGCTGGCGCGTTTTCATCCTCAACGCCTGATGACATTAACGGTCGCCAACAGTGCGGTAAAGATCGGCGAGCCTGCGGCCTGGCAGCAGCGGGCGGCACTTGTCCGTCAGCACGGCATGACCGCTATCACGGAGAGCGCGGCTGCACGCTGGTTCACGCCGGCATTCTGTGAACGCGCGCCCGCGACGGTACAAAGCCTGCTATCGCAGCTCAGCGCCTGCGATGCCGAAAGCTATGCCGACTGCTGTGAAGCCCTGGCGACAGCCGATTTGCGCCATGAACTGGCGGCGATTTCGCTACCTGTGCTGGTGATTGCCGGACGGGACGACAAGGTCACCACGGTGGCCGATGCGGATGCGATGGTTGCACAGATTCCGGGCGCGCAGCGTGTCGTGCTGCCCGCCTCGCATCTGTCCAGCGTGGAGGTGTGGCTGGCGTTTAACCGCGCGCTACAGCCTTTTATTGACGCTCAGCTGACGCAGGATCAACGCTATCAGCAGGGCATGAGGGTGCGGAGGGCCGTGCTTGGCGAAGCCCATGTTGACCGTACGTTGGAAAACCTGTCGCCGCTGAATGACGAGTTCCAGAACTTTATCAGCCGCTATGCCTGGGGCGAGATCTGGACCCGTCCCGGCCTGACTCGCCATACGCGCAGCCTGATCACCATCGGCATGCTGATTGCGCTCAACCGGGAAGCAGAGCTGAAGATGCACCTGCGGGCCGCGTTTAATAACGGCGTCAGCCGGGATGAAATCAAAGAGCTGCTGATGCATGCTGCGCTCTATTGCGGCCTGCCGGCCTCCAACGCTGCATTCCATCTGGCGCAGACGGTGTTCGATGAGCAGGATAGCGCGCGGTAAACGGCGATGTCAGACAGGCACGTCCAGCACCCGTTGCCGCAAGGCCGCCACCAGTTGCAGCTGCTCAGGTGGCGGCGTTTGCTGCTGGCGGGTCAGGATGCCGACCGCTTCAGCCATGCCCTGGCTGGGAAGCGGCAAGGTGCGTAGCTGGTTGCTGGTCAGGTCGTCGCGCACCGCGCCGTAGGGCACCAGCCAGACGTAACCGTGACCCAGCGTCAGACGGCGGGCCAGCGTGGTGGACAGGGTTTCCACTGCGCCATCCGGTAAGGTCAGGCCATGGCTGGTCATCAGTGATTCGGCGTTCTGGCGCGGCACCGTCCCGCGAGGAGACAGGATCAGCGGCCAGCTGAGGGCTTCGGCCAGCGTCACGCCGGCGTGCAACAGTGGATGGTGCGGGGCCACCACCAGGCGCAGGGTTTCCAGATACAGCAGCTCGAAATTCAGCCCCTCCATCAACACCGGTTCGGCCATGCGGCCAATCCCCAGCGCCATCTGTCCCGATTTTATCCCCATCAGCAGGGCATCGTTCGCCAGCGTGCTGACCTGGATGCGCCAGCCGGGATAGTGCTGCTGCAGGCTGGCTAACACTGGCGCAACGACGCTGATTATGGCGGTAGGCAGCGCGCCAAGGTGCAGCGGCGCGGGCTGAGGCGCGCAGCCGGGTCGCATGACCTGGTCAGCAATATTCAGGGCATCCAGAATACGAATGGCGTCGTGCAGGAAACGCGCGCCGCTGGCGGTAAGCTCGGTTCCCTGGCGGCTTCGCAGTAACAGTTGCTCACCGGTAAGGAATTCGAGTTCGTTAAGGGTTTTGGACAGGGCGGGCTGGGTAATGCCCAGATGGAGGGCGGCACGACCGAGCGTCCCCTGCTGCGCGGTGGCAACAAAAGCGTGAAGATGACGCAGGCGCACGCGCTGACTAAACCGGGAAACCCTATCCATGGCTCATGTTATGAATTTGCCGCCGAAGCGGCAAGAACAATGTTGCAAGGAAGTTAAGAATCAGATGTCAAAGAACACGGTTTCGTTTTCACCCTGCAGCCAGATATCGAAGCGGTAGATCGTCTCATCGCCGCGCTGCTCACGCTGCGCCAGTAAGGTGCTGCGTCGCGTTTCCCATTCAATTAAATTCAGCACCGGATCGCTGGCATTTGCCGCCTGTTCATCGGCGAAGTAGAGCCGGGTATTCAGGCCGATGTTAATGCCCCGAGCCACAATCCACAGGTTAAGGTGCGGAGCCATGGGGCGGCCATCGCGCCCGGTCACGCTACCGGGTTTAATGGTGTCGATACGCCAGATACCGCTGTCAAAATCCGAGCAGGTCCGCCCCCAGCCACGAAACGCCGGGTCCAGCGGTTTATTGTGCTGCTGGTCAGCGGGGTGCTGATAGCGTCCCTCGGCATTGGCCTGCCACACTTCAATCAGCACATCGCGAACCGGCGTGCCGGAACCGTCGTAAACGCAGCCTTCAACCACAATGCGCTCGCCGCGCGTTTCCGGCTGGGTCAGCACCTCACTAAAGTTATTTTCAAAAATATCAAAGCCTGCCGCATGGGGCGCCAGGCCAATGTGCACATAAGGGCCGGCGGTTTGCGACGCCGTTTCGGCAAGATAGCGTTTCATGATGCGGCTCCCTGGGTCCGGTTTTCGAACCAGGTCGCACGATGACCGCGCAGGACCAGGTCAAAGCGATAGGCCAGGCAATCCAGCGGCACAGCGGAGTGCGTATCCAGTTCTGCAATCAGCGTTCGCACGGCGTCCTCGCTGCCTACCGACTGAACAATCGGACAGCGGCCTACCAGCGGGTCGCCCTCAAAATACATCTGGGTAATCAGTCGCTGGGCAAAGGCTTCGCCAGACAGGGAAAAATGAATATGCGCCGGCCGCCAGTCGCTGACCTGATTGCGCCAGGGATAAGGGCCGGGCTTGATGGTGCGAAAACAGTAGTAACCGTTGTCGTCTGTCAGCATACGACCGCAACCGCCAAAGTTAGGATCGATAGGCGCAAGATACTGATCTTTTTTATGACGATAGCGTCCTCCGGCATTGGCCTGCCACACCTCAACCAGGGCATTTTTTACTGGCTGACCAAACGCATCACGCACGTAGCCATGCACGATAATGCGTTCGCCGATGGGCAAACCCTCTTTCGCGTAATTGAGGATCAGGTCACTGTCTCGTGGCCCAAGCTCCTGGCGGGTAAACACCGGTGCGGTAATTTCTGACAATGAGTTTTGCAACGAAATCAGTGCATTGCGCGGGGATCGCAACAGGCTTGTTTTATACAAGGGCGCGAGGGCCGGTGGGTGATCACGGTAATCACGATGGACCAGTTCGCGGGCGGGCCAGTCATTTTTCATCCAGGCATCCTTTATTATTTTTCGGCTACAGAGCAGGAAGTGTAGGAAGCGCAACTTGTAAAAGAAAAGTGAAAAATTGTCGGCTTTGTCATAACCAAAAATCATGACTAGTTACACATTGACGAAATGTTCCAACTGGTTCATAACAATTGCCAATCTCCGTCAGTGGAACACCTCGCTGCTGACTGGCTGCTTTAAGGTCACCCGGTGACCGTTTATCTGGAGGCAACAATGAAACGTTCTATCGCAACGGTCTCGGTATCGGGCACGCTGCCGGACAAACTGCGGGCCATCGCCGCCGCAGGCTTTGATGGCGTTGAAATTTTCGATAACGATCTGGTCTATTATCCCGGCTCACCCGTGGAAATCCGCCAGCTGTGTGAACAGCTCGGGCTGGAGATTTTGCTGTTTCAACCCTTCCGTGACTTCGAGGGCGGCCCGCGTGACAGGCTGGCGCACAACCTTGCGCGCGCGGCGCGGAAGTTTGAAGTCATGCAACAGCTGGGCTGTCAGCGGATGCTGCTCTGCAGCAACGTCTCACCCGACTGCAGTGACGATTTCGCCACTCAGGTCAGCGATCTTAAGGCACTGGCAGAGCTGGCGGAGCAACACGGTATTACTCTCGGTTATGAGGCGCTGGCCTGGGGACGCCATGTCAGCCTGTGGCGCGATGCCTGGGCCAGAGTCGAGGCCGTCAACCATCCAGCGCTGGGCATCGTGCTCGACAGTTTTCACATTTTGTCGCGCGGCGACAGCCTTGACGGGCTGGACGTGGTGCCGCCAGAGAAGATTGTGTTTGTGCAACTGGCGGATGCGCCGCTGCTGAAAATGGACGTGCTGTCATGGAGTCGCCACTTCCGCTGCTTTCCCGGCCAGGGCGAATTCAATCTGACCCAGTTTATGACGCAGCTGTCTGCCCATGGTTACCGGGATGCCTGGTCGCTGGAGATTTTTAACGACGGGTTCCGTGCTTCGCCGGTAGTGCCAACCGCCCAGGACGGTTATCGATCGCTGCTGTGGCTTGAGGAGCAAACGCGCGACTGGCTGATCAAACAGCCGCTGCTGCCCAGTGCGCTGGCTTCCCTGGCCGGAGACGGGCTGTTTCACTCTGCGCCCCAGCCGCCGCTGCTGTCACTGGAGTTCATCGAATTTGCCGTCAGCCACAACGACGCACTGGCCCTGGGGCAATGGCTGACGCAGCTTGGCCTGGTTCATGCGGGGGATCATCGCTCCAAGCAGGTGGCGTTGTATCGCAACGGCAAGGTGCATGTGATCCTGAATGCCCAGCCGGAGAGCCAGGCCAGCGGGTACTATCATCAACACGGCATTTCGCTGTGTGCGGTGGCGTGGCGGGTTCGCGGAGTCGATAAGCTGATTAAACGCGCGCAGGACTATGGTTACGCCATCTGGCAGGGAGAGACCGGCCCGAACGAACGCCAGATACCGGCGCTATGTGCCCCCGACGGCAGCCTGATTTATCTGGTGGAAGATGAGCCAGCAGGTCAGGACGGTTACCACAACGATTTTCATTTAACGCACCGCACAGCGCCGCAGCCTGCGATGCAGACGATCGATCATTTGGCGATTGCCCTGCCCGATGACACACGTGATAACTGGATTATGTTCCTGCGCAGCGTGCCGGGTTTTGTGCAGGATACCGAGTGGGAACTGCCCGATCCGCTGGGTCTGGTGCGCAGTCGGGTGCTGCGGAGTCCCAACGATGCGATTCGCCTGCCGCTGAATATGTCGGTCAGCCGGGAAACCCAAATTGCCCGTGCCTTAACGACCTATCAGGGCGCAGGATTACAGCACGTCGCCTTTGGCTGTGACGACCTGTTTAGCGCGGTAAAAGCCGCGCGCGAACGCGGTCTAAAAACCTTACCGATTCCCGATAACTATTATCAGGACCTGATGGCGCGCTTCGATCTCGATGCCGATTTTCTGGCGCAGCTGCAACGCTACGATGTGCTGTATGACCGTGATGAACAGGGCGGGGAACTGCTGCACGTCTATACCGTTCCCTATGAAAAAGGCCGCTTTTTCTTCGAGTTGCTGGAACGGCGTGGCGGCTATCGCGGCTTTGGCGCGGTCAATGCGCCCGTGCGGCTGACCGCCATGCGGTAATCCTTCGACGGGCCAGTTTCGCTGGCCCGTTATCCTGCACCTGTCTCCTCTGTACCGCATCCCTCCGCCTGAAAACACGCCCGATCCCGCTCACAATCCTTAGCGGATAACGGGAGCCATGCTGTCAGAAAAATTGCCTTATATAACAATCTGTTAACGCGATAATGAACTTTATTTAACGCATTGTTGCGCGATAAACGCACAAAATTTCGATTATCGCCGTTTATCGCCCTACAGCGCCTGCATATAGTAACCCCACATAACGTATTTCACCGGAGAGTCACCGTGGCGGAAAGCAAAACAATTGATGTTCGGGCGTTAATCGACAGCCGCCCGCTGGGGATGTGGCAAAAGATGGTGGTGCTGTTTGGCTTCTGCATCATCGCCCTTGATGGATTTGATATTGCCATCATGGGATTTATTGCACCTGAATTAAAAGCCGACTGGGGCATCACCAACCGCGAGCTGGGGCTGATTATCAGCGCAGCGCTGGTGGGACTGGCGCTGGGCGCGATGCTCTCTGGTCCCCTGTCTGACAGGCTGGGCCGCAAAGTGGTCATTATTAACAGCGTGTTCTTTTTTGGTGCCTGGACGCTGATCACCGCCTTTTCGCAAAACATGGAGCAGATGATCCTGTTTCGCTTCCTGACCGGTCTGGGATTGGGTGCGGCGATGCCCAATGTGGGTACGCTGGTGGCTGAGTTTGCGCCTGCCAGACGGCGGGCCTTTCTCATCACCGTGGTGTTTTGCGGCTTCACCTTTGGTGCCGCGCTGGGAGGCTTTGCCGCTTCATGGCTGATGCCGCACTTTGGCTGGCACGCCGTACTGATGCTGGGCGGCATCCTGCCGATGCTGTTCGTGCCGTTGCTGCTCTGGGCGCTGCCGGAGTCGGTGTGCTTTTTAGTGGTCAGGCGCGCTGCCAGCAAAAAAATTCACCGTATTCTGGCTAAGCTGGCGCCGGATCTGGACCTGCAACAGTGCAGCGTCGAGCTGCCGCCCGTCAGCAAAGCGAACGCGCAGCCGGTAAAAGTGGTACTCAATGACGCGTATCGGTTTGGCAGCCTGATGCTGTGGGGCGCCTATTTTACCGCCCTGTTTTTGTTCTACACCCTGGGCAGTTGGCTACCCATGCTGATTAAAGATAACGGTTTTGACGTGGTACAGGCTGCGATTATTACTGCGCTGTTCCAGGCAGGCGGCACCTGCGGTTCGCTGTTTTCGGGTTGGTTAATGGACAGGATTGAGTCGCACCGGGCGCTGTCGCTGATTTACGGTGCGGGCGCGCTGTTCACGGTCGGTATGGGATTTTCGCTTGCGCACCCGGTGCTGCTGGGCGGTTGTGCCATGATGATCGGCTTTTGCATCGGTGGCGCTAACACTGGAATGAATGCGCTCTCGGCCAGCTTTTATCCGACCGAGGCCCGCGCGACCGGCTCCAGTTGGATGCACGGCGTGGGACGCATCGGCGCGATTCTGAGCGCGTTGGTCGGGGCAGAGATGCTGGCGCTGGGCTGGGGATTTGCCACCATTTTTGCCGTACTGGCTATTCCGGCGTTGTTAACGGTGGCGATGATTACGGCAAAAGGACGTTATCAGCAGCGCCAGGCCGCCAGCAGAAGCACGCCTTCCCGCTGGGGAATTAGCCCAGGGGATATCCGCTAATCAGGGCTATGTTACGCCCAGATGCTGTCCGCTCAGGGCACACAGCCGGTTGAGGTGGTCGGCGTGTTCAGCGGCGGGCTCACCCCGGATGGCATTTCTTGATATTGCCGTCCGGTGCAGGGCGACGACGGTGGCAGCGGGTGCTGTCTGAGCAATGTGTCAGGCGAGAACAAAGAGGGTTCTGCCGGGCTGGCACGGACGGGCTGCTCTGGCTCGGGATCGGCCCGGAAGGGCGGACTTACCTGGCTTCTTTTCTTCTTACCTGAGTGATGGTCGTGACGAAAACGCTTTAACCTGCCCGGCGGGGCCGCGCTGCGTGAGGCATGGATGAAACGAATCAGTGCCACGCTGCGCAACTGGCGACTAAAACATTTAACCATCCCGGATGAGGGTTTACCGGATTCATAACAGCGCCTGAAAAAGTGCAAAGTGATCAGGGTATTGGTGGCGGCATAGCAGGCTCCCGAACAGTGTGAAGCCATGTTTGAACCGGGTAGCAGCAGTGATACAAACAAAAAACAGCGAGACAGCCAGAGCAGCATCGTCCGGTCTGGCGGCGGGCAGGGATCGGATGACGTCTCGCTTGCCTGGATTAAGGCGTTACTGGCGTGAGAAAGGGTGCCGTCAGGCCCGGCGAAAACGGGAGCGGGAGACAGGCGTGATGGGCGATCTCCCTCACGAGTAAGGTCAGCGTGGTCATGCGGTAAACGGCGGCCTCGTAATGAAAGCCACGGTATTGTCCGACGTAAAAGCGAAAGTAGGCTGGTTATGATTGCATTGCTCATAGTCTGTTTATCATTCTGTTTGCGCAACAATCGTGCGCGGGGATTCCCCCTGCTCACGAAAGCGATTTTTCACTGACTCGCTTCTCTGACAATGGAAATGCCGATTTATGCTGACTCTCGTGTAATTAATTGGCCCGATAATAAAATACGCTGCGTTTGCCGTTCGGGTTCTTTCACCTGACGCAGGATAAGTTCCGCCGCCTGTCGCCCGGTTTCTTCACTGGCGGAAGAAACATAGGTGAAAGAGGGCGAGGTCAGGTTCACGTGCAGCATGTCTTCAAAGCCCACCAGCGCGACCTGTTGGGTCAGGAACACATCTTTACCCACGGTGCGCCCCGTATGATGAATCCCTGAAATCGCGCCAATGATCGCATCCGGCGAGTGACAGAGCAGGGCGGTAATGGTGTTGTTCTGCTCCAGTAACTGGCGAGTGGCATAAGCGGCCGCCTGGGTATCGGCCCGACAGGACGGCGTAAACCCTTCCCGTAGTGCCAGCCCGTGCTGGGTCAGGGCACTGCGAAACCCGAGTAAGCGCTGTTGCCGGATCAGATCCCCTTCAATCCCGCCAATGTAAGCAATATTGCGATGACCGCGTTCTATCAGATAGCGCGTCGCCAGGTGCGCGGCCTGGCGGTTATCACGCATCACCAGATTGCACTTCTCTGCCAGCAGCGACTGCGATACCACCACCAGCGGCAAAGGGCAGTGCAGGAGTTGCTCGGGCAGGCTGGCGTTTCGCGTGTTTGACGCCAGATAGACGACCCCGGCGACGCCTTGCTGTTTAAACGAAAGCAGGCAGCGTGCCAGCGATTCGTCGTCGTCAGTGGGCTGGCCCAGAAACACCAGGTAGCCCTGCTTTTCAAGCTGCTGAACAATGCTTGCCATCACCTTGACAGAGAAACTGTCGCTGAAATCGCGCAGAATCAAACCGATAAGGTTAGAGGTACTGGCGCGCAGATTCGCCGCGGCCACATTCTGCACATAGTCGAGCGCATCAATGGCGGCGTGAACTTTCCTGATGGTGGCATCGGATATTTTTCCTTTCTGACGCAGCACCAGTGAAACGGTCGAAACCGAAACACCGGCATGTTTAGCAACGTCAGTAATGCTGACTCTCTTCAAACCTGCTCCCTGACATTCACGTCATCCGCCTGATACCGCTTTGCCCGTCGCCTGCAGAAACGCAGGCTAGGATTTGCCCACCATCCCGGACAGCGTCTGGGCAATAAACTGCGCTCTGGCACCAAAAATAATTTGTATTCCGTTATCGCCGACAAAAACCACGCCGCGCGCGCCAAGGTTATTAAGCCCTTCACGGTCGACCTCATTGCTGTTGGCTACTTCAAGCCGAAGGCGTGTAATGCAGGCGCCCACCGCGCTGATATTCTGCTCGCCGCCCAGCAGAACCATAATGTCGCTTGCCAGCTCTGCATCGGTTTTATCATCGGTCGTGGCCGTCACATCGGTTCGTCCTGGCGTTTTTACATTAAACCGGCGTATCACGAAGCGGAAGGTGAAATAATAAATCAATGCCATCGGCACGCCTACGATAACGGCACTGAGATAGTGAGTCTGGTAACCGTTAAGAGAGGGCACAATGCCAAAGGTAATGTAGTCAATCATTCCGGCCGAAAAGGACTTCGCGATATGAGCATGCAGCAGGTACATGGTCATATACGCCAGGCCAGCCATGATGGCATTAAAGACATACAGCAGGGGCGCGACAAAGATAAAGGTGAATTCTACCGGCTCGGTGATCCCGGTTAAAAAGCAGGTCAGCGCCGCCGAAAACAGGATACCGAAGGCGATCTTTTTGTTTTTCGTATGGGCTTCGTGATACATCGCCAGACAGGCGGCGGGCAGCGCGAACAGCATCAGCGGGTACTCACCTTGCATAAACTTGCCCGCATTTTGGTAGGTGTTGCTGCTAAAGGATTTCACGCCCTCTTCCAGCATCTTGAACCAGATGGTTTGATCGCCATGGATCACCTGGCCGCTTTTGGTCACGTAATCGCCAAAGGAGTACCAAAACGAAGGATACCAGATATGGTGCAGGCCAAGCGGTATAAGGGCGCGTTCGACCAGCCCAAAAATAAAGGTTGAGGCCGCCTGATTATCACCGTTAACGATAACCGACAGCGCATCAATCCCTGCCTGAATATGTTGCCAGACATACGGCATCAGCAGGCCAAGCAGGAAGGATAAAAACGCGGTGGCAATGGCGACAAAACGCTTACCGGAAAAGAAACCGAGAAACTCCGGGAGCTGCAGGGTATGGAAGCGGTTATAGCACCAGGCGGCCAGAATGCCGCAGATAAGCCCGCCAAACACACCCATCTGCAACGTCGGAATGCCGACGACCATGGCATATTTTCCGCCCTGAGCCGCCATTTCCGGTGTGATATGCAACATAGTGCCGATGGTAATATTGGTCACAAAGACGGAAACCGCGGCAGAGAGCGCGGCGATACCGGATTCGGAGGCCAGCCCTACCGCAGAGCCGATAGCAAACAGCATCGGCAGGTTATCGAAAATCACCCCGCCGGCATTCATCATCAGCGGCAACTCAAATTTATTACCAAATGCCAGTAGCAAGCCAGCGGCAGGCAGCAACGAAATGGGCAGCATGAGCGCCCGGCCAATCATTGATAGTTTTGATAACGACTTAACAAATCCTGAGAGCAGTCTCATGCCAGGTTTCCCCAATGTTGCGCTGTTATTAGCGTTTTTATAGTAGGTAGAACGTTTTAGTAGAACGTTCTACTCATCCTGCTGCAGGGGGATTTTGGCCGCAACATAATTTTTACATTCACCGAAACGAAAAACTTATTTTATGAGATTGATCGCTAATTAGCCGTTTTGGCGCATCTGGAGGCGGTAAAAACGCTGGGTTAACTGAGCAACCTCTGCTCAGGGTGTCAGCCAAAAGCCAAAAGCCAAAAGCCAAAAGCCCCGTGGTCGCGACAGTCACGCCACGCCATCTGTGTGCAACGCGGCATGAAGCATATTGTCTGGGCCTGGTGGCCTGGTAAAATCAACTCGCCGCCGCAGCCCAAAGCCCTGCGTTATTTCCTTGCAGGCCGTTATGTCGCCTGGGTGTGCGCGGATGGCTATAACGAGGGAACCTCCACTTCAGACCATCAATGGCAGAGCTGTTACCACGTATTCCAGCAGAGCGATGCGGCGAGGTCGGGCACCGGCACACTCACGTTGACCGTTGACAGGTGAAACAGGGTTTGATGAAACCGGCGGCAATAAGGCGAAGTGGGCAGCTGCTATCGTTCCTGTGCTAAAAACACAGTACCTTGTGGTGAAAGCTGACGTATGGGGCGAGATGGAAAAGAGCGCCGCGGGCCTGTGAACCGCTCGCCTGAAGCACTGGCGGCTCAGGCGTAATGCAGGCCATCCCAATACGAGCGTAATAAAGCCAGCGCGTAAAGACCCTGAGACTAAGCGTCCTTTTTCCAGTGCTGGCTCCATAGCCTAAACCCACAGCAGATTGTAAATACTAATGAGAACCACTATCAATTCGATTGATTTTTGCTATCATCTGCACTTATTCCGCATCCTGAATATGAAGTTGGAGAAGCCGCGTGGTAGCCAGTGATTTAATGCAAGCAGACCTTTCCGTATGGGGCATGTACCAGCATGCTGATATCGTGGTGAAGGTCGTCATGATTGGTCTGTTATTGGCCTCTGTTGTGACCTGGGCCATTTTCTTCGGTAAGTATGCTGAGCTGAGCGCGGCCAAACGTCGTCTGAAGCGTGAACAGCTGGCATTGGGTGAAGCCCGCAACCTGAATGATGCCGCGCGCGCCGCCCAGCAATTCAAAACCACCAGCCACAGTGCGGTGCTCCTTAACGACGCGCAAAACGAGTTGGAACTCTCTGCAGGCGTTGAAGACACGGCCGGGATCAAAGATCGTACCGCTTTCCGGCTCGAACGTCGCGTCGCTGCTTTCTGCCGACACGCAGGTCGCGGCAATGGTTTCCTGGCAACGATTGGTTCCGTCGCGCCGTTTATCGGTTTGTTCGGCACGGTCTGGGGCATCATGAACAGCTTTATTGGTATCGCCAAAACCCAAACGACCAATCTTGCCGTGGTTGCCCCCGGCATCGCTGAAGCCTTGCTGGCGACCGCGATCGGTCTGGTGGCCGCGATTCCGGCGGTGGTGATATACAACGTGTTTGCCCGCATGATCGCCAACTACAAAGCCTCGTTAGGGGATGTTGCTGCGCAAATTATGCTGCTGCAAAGCCGCGATATCGACCTGGGAAACCTGGCACAGCCTGAAGCCAACCGTCCTGCCGCCGCGCAAAAACTGCGTGTAGGGTAAGCGTTATGGCAATGCGATTAAACGACCCATCCGAAACCGATGGTGAAATGCACGAAATCAACGTCACGCCGTTTATTGACGTGATGCTGGTGCTACTCATCATCTTTATGGTCGCGGCGCCGCTGGCGACCGTTGATGTCCGTGTGAATCTCCCGGCGTCCACCAGTGCGCCCCAGCCGCGCCCGGAAAAACCGGTTTACCTCTCTATCAAAGCCGACAAGCAGCTCTATGTCGGCAACGAGGCGGTAAATAATGCGTCGCTGATTAACGTGCTGATGCAGCAGACGCAAGGCAAGAAAGACACCACGATTTTCTTCCAGGCCGACAAGTCTGTGGATTATGAAACGCTGATGAGCGTTATGGATGAACTGCGCACGGCCGGTTATTTAAAAATCGGTTTAATGGGAATGGAAACGGTCAAGAAGTGATGAGTCAGGCGGGGTAAACCCGGTTAGCCGCCCGCTGTGAACCGCAAGCCTTGACCCTTTTTCACTTCTCAGATGCAGTTAATACGCTTACCTGTCCCCACATCTTAAGCCCTCCTCAAAAAGCGCTCACTCTGTAGCGCTTTTTTTGTCTCTGCTTTTTTGCAGAATCTTCGATAGCCTTTTGTCAGTCAACGCAGGCAGATATGCTGCTGTAGCTCTTCTGTTAATTTTTTGTTACGGAAACTCACGAGTTTGTAAAGTGCAATGGTGATCAATGTCACATTAATCTGGCTTCTGGCAGGCTAAAACGGATAAAAAACCAAGGAAGCCGTGATGAGCCATAGTGAAACTTTACAAAAGCCGCCCAAGAGTGCGGCCAGAACCATTTTCAACGTTACCAGTGGTAACTTCCTTGAAATGTACGACTTCATGGTATTTGGCTATTACGCGACCGCGATAGCCAAAACCTTCTTCCCCGGTGACGATCCCTTCTCTTCATTAATGCTGACGTTGATGACCTTCGGCGCAGGTTTCCTGATGCGCCCGCTGGGGGCGATTATTCTGGGGGCTTACATTGACCACCATGGTCGTCGCAAAGGGTTGCTGTTAACGCTCGGCCTGATGGCAGTGGGTACGCTCACCATTGCGCTGGTACCGGGTTATGCCACGCTTGGCGCGGCGGCGCCGGTCCTGATTCTGCTGGGTCGTCTGCTGCAGGGCTTTTCAGCTGGCGTGGAGTTAGGCGGTGTGTCCGTGTATCTGGCCGAAGTGGCCCCAAAAGGACGCAAAGGGTTCTTTGTGAGCTGGCAATCGGGCAGTCAGCAGATCGCCGTGATTTTTGCTGCGCTGCTGGGTCTGGCGCTGAACCATCTGCTTTCCCATGATGAAGTGACCGAGTGGGGCTGGCGTATTCCCTTTGTGGTGGGCTGCCTGATCGTGCCTTTCCTGTTCTATATCCGCCGTATGCTGGAAGAAACCGACGCCTTCAGCCAACGTAAACATCACCCGGCGATGACAGAAATTATGCGTTCGGTTGCCAGCAACTGGGCACTGGTACTGGCGGGCATGCTGATGGTCGTCACCACGACCGTGATGTTCTATATGATTACCGCCTTTACGCCAACCTTTGGCAAAACGGTGTTGATGATGAGCGACAAGCAGGCGTTTATGGTGACGCTGTTCGTGGGTATTTCCAACCTGTTCTGGCTACCGGTGATGGGCGCGCTGTCCGATCGCGTCGGTCGTCGCCCCCTGTTGCTGACGTTTACCGTGCTGATGATTGCCACGGCCTGGCCCGTACTGCACTGGATGGTGGGGTCGCCGAGCTTTGCCCATCTGCTGGAGGCGGAATTATGGCTCTCCTTCCTGTACGCCAGCTACAACGGTGCCATGGTGGTTTATCTGGCAGAAATTATGCCGGCAGAAGTGCGCGCCGCCGGTTTCTCCATGGCCTACAGCCTGGCAACCGCGCTGTTTGGCGGCTTCACGCCAGCGGTGTCGAGTTATCTGATTCACGCCACGGGTGATAAGGCGATGCCGGGCGTATGGCTGACCTTTGCGGCCATTTGTGGGCTGATTGGCACCTTGCTGATTGGTCGAATGGTCAAACAGTACCGCGCGCGCCACGGCGGCACGCCGGTCAGCGCCGCACTTTAAAAGGCAATATCGACCACCACGCTGTCGCTGTAGTTGCCCGCAGGCGGCGTGTTTTGGGTGGTGAGGACGCGCGCAGTGTAGTTAAAGCTGCGCGTCAGTCCATCGGTGCTGACGGTATTCGCCGCCGCACTGCCAACGCGTTCTGTCCCGCTCGGTCCCCAACGATCGCTACTGGTTCCTTTGTAGATTTCGTAACTCAGAAGGTTTGTGCCGCTCGTCATATTGCGCACGCTGCCTGACGCATTGTTGCCATTGCTTAAGCCCACCGTGTAGGTACTGCCTTTACTGCATAATACATTGATGGTTTGCGAAACCGCCCCAAAGCTGGCGACCAGCGGTGCGCTCCCAAAGCTGATATTCGGTGCGGTAATCGCGGTGCAGTCGTTAGTCAGGACAACCGTCACGGTAATGGGAATGACTCCGTTGCCGGTCTGCGGGGTCAGGCAAGCGCCCAGGGCGGAAAGGCTGGTGCAAACGTTATAGGTGACGGCCATGTTCAGCGTCAGCGTATAGCTGCCCGCCGCCACGGTTTGCCCGGCGACGGTGCGTAAATAGACGGGAATCGCAAAGTTCAGGCTGCCCAGTAACCCCGCCAGATTAATCAACGTCGCCGAGCTATAGACAAAAGCCGACCCGCCAATCGTGAGTTCATTGGCGCAGGCGCTGTCGGTACACAGCCGTACCGGAATATTGTCGCTGCCGGTATCGCCGCTTCGTTTCAGCGTACCGCGCGTGCCGTTGGTGTTGCTGGCGCTGGTCAATTGAAACGTAATCTGGTTATTACCCAGCAGGGTCAGGGCCGTGCCCGATCCGCAGTTGACGTTAGCGTTGGTGGAGGTGGAACTGACGCTGGTATTTGCAACAAAGGTCGTTTCTGTGCCAAAGCTGGCGCTGGAGGCAGGCAGGGCACAGGCTGCATAACCCAGCGAGGGCAACAACAGCAGGCAAAGGAGTAGCATCAGGTTTTTCATGGCGTCATTCCGGCGGTAGCGTTATCAGGATTGGGTACCGGTGCACCTTTGGGCAACGGCGGTAGGGGGCAGGTCAGCGGCCCGTAGGTTTTTAATGCCTGGGGTTGACCGCCAGGCAGTGTCAGATCGGTTTCACAGGTTCGGCCATCGGGGGCGATGACCTTGATAGGGTTGTGCTCGCTGAGGTCGTCCAGCCAGGCGATGCCGTCCCAGCCAACGTAGCCGGTTGCCTGTCCCGGACGGATCACCTGGCTGGATACCGGCAGCGGCTGGTTATTGCCATCAAACAGAATCACGCTGGCGGCGCGTAAACGTTCAACCGGAAAATCCAGTAAAAATCCACTCTGACGCTTCACGGCAAAACGCTGCTCCACTTTGGGCGTGGTCATATCGGCAGGCAGATCGAGCGTATCAATGTCGTATTTGGCTGCGTAGTAGCTGCTGATTGACGGCACCAGCAGGTAGCCCTTGCTGTCGGTGCGTCCCATCGACTGATTTTCATAGCGGACATTCACGTCCGGGTAATTAGTTTTGACCACCACAAACGCATCGTTAATGGTGTTGGCGGCAAACACCTGATTATCCATCAACACCAACGAGCCGGATAAATCTGCCCACTGCGTCGTGTTGTCATCATCCCCATAAAAGCCAGCGGAGGTATCGATCTTATTGTTGCGGTAGCGCAGGCTGCCCTGACGATAATCGCCGCTGTTGCCGCCCTGATTGGCCCAGGATGCATCCCAAGCAACTCCCCCATCACTGGGCATGGCGCGGGACAAATAGGCCCGCTGATTATTTTGGCCTTGCTGATCGCGCTCAAGGCTCAGGGAGGCATTACTGTTTTCACCAAACGGGATCACCAGCGAGACGGCACCGCTCCATTCGCCCTGTTGCCTGTCACGGCTGGCGGAAATGTACAGGCTGGCATTGCCCCACAGATTTTTACTCCACGACAGGTTCCACAGGCTGGTACGCTGGTTATCGCCGCTGGAGATATCGATATAAGCTGCGCCCAGACTGCCATAACGATTGAGCGATATGCTGGCGCTGTACTGCGCGGTCCGTCGCGCCAGGCTGTAACGGTTGTCAGCATAGGCACTGTTGCTCTGGTTGCTCAGCAGGGCCAGATTACCAAAGCCGGCGTTGCGGACGGTGTGCTGGGTGCCCAGGCTGAAACGGCTGTTGTTGTACTGATAGCCCCAGCTGTACTGCGCACCCGACTGACCCTCCAGACGACTCTGCGCCGCTGCGCCGTTAATCACGCCCCAACTGCCCACTTTGAACTGCGCGCCCGCGCCGCCCATTCCCAGCTCATTACTGCCTTCCGCGTGGGTTTCCAGCGTGAGCCAGTCCGTCATGCCATAGCGCCACGAGCCGCTCAGGGCTGCCGCACCGTAATCGGCATTTTTGATGCCGTAATTTTGACGTATCGCACCCGCTGAAAAGGCGTAATCGGACAGGCCGGGCTTGAGCAGATTACTGGAAACATAAAACGGCAGCGTGGTGACGACCTGGCGACCGACGGCATCCGTGGTGGTAATGACGGCGTTCCCTGCGCCATTCACAAAGGGCACGTTGGTCAGCGACCAGGGACCGGGCTGGACGTTGGCCTGGGTGGATCGATAGCCGTTTACAAACAGGTCAACCGTCGAGGGCACCGCCGCCTGACCGGAAAAGGCGGGCAGGGGATAGGTAACCAGATCCGGTCGTACGCTGAAATCGCGCGCAACCTGTATGCCGCCAAGCCGGACGCTACTGGTCCATGCCAGCGCATCGGTAGTGAGGTCGCCAACCCGCCAGCTCAGGATGGCGTTTTCATTTTCATTGCTCCACCAGGTGTCATAGCGGATATAGCCCTCATCCTGGTAGCGATTTTGCCCTTCCAGCTGCTGTTGCCAGACGCCATTACTGGAGAAATGCCCTGCCTCACCAAACAGACGCAGTTCATTCCAGGCCGCCAGCCGTGTGCCCGCCACGTCGGTGCGCGTGACGTAGAGATCGTAATTGATCAGGGCACCGTTACTGACGCGTCCAGGAAAGCGCGGCCCGTTGTTGCTCTCACCCAACGTCTGGGCTGGCAGCCAACCGGGCGGAACGGTCAGCAGCAAGCGCTGGCGGCGATCGTCATAATCCACTTTCACCTCCGCCAGTTGATTGACATCAACCTGCTGCTGCCCCTGATATTTTTCGGCAGGGATTCCGGCACGCTGGAGATCGCCCGCCCGCACCAGAAAATGGCCGTTTCGCTGCTCGACCGGCACGATATCGCCCCGCGCCTGCTGGTTCACTACCAGCTCTAACATGTAACGCTGGCCGGTAGGACGGTTATCCACCGACGGAGGGGGCGGTAGCGACGTAAAGGTTTCAGCCCAGAGATAACCGGGCGTCAGACAACACAGTCCCGCGATAGCCAGCGCGACGGGATGCGGCGAAAACTGCATCATTGCAACTTACTGAGCCGCAGCGCTGCGCCACTGCCCGTTATTGGTCTCTGCGCTCAGTTCACCGCTTACGGAGGACGTTAACGGAAAGCGCTGCGTGCTGTTGGCCAGCACATAGCCATAAAGTCCGTTTCCAAGTCGCTGACCGCCAACGGTGACATTACTGAGTCGTGCATGGCCGTTGCCGCGATTCGTCAGTTCCAGATAGCGTTGGCCGCTCGCGTTGACCTGACGCCAGCTGAGTGCCGACTTCGCGTCATCGCGGCTCAGACCGGAGCCATAAACAAAGAGCGGAACCGAATAACGCATCTGAAAATTCAGCCCGGCCTGGTTGTCGCTGACCGATCGCGGGGTAGGGATTTCATCCAGCACCACGCGGTAGGCCACCTCTTTACCTAGGGAAGGCGGTAGCTGTTTAATCAGGCGGACGAGCTGCTTCTGACCGGGTTCGATGCGCACCAGTGGCGGGCTGGCGACGACCTGCTGCTGAGTTTGATACTGCTCCTGGCTGTTGGTCTGCTGCCAGGCGAAGATGCGCACCTGCATAAGCGTCGTGCTGCTGCCACGGTTTTCCAGCCACAGCTCGCTGGCTTTCTCCTCCGGATTTATCGCCGGGTCGATGGGCCAAATCATGACAGAGTTAGCGCCCTGCGCCTGTGGCAACAACACGAGTGTGAACAGAAAAAACAGGGCGCGCAGGGATGGCATGGTAAAGCTCCTTTGTACTTTTTATCACCAGGTCAGCGTGACGCTGAGCGTGTCGGAATAAACCCCGGCGCGCGTCGGGCCGGGTAACTGCAGCACGCCATAAATCGGTAACGTGATGTTATTGGCATTGCTGTAGCTCAGCGGCACTGCCGTATTCACCGGAATCGGGGTAGTGCGTGCTGCATTGCTAAAGAGGTAATAGGGAATCGTGTTGGTATTGTTCGCCAGCTTCAGGTTGCGGGTCGCGGTATAGTTACTGCCACCGTTGATGGTCATGCTCAGGGTGGTGCCGGGTGTACAGGCGAGGTTAATCGTTGAACTTTGCACATAGCTGGCGCTGACACTGCTGTTTGCCAGCCCGGACTGGGTGCCAAAATTAAGCGTGCCAAAGATCCCCGTATTGGTCCCGGAGATCACACAACCTGCAACGATTGACGCTGAAACCTGAAATGTCGTGGAGCTGGTCGTAATGCTCCACCCATTCACACTCACCAGGAACAGTAACCCGCCAGCGGTGATCGAACCAGGTGACCAGGTTGCTGTCATCTGCCGCTACTCAAACACGGGCGCTTAGTAGTTCACGGCAACGTTAATGGTATCGGTGTAAGTGCCAGCCGGAATCACAGGGTTAAAGCCGCCGCCCACCACGCGTCCGTAAATCGCGTAATTGGTGCCAAGCGTGGGATCGGTCGTGCCGCTTGGCGCAATATTGGTGTTATTCGCAATGGCGGTGCTAAAGGAGGCGTCGCTGTAGAGGGTATAAGCGATGCCCTGGGTGTTATCCGCGCCCAGCACCAGATAGCGCGGTGCAGATGACACAGTGCCGTAGACGGTTCCCGGTGCCGCATTACTGCTGGTCACCTGGACGTTAAACGTTTGCCCGGTAGTACAACGCACGTAGATACCGTTTCCTGCCGCGCCCACCAGGGTGGCATTCAGAGTATCGAAGGTGGCGGCACTGCTACCAAAGTTCAACGAACCAAAGTTTACGCCCGTGGTGGCTGACTGGCCGTTCACCAGACAACCTGTGGTTAATGTCAGCGTAGCGTTAATTGCACCCGTGGTGGTGGCAGCAAACGTCACGGACGGCAGCGCCGTGGTGAAACTGACAGCTAACAGAAAAAGCTTGAATTTCATAATCATTCCTTACCGATTATTCAGGACTTGTGCTTTTTCACCTGATGGCGTAATACAAAAAAACCAGAGAAAAGAAAACCTAACCGTAGAGTGTCAGCATCCTGCCGTTGTTTTTCCCGACAATCCAGAAAACAGGTAAGTCGATTTATATTAATTTTTTTTACTATACATCAGCCTGGCCGTTGTAGCGAAACCCGACGATAAATTTTTTATTAATTTGTTACATTCGTGCCCCCGGACACCCTTCATGGCCGCTCATTCTCGGTAAATGAAAATAAAAACAGGGGCATATTTTGCGCACCGTGACCCTTTCGAATTCGGTGGGATGGTCTTGCGCCGGTCAGAAACGGTTTCAGAATAATCGTCTAAGATAAGCAGATGTGGACAGGGGCGTGCAGACGAGTTGGCGGTATGTTTAATTATAATTTATTGGAATAGCAGTCTTTTTTAATTTTTCCTGCGTTTCTGTGTCTGTCGTTTCATGCCGGGAGAGCGGTAATTGCCTGGATAGCGCCCTGCGGACAACGACAGATTTCCTCGTTCGGCAGACCAGGTTGATTGGTCCGGACGCTCGGAAGCATTGGGAACCTCTATTAAAAAAGCCTAATTTAGTCTTTTTTCGCGCCGATAACCGGTAAATAAGACAAAACATCTTTTTCAACGTCAACATCACAGCTGCGCGCTCGGCGCTGTTCGGATAAACACTATGCTAGTGGCCTCATATAACGCATTCATCGTCGTCATTTCGGTATTAGTGGCGATGCTGGCTTCCTTTACCGCGCTGGATATGGCGGGACGTGTAGCCACTTCAACCGGTAAGGTCGCACTCGTGTGGCTGTTTGGCGGTGGCTTTGCCATGGGCATTGGTATTTGGGCCATGCACTTTATTGGCATGCTTTCCATGGACCTGGACATGATGATGAGTTATGACGCATCCCTGACGGCGCTGTCTGCCGGTATTGCGGTGTGTGCCTCCATTTTCGCCCTGTGGCTGGTCTGTCAGGGGGACCTGCCTCTGCCGCGCTTAGCCGGCGGTGCTGTTGTCCTCGGCAGCGGCATTGTCGCTATGCATTACACCGGCATGGCCGCCCTGGTGCTTTCGGCCCGTATCATCTGGAACTGGGGCTGGGTGCTGATTTCGGTGATCATTGCGCTGGCCGCCTCCGTTGCTGCCCTGTTGCTGGCGTTTAAGCTGCGCGAAGGGCATCAGGGACGCGTCGCCACACTGCGGCTGTGTGCATCGGTGGTGATGGGCGCCGCCATTGCCGGTATGCACTACACCGGCATGATGGCGGCTTCATTCCCTGCAGGCAGCCATACCATGTCTTCGGGCGTTAACAGCAACTGGTTAGCCATTGTGGTCACCGTAGTGACCATCGCCATACTCGGTATCACCCTGCTGGTTTCCATGCTGGATGCGCGCATGCAGGCACGTACGTCTATCCTGGCCAGTTCACTGGCTGAGGCCAATCGTGAACTGGCCCAGCTGGCGCTCCACGATAATCTTACCCGACTGCCAAACCGCATCCTGCTGGAAGACCGCCTTGAACAGGCGATGAATAAAGCCAATCGTGAGAGCAGCCAGTTTGCTCTGATGTTTATGGATCTCGATGGGTTTAAAGCGGTCAACGATGCCTTTGGTCACCACATTGGCGACAGTTTGTTGGTCAGCGTCACGGAAAGAATGAGTGAACAGATGAAAGGCTACTACACGCTGGCGCGTCTGGGTGGCGATGAATTTGTCCTGCTGATTGAAATCACCGAGCCAAATGATGCGGCGGCGGTCGCCGATCAACTGGTAAAAGCGGTGGTTCGCCCGTTCTCTATTTCCCGTTACGAGTTAGTGGTCTCCTTGAGCATCGGCATTGTGGTATATCCCGGTGACGGCGAGGATGAGCGCGAGCTGATGTTCAATGCGGATGCCGCGATGTACCACACCAAAAATAACGGCCGCAACGGCTATACCTTTTTCCAGCCCTCCATGAATCTGCTGGCGCAAAGTCAGTTACAGCTGAATAACGATCTGTGGCATGCGCTCGATAACAACGAGCTGCGGCTGTTTTACCAACCCAAATACTGTGCACCGCACGGCCCGATTATGGGCTTTGAAGCCCTGCTGCGCTGGCAGCATCCGAAACACGGCTTGCTGACGCCGGACTGCTTTCTGCCGATGGCGGAAAAAACCGGCATGATAGTGAATATCGGTAACTGGGTGATTAACGAAGCTTGCCGTCAATTGCATCAGTGGCACCTGCAGGGCCATCTGGCATGGTCCGTGGCGGTCAACCTGTCGGCGCTGCAGTTTGAGCAGAGCAACCTGGTCGAAACGGTTAAAGAGGCGCTGGCGCTGCACCATATTCCCGCCACGCAGTTAACGCTGGAGGTCACGGAAACGACGGCAATGCGTAATCCCGATGAAAGCGTCCGTATTCTGACCGAACTGACGGAGCTCGGCGTCAAAGCCTCGATTGACGATTTTGGAACCGGCTATTCCAGTTTGTTGTATCTCAAACGCCTGCCAGCCAGTGAGCTGAAGATCGATCGGGCCTTCGTGAACGAGCTTCAGCACCAGTCGGAAGATGCGACCATCGTCTCGGCGATTGTGGCGCTGGCGCAGTCTTTACAGTTAAAAGTCGTGGCTGAAGGCGTCGAAACGCCCGAGCAGCAGGCCTTTCTGACCCAACTTGGCTGCAACACGCTACAGGGATATCTGTTGGGTCGCCCCCTTCCACCGGAACGTATCGAAGAGCTTAACGAGTTTGTGGGCACTGAAGCAGACAAACCCGCAGCGCTGGAGTGCTAAGGCGTTAACCGCCACGGCTTTTTTTGTTACAGGTGATCAACATGATAAAGTGACGCCTCAGCATCAGGAGCGACATGCCGTGGCGAAATATCAGCAGTTAATGGATGACATTCAGCAGCAAATCGAAGCCGGTATCTGGCCGCCGGGCACCCGTTTGCCTTCGCTGCGCCAGCAGGTCGCCCGGCAGGGGCTGAGCCTGATGACCGTGCTGCATGCTTATGAATTGCTGGAAAGTCAGGGATGGATTGTGTCGCGCCCGCAGTCCGGTTATTACGTCGCGCCACGGGCGCTGGCAGCCGCACCGCTCAGCGTGGCTATCAGCGAGCGGGTGGATATTAATGACTTTGTGTTCGACGTTTTGCAGGCCACGCGCGATCCGGCCATTGTGCCGTTTGGTTCGGCGTTCCCCGACCCGGCTTTATTTCCCCAGCGTCAGCTGATGCGTTCGCTGGCGAACGTCTCACACCAGCTGACGCCCACCGATGCATTGCATAATCTGCCCCCCGGCAACGCCACGCTGCGCCAGCTGCTGGCGCAGCGTTACGCCCGACAGGGCATCACGTTATCCCCCGATGAAATCGTGATTACCAGCGGGGCGCTGGAAGCGCTGAATCTCAGTCTGCAATCCCTTACCGAACCCGGCGACTACGTGGTGATTGAACAGCCCAGTTTCTATGGCGCACTGCAGGCGATTGAACGGCTTAAGCTCAAGGCGCTGGCTATTCCCGTCGACACGCAGAACGGCATTGATTTACAGCAGCTTGAGGACGCGCTTCAGCGCTGGCCTGTTAAAGCCTGTTGGTTAATGACGACCCTGCAAAATCCCTCAGGTGCCACGCTGACCCCCGAGCGTAAACAGCAGCTGGTGGAATTGCTTGCCCGTCATCGGGTGCCGCTGATCGAAGATGATGTCTACGCTGAGCTGTCGGGTGAGGGCGCGCCGCCCCTGCCGGCAAAAGCCTGGGACAGTCATGGCAATGTGCTGCACTGCGGTTCTTTTTCAAAATCGCTGGTGGCGGGGTTTCGTGTGGGATGGGTCGCTGCGGGCCAGCATGCTCAACGTATTCAACGCCTGCAGTTGATGAGTACGCTTTCGACCAGTGCACCGATGCAGTTGGCACTGGCGGATTTTCTGGCGACCCGCCGCTACGATAATCATCTGAAACGGCTTCGGCAAAGTCTGGCAAAGCGCCAGCAACTGGCGCGTCAGGCACTGATGAAGGTGCTGCCCGCACCGTCCACGGTGAGCGACGCCGCCGGGGGCTACTTTTTATGGGTGACGCTACCGGACAGTATTAATACCACCCAGCTTTACCAGCGCGCGCTGGCAAAAGGTATCAGTATTGCACCGGGGCAGTTGTTTGCCGCTGGCGAACAGTTCAGCCACTGTTTTCGGCTTAACACCGCCTGGCCCTGGGATTCGCGAGCCGAGGCGGCGGTCGTCACCCTGGGTGAGATCATGGCCGACATGGCGCGCGGTTAAACCTGCGCAGCCTGGCGGTGCCCCCAGGTCAGGTAATAAACGTCGTAAAAGTCCACTTCCCCTTTCTGCTTCAGCAAACGGTCAATCCCTGTTTTGACGCGCTCTGGCGCATCCGGCAAAGACATAATGCGCGATACCGCCTGTTCAGGCACCGGCTGCACGTAATACCATTCGCCGTTGTAGCAAACCCGCAGATCCAGCGCATCGATATCTTCAAAACGGTATTTGGGATTGATATCCAGCAACATCAGAAAGCTCATCACCAGTACAAAGGCGGTCGCGAACCAGAAGGCTGGCCAGCCCAACATCTCAGTGGAAAAAATCAGTGCCACGCACAGGCCGTAGCACAGGTACATCACTGCCCACAGTCCGGGATGTTTTTTCAAAAAAGAGAAGCTGAAGCGCGGCAGGTTATCCCGGCGTTCTTCACGGTTGAGCGTATTAATTTCGTCGATCAAGATCTGTTTAATGGCGTCCATCGTTCCCCTCACTTTCAACTGATAGCTATTAGAACAGATAACAGTCAAGGCGTTCAGACACAGATTAGGCCATTTTTTATATAACAGTTTCGCTTTTGCTGACCGATTGCGCCGCCACCCGCGCCAGGGCGCGCGGTGCCAACTGTGTAAAATAGTCGACAGCGGGCCCCAGCATGGCTTCATCGGGATTAAACGCCGGATGATGCAGGCCATATTCGCTGGCACTGCCAATATTCACAAAGGCCCCCGGCACCTGTTGCAGATAAAAGGCAAAATCTTCACCGCCCATTAGCGGCGTAACGGCCTGTTCAGCGCGATAACCGCTTTGGGCGGCCTGATCGAGGGCCATTTCTGCCCATTCTGGCGTGTTTATCAGGGCAGGCGGCCCCGCTATCCATTCCAGCCCGGCGCGAGCGCCAAAGCCCGATGCGATTCCCTGAATCAGCGCCGTCATACGTTCAGGGATTTGCTGACGCAGCGCAGCATGGTGAGTGCGGACCGTGCCTTCCAGTTCCACCTCCTGCGGAAGCACGTTCCAGGTATTACCCGCCGTGAAACGGGTGACGCTCAGCACGACCGTTTCCAGGGCGCTAAACACCCGCGCAGGTAACGTCTGTAATGCCGTCACGATGTGGCTGGCAATCACAATGGCATCAATACCTTCCTGGGGCCGGGCGGCATGTGCGCCCTTGCCGTGCACCCGAATAATAAAGCGGTCGACATTGGCGTAAAACGCGCCAGGCCGGGTTCGCAGCGTACCCAGTGGCAGATCCGGCGCGTTGTGCATACCAAATATGGCCTGTACGCCGTCCAGCGCACCTGCGCCAAGCAGCTGTCGGGCACCTTCAAACGTCTCTTCTGCGGGCTGGAAAAGAATACGTACCCGGCCCGGAAGCGTGGCTTCACGTTGCTTAAGCTGATGGGCAACGCCGAGCATCGCGCATCGACCCGCCAGCCCTGGCGGGTTTTTTTGTCGCCGCGAAACAGATTAATGCCTTGTCATCGGCCCGTCATTTTCTGGGGTTATTAGCCTTAATCTTCACTTTGACGGATGCGCAGCGACTGCCGGTTCAGCGTGCAACCACGGGCGTTGTCTCTTTTACAGATTAATCCTACCACGTAAAAGAGACTTACTTACTTAGGGTGAAATTGTTAACAACTAATTTGGCTTTGGTTAGCGAGTTAGGGTGGTTGTGTAAATTGTGATGCATAGCGCACATTACAAACCCTGCGACCTTTGTCACACTAAAGAAAAAAGGAGACATTGTATGACTGCCCAAACCTCCAGTCTGATGTTGCTGATGTCTTTCGCAGCAGGAACATTTTCAGCCGGGGCATCAGATAACCCTCAGCATTTGATGTTCGCCAGTCCGTCTGGCGGCGTGCCGAATAATCCGTTACCGCTCATTATCTGGCCGCGCGTGGTGCCAGAGGATGAAGAGTATATCGCCGCCTGGTTCGAGCAGACGTTTGAAAAAAATGGCTGGCCACCCGACTGGCGCGATCAGCTGTTCCCTTACATGCATTACCATCCCAACACGCATGAGCTCCTTGGCGTGGCTGAAGGCTGGGCGGAAGTGCTGTTTGGTGGCGACAGTGGCCGTATGATTACTCTGCGGGCAGGCGATGCCGTGCTGATCCCTGCCGGTGTCGGACATCGACAGGTGTCTGCCAGCGAAGACTTCCTGGCGGTGGGTGCCTATCCTGAAGGCCTGAAGCCTGAAATCCTGCGCGATGAAATTGCCCATTTGAAGCTGTCGCAGGAAAAAGTGAAAACAGTAGCGCTGCCGAAACGGGACCCGTTCACCGGTAAAGCGGGCGCGATGACCGAGATCTGGCTCCCGGTTGCGACCATGATGCACAACCAGTAACGCGAAACGGGACCGGCTGCTCAGGATTGATGACAGTGCCGCTGCCGACAAACAGGCAGCGGAAATCGGTTCCGCCTTTTCTTGTCAAGCGGTGGCGAACGGACACGATTGCCGTTATCGCTAGCAGTATTAAGATTTTTCATGTCCCGACACCGTATCGCCCCGGTGAAATATCCTGCATTATCCCTCTGTTTTTATGGCTAAAAACCTGATGCGGCACCCATGTGTCGCTGACTGCGCCAACATATTTGTCTCTCGACCACTCGTTATTCATAAAAGTGCAAACAATGCGACTTACTTTCGCTGTATCTCCGGGACAGGCACGAAAGGTTAACTATGTTTTCAGTCGATCAGGTTATTGAGAGCTTCTGGCCCAACCAGCATCCCGCCAACTGGCAGAAACGGATTCTGAAGTGGATCTTACGTGAAGATGAATTCCAGCGATTTGCCGCGCGCTATCCTCACCTGAAAGGCCTGGATATGGTCGAGCAGGTGCTGGAGCACCTCGATGTACGTTGCGAGCTTAGTGAGCGCGATCTGGAGCAGATCCCCCCGCGCGGGCCGGTGGTCATCGTGGCCAACCATCCACTGGGAACCATTGACGGCATGGCGTTACTGCATGCGATATCACAGGTGCGCCCCGACGTGAAAATAGTGGCGAACCGGTTGATTATGCTGCTGGAACCGCTCAACAGCCTGATGTTGCCCGTCGACAATATTGGGAACCGCACCAGCCGCCAGCAGTTGCAGAGCATGCAGCAGCATCTTAGCAATCAGGGCGTGCTGATTATCTTCCCGGCGGGTGAAGTGTCCCGTCTTAGCAGTGCGGGCGTGCGTGACCGTGAATGGCATCACAGCTTCCTGCGTCTTGCGGCGAAAGCGCGGGCACCGCTGGTGCCGGTGCACGTTGAGGGCCGAAACAGCTGGCTGTTCTATGCTACCGCCAAAGTCGCACCGCCTGTGTCAATGTTAATGCTGGTGCGGGAAATGTTTAAACAGCGTGGGATGCGTATCAAACTGCGTATCGGTGCGCAGATTCCGTTTGCGCACTGGCACGACGGCCACACGCCAGGCAAAGAGCTGGCAAAGCGCGTGCGTAAACATGTCTATCGTCTGGGGCAGGGAAAAAAGGGCCTTTTTCAGACTGAATCCGCCATTGCGCTGGCGGAAGATCGTGCCGACCTGAAAAAAGCGCTGCTGCAAAGCGAACTGTTGGGGAATACCCCGGATGGCAAGCAAATCTATCTGTGGCGACGTAACGGGGCCACTTCGGTGCCGATACTGCGTGAACTGGGCCGACTGCGGGAGATTGCCTTTCGTGCCGTGGGCGAGGGCAGCGGCCGCCGACGTGATTTAGACAGCTACGATGATGACTATTATCACCTGATCCTGTGGGACGATGCAGAGCTGGAAATCGTCGGTGCCTATCGGTTTATTCCCGGTGGCGAACAGTTGGAACGCCGCGGCATGGAAGGACTCTACAGTCACAGCCTGTTTCATTACGACGAACGCATGATCCCCATCCTGCGTCAGGGCATCGAGCTGGGACGCAGCTTTATCCAGCCTGCTTACTGGGGCAAACGCGGGCTGGATTATCTCTGGCTGGGCATCGGAGCCTACGTCGCCAGATACCCTGAGGTGCGCTATCTGTTCGGACCGGTCTCTATTTCTGGCACCATGCCGCTGGCGGCACGTGATTTGCTGGTGGCGTTCTACCGCATCTATTTTCCGACGGACTTCCCCCTGGCCACGTCGCGCTGTCCTTATCCGGCCTCGCTGCCTGACGTGCTGGCCCAGTTCAGCGGCAATGATTACAAAGAGGATCTCCAGCGGCTGAAGCAGTTGCTCAGCAACCTCGGCGTGGCAATCCCGACGCTCTACAAACAGTATTGCGAAGTGTACGAACCCGGCGGCGTGCAGTTTATTGATTTTGGCAGCGACCCCGACTTCAACAACTGTATTGACGGGCTGGTTCTGGCGGATCTCACCAAAATTAAGCCGTCGCGCTATGAGCGCTACGTGGCGGTCCATCTGCCGAAGTAGCCTGCTGTCACGGTGTTGTCATCAATGTGTCGTAACGTTTTGCATAGAACGTTTATGGCACAGGCGACGTAATCATGGCCGCAATTTCACTCTCCGGGCTGCATAAAGCCTTCGCGGCGCAGCCGGTCCTTAACGCGGTATCGCTGGAGATCCAGCAGGGTGAATTTATCGCCGTGCTGGGTCCCTCCGGCTGCGGCAAGACAACCTTACTCCGCTTGATCGCCGGATTCGAAACCCTGGATCGCGGTGAGATCTGGGTAGGCGACACCTTGTTTGCCACTCAGGGTTTTCATCTTCCCCCCGAAAGTCGCGATCTTGGCGTGGTATTTCAAAACTACGCGCTCTGGCCGCACATGACGGTAGCCGAAAACGTGGGCTACAGCCTGAAAGTCAACGGCGTGAACCGTACAGAGCGGGCGGATCGTATCCGGCAAGCCCTGACGCTGGTCGATCTGCTGCCCTTTGCCGATCGTCGCCCGGCCGATCTGTCCGGCGGCCAACGTCAGCGCGTGGCGCTGGCCCGCTGCCTGGTGGCAAAGCCCAGGCTGGTCCTGCTTGATGAACCTCTGGCTAACCTTGACGTGCATTTGCGTAGCGCGATGGAAGAGGAGTTTCGCCGCTTTCATCGTCACAGCGGGGCAACGCTGGTCTACATCACCCACGATCAGCGCGAAGCAATGGCGCTGGCCGATCGCGTTGTGGTGCTGAATGCGGGGCAGGTCATGCAGTTTGCTTCGCCCCAAACGCTGTGGCGCGAGCCCGCCAACGAGATGGTCGCCACCTTCATTGATGAGGGACGGGTTCTGCCGGTACAGGATATTGAGCCGGTTGGACAGGGGCAGGCATCGGTCATGCTGTTCGGCGCACGACTGCTGCTGCGCTGCTCAGCGCAGCAGGCAACGTTACCCCACGGCAAAGCCAGCTTTCATCGTGCCAGTTTCCGCCTGATGCCTGTTAATCGCGGTCAGTTTAACGCGCAGGTTGAACGCATTATCTACCGTGGCGGTCATTACGACATTCACCTGTGCCCGCTGGCGCAGCCGGATGTCTCTTTCACCCTGGCCCTTGATGATGTTTCTGCGCTTGCGGTGAACGACACCGTAAGTATTGCTGTTAATGACGGCTGGATTCTTCCCGCATAAAGGACTTTAGACAATATGAAAAAGGTCATTCTTACCTCGCTACTGTTCACGGCTGCGCTGACAGGTTCAACGCTGGCGCAGGCGGCTGACAAGCCCAGCGGTAAGCTGGTGGTGTACACCTCGCAGGCACCGGAAATTGCGCAGCAAACCATGGATGCGTTCAAAGCCGCTTATCCCGCGATTCAGGTGGAATGGACGCGCAACGGCACCACGCAGTTAATGAATGTCCTGCACACGGAAATGATGAGCGGCAAGGTCAAGCCTGACGTGCTGCTGGTGGCGGATGCCATCAACCTCGGCGCGCTGAAGAAAGAGAAGCAGCTGTATGCGTACCAGGATGCGCCTGTCGATCACCTGAAGCCTGCGTTTTATGACCGTGATAAAACCTTTTTTGGTACCAAAATCATCGCCACCGTGATTGCCTATAACACGCAACGTGCCAAACCGGTCAACAGCTGGAAAGCGTTGCTCAATGCTGATAACAAAGGGCAAATAGCCGTACCCAGCCCGCTTTACTCCGGGGCGGCCCTGTATAAACTGCACACCGATATTACGACGCCGGACATCGGCTGGAACTTCTATAAGCAGTTGGCGGCGCTGGGTATTGCGCCGCAGGGCGGCAACGGACCGGCTTTAAAAGCCGTGGCCAGCGGGATGGATAAATATGGCGTGATTACCGATGCCGACATCATCCGGGCCAAAAAACAGGGTTCGCCCATCGACCTGGTTTATCCCGAAGAAGGGGTTTCTTACGTCACCGAACCGGTTGCCATTATGAAATCGGTACATAACCTGCCTGCCGCCAAAGCCTTTGTGGACTTTTTACTCTCCGAACAGGGGCAGAAACTGGTGGTGCAGCAGGGTAACCGGCCGGTCGATGACCGCGTTGCCGCGCCTGAAGGATTTGTCCCTGTCGACCAGATCAAACTCCTGACGCCGGACGTTGAGAAGGCGGTTGCGGACGATGCGCAGGTGCGGGAGCAGTTTACCGCGCTGTTTGGTGGCTGAACATGAGCGTGCTGAGTAACGACTGTCGGCCCCGCCGTTTGCAGCCCGCGCGCTGGCGTTTCCGCGCCGAGCCGTGGGTACTGGGGCTGCTGGTGCTGACGATCGGACTGCTGTCCGTCGCGCCCTTTGGGCGGCTGATCTGGACAGCGTTGGCGCCGCAGGGCGTGCCGGATCTGGCCCGGCTGACGCAGTTGCTGGTCAGCCGTCGGGTGCTCAGCGCCACGCTAAATACGTTAAGCGTCGGGCTGAGTGCCACCCTGCTGTCGCTGCTGCTCGGCACATTCGCCGCCTGGCTGGTCGCGCTGAGCGATATGCGCGCCAAAGCGGCCTGGGTCTTTGCGTTTATCTTACCGTTAATGATTCCGCCGCAGGTGACGGCGCTCGCCTGGCTCCAGGCACTGGCACCGGGTAGCCTGCTGGCATCGCTGTTTCAGCGGCTGGGTTTACCCTGGTTCGCGCCGGGTGAGCAGCCGCTCTGTTCATGGGGCGGAATTGTGTTGCTGCTGGGTTTGCACAATGCGCCGCTGGTGTTTCTGACGGTGCGAGCCGGTCTGCGACGTTTACCCGCCGAACTGGTGGAGGCGGCGCAGATCAGCGGTGCATCGCACGGGCAAATTCTGCGCACCATCATTTTGCCGCTGGCGCGCCCCGCTATTTTTGCCGGGGCGGCGCTGGCATTTGTGGCGGCCGTCGGTAATTTTGGTATTCAGGCGATGCTGGGCATTCCGGCGCGTTTACCGACCTTAATTACCCTGGTCTATCAACAGCTCAACGCCATCGGCCCCAGCGCGTTGCCGGATACCGCCGTCTATTCCTTGCTGATTGCGCTGATCACGCTGACCGGCATGATGCTAAGCGCGTGGCTGGGCGGTCGGCAGGATGTCCGGGTCAGTGGCTCGCCGCGCCCGTTCCATCAACCGCTAAAAGGCGCTCGCCTGCCCACGGAAGTCATGGCCTGGCTGTGGATGGCCGCCACGCTTATCATGCCCGTCAGCGCGCTGCTGACCACGGCGCTGACGCGGGGTTTTGGTCAGGCCTTAACGTGGCAAACCCTGACGCTGGAGAACATTTACCAGGCGCTGTGGGGCTATCCTGCAATCCGTCATGCTTTCGCGACCAGCCTGTGGCTGACCTCCCTGGCGACGCTGATCCTGACCACCATGGCGCTGTTTCTGGCTTTTTTCCTGAGCTGGCAGCGCACCCGGCTGGTTCGCGGCCTGTGGTTTGCCAGTGAACTGACGTACGCGCTGCCCGGCATTGTGACAGGCGTGGCAGCCATACTGTTCTTTCTGCCGCCGCTTCCGCTGCTGGAGGTGTCGATTTACGGCACGGTCTGGATCATTCTTGCTGCCTATCTGTCCAACTTTCTGGCTTTAGTCTTGCGGCCCACGCTGGCAGGCTTCGCACAAATTGAGCCGTCGCTGGACGAAGCCGCCCGTCTGTGCGGGGCTGGTTTTATGCGTCGCATGCGCGATATTTTACTGCCGCTGGCGGCACCGTCGGCGCTGGCGGGAAGCCTGTTGGTGTTTCTGACCGCGCTAAATGAAATTCAGGTATCGGTGCTGCTGGTGACGTCTGACACACAAACCCTGGGGCCTACCATCATCTTTCTCGATGAAGGCGGTTCCGCCCCGCTGGCTGCCGCCGTGGGATGCCTGATGATTCTGGTTGTTCTGACCTTAATGCTGCTGGCAACGCGTCTGACGCGCCGCCTGCCGCAGGGAGTATTGCCATGGCAAGCCTGACGGTGGTGAGCGGCGTGGGCGGTAAATTGCCCGCCGCTTTCCTGCTTGAGATTCAGGGATATCGCCTGTTGTGGGACCTGGGCGCGGGGCCTGAACCGGGCGTAAAGCCGGATCTGACTAAGACAGGCCAGGTTGATGCGATTTGCCTTACCCACTCCCACGGCGACCATGCCGGTGCGCTCGACAGCTGGCAACAACTGGGATCGCCGCCGGTTTATGCCACGGAGTTGACCTGGCAGCAGTTGGCTGCTTGCCCGGTGCCCGCCCGCTGGCGGCATTCTCTGCCGTTGCACGGGCAGTGCGCGATGGGGCCGCTTAACCTGTTTACCGGCCGGAGCGGCCACTCGCCCGGCTCCGTCTGGTTGCACCTGGCGGTCGCGGGCGGGATTACCTATATGGGAGACTGGAGCTGTGAGTCGCTGCTGCTGCCTTTTGACCGGCCGCCACGGGCGCGCTGGCTGATTACCGATGCATCCTACGGCGACCGCAATCAGCGTCTGAATCAGCAGGTTGATGCCCTGGTGCAGGCAGCCCGAAAAGGCGCGGTGGTCACGGCGCCGTTGCATGGCAGAGGCCCGGAGATGGCATTACGGCTGCGTAGCCAGGGTTTATCTGTCGTGCTTTGCCCGCAGGTACGTGAGGAAGTGTCACAGCTGCTGGCGCAAAATACATTACCTGCCGCTACCGCGCTGGCGTTACTGCCGCTACTGCGCGAGCCGACGCCAACGCAATGGCGGCCTGACAGCATTATTGTCGCAGCCGATGCGGTGGCAGACAGTGGCCTGGCTGCCACGCTAAGCCAGCGACCCGAATTCAATCTGATTTTTAGTAGCCATGTGGCGCGCGGCACGCGGGCCTTTGAGATGCTGCAAAACGGGTTGGCGCAGTGGCTACCCTGGAATGTCCACCCACCGCTGGACGATCAACTGGCGCTGATCCAACACAGCGGGGCGGAACAGGTGATCCCCGCTTTTGTCGATCCGGCGTTGTGTCAGCAGTTAATCGCCCGAACGCCCGCGACGCTGAACTGGCAGCGTCATTTCATGCTGTCATCCCGCTGGGAAAGCTTTGCCTGAGCGCGCGATGCCTCCTCAGCTGTAAAGCCCGTGTTGCTGCACCGAGGCATGGCCCGGATTATCCCGGATGCGGCGGACAGAGTCGCGTACCACCAGCTTGCCGTTCAGCAGCAGATTGCCGGGTGGCAGGTCCGGGTCTAAACGCAGGGCCTGAAGGACTTTAACGGCGGCTTCTCCCAGTTCATCCCGCGGCACCTGCACCGAGGTTAACGGAATCTCCTGTACGGTCGCCAGATTAAAACCATCCATGCTCATGACGGACACATCCTGCGGCACCCGCAGGCCGGCCTGTTGTAACGCCTGCACGGTTCCCGCCGCAATATAATCCCCACTTGCCAGAATCGCCGTGGGCCGCTGTGCCTGAGGACAATGACGCAGATATTCACCCAGACAAGCGCTGGCTTCGCTGCTGCTAAAGCTGTTGAGCGTAATCAGGTGCTGACGGCTGTCGAAGCGCAGATTCATGGCATGCCAGGCATCGCGCACTCCCTGCAGCCGCTGTTCCATGGTGTAACGCCGCAGGCAGTGCAGCGACAGAATTTGCCGGTGACCCTGTTCAAACAAATAGCGCGCCGAAAACTCCCCAATGAGCTGATGATCGGGCGATACCGAGGGCAGCCGCATTCGGCGATCGCGGGCATTGATCAGCACGCAGGGCTTATTCATTTCGGCTGCCAACTGATGGATGTGCTCGTCGTCGATACCGATTAACAGCGCCGCCTCCGTCTGCTGCATCTTGTCGATAAACAGGGCGGCATCGCTTTCCACCTCTTCCAGCGGGCAGTAGCGCAGCCGGACATCGTGCGGTTTGACGGCCTCGCTGATGCCCTGGATCACCTTGTAATAAAATATATCCGTGCGGATATCAAACGCGCGCGGTGGTGCAAACACCATCAGATCGTTGAGCAGCAGCCGCCCATGATGAAGGTTGTCCAGTACGCCTTGCTGTTGGGCAATGCGCAGGACTTTATCGCGCGTGGCGGTGCGGATATTGGCTTTCCCGGCCAGGACGCGAGAAACCGTGCTGACTGACACGCCGCTCAGGGCGGCAATCTCGCTCACTTTTAAGCTTTGTTTCATTCTGTGATCGCCCTCAAATCTGCAAATGAAAAAATTTTCATAACGTGCTGAATCGTGTCCCTACTGGTCTGAGAGGGGTTTTTTGTTATTTCCAGATAGTGTCATGAAAAGAGTTGCAAAAAATGGGCTGTACCCACGTTTTGCGCTTTTTTAAGGTCGGATCAGACAAAAAGGTTTGCTTCGCGGCAACGCGGTTATTACTGGCTACAGGAGTTTCATCATGAGTCTCGACTCGACCACCCGCACCAGCGCATCGCGCACGGTGCGGGTTATTAAAAATCTGCGCTGGTGGATGCTGGGTATGTTCCTGCTGGGCGTGACGGTGAACTACATCACCCGCAACTCCCTGGGCATTTTGGCCCCCGAACTGAAAAACACCCTGCATATGACTACGGAGCAATATTCCTGGGTGGTTGCCGCCTTTCAGCTGGCCTATACGCTGTTTCAGCCTCTTTGCGGTTGGTTGATCGATATTATCGGCCTGAAGATGGGCTTTTTAATCTGCGCCGTTATCTGGTCCATTACCTGTCTGCTGCACGCCGGAGCCGGAAGCTGGCTGCATCTGGCGCTGCTGCGCTTTGTGATGGGGGCATCCGAGGCCGCGGCCACGCCTGCGAATGCCAAAGCCATTGGGGAATGGTTTCCGAAAAAGGAACGACCGGTAGCAGCAGGCTGGGCTGGCGTAGGTTTCTCCATTGGCGCGATGCTGGCACCGCCCATTATTTATGTCGCGCATATCTCGTTTGGCTGGCAGGGCGCATTTCTGCTGACCGGCGGGCTGGGCCTGATCTGGGTCGCGCTCTGGTGGTGGGGTTATCACTCGCCTGAAAGCCATCCGCGTCTGTCGGAGGAAGAACGGGCGTTTATCACCCAGGACAAAGAAGTCATCGGCGAAAAGCTGCCGTTTTTCACCGCCATGAAAGAGATTGGTAAAGAGAAGAAATTTTACGGTATTGCCATTCCGGCCTTTCTGGCTGAACCCGCCTGGGCGGTACTGAGCTTCTGGGTGCCGCTCTACCTGGCCAATGAACGCGGCATGGATCTGAAACAGATCGTGATGTTTGCCTGGCTGCCCTTCCTGGCTGCGGATCTGGGCAGCATCGCCAGCGGTTATCTGACCAAACTCTATGTGCGCTGGTTTGGCTGCTCCCGCGTCAACTCTATCGTTGCCAGTTCCGTGACCGGGGCTGCCCTGATGATCTCTCTGGCACTAATGACGCTGGTTAAAGATCCCTATCTGGCCATCGCCCTGATCTCCATCGGCGGGTTCGGTCACCAGGTGATCTCCTGCATGTTGAGTGCGCTGGTGGTCGAGCGTTTTGATCGCCGCCAGATGGCAACGGTTAACGGGATGCGCGGCTCCTGTGCCTGGATCGCCAGCTTTATTTTCTCGCTGATTATCGGCGTCACGGCCGACACCATTGGCTTTAATCCCCTGTTTATTGCCATGGGCTTTTTTGACCTGATTGGCGCGGTTTTCCTGGTGATGTTTATCGCCGAACGCCGCCAAAGTACTGCTAAAAATTGAGGGTAACCTGATGAAAACGCTTAAGACATGGACGCTTCATCACCAGGCGGCGAATTTCGTCGAACTGAAAGTCGAGCAACGTCACTTTTTACGTATTTACGTATTAGAAAATGGCCTGATGCGCGTGCTGCTGAAACGCGATGGGGAGCTGGCGCTTAATCGCACCTGGAGCATTGCTCCCCAGGAGGATGTGCCATGGGAGGGACGCGATCGCGAATCGCTGGAAGGCTTTACACTGCCCGCTTTTACCGTTGAGCAGGAGGCGCAGCAAATCCGCCTGGCTACTGACCGGCTGCGCGTCACCGTGCATTATCCGCTGTGCCTCAGTTGGGAACATTTTGACGGCACTGGCTGGCAACCGCTGGCGGTCGATCGCCATACCGGGGCTTACCTGCTGAACATGCATGGCGATGGCGTGGAACATTATCAGCGCCGCCAGCCGCAGGATCGGGTTTACGGCCTGGGTGAAAAAAGTGGCGACCTCAACCGGGTTAACCGTCGTTATGAGATGCGTAACCTGGATGCCATGGGCTATAACGCGGCCAGTACCGATCCGCTCTACAAGCATATTCCCTTCACGCTGACCCAGCGTGACGGCGTCAGCTTTGGCCTGTTTTACGATAACCTCAGCAGCAGCTGGCTGGATCTGGGCAATGAGTTAGATAATTACCATCTGCCTTATCGTCGCTACCGTGCGGAGGCGGGCGATCTGGATTACTACATGATGCTGGGTCCGACGCTGCTGGACGTCACTAAGGCCTTTGTTCGCCTTACCGGTCGTACCCTGTTTCAGCCGAAGTGGAGCCTGGGCTATAGCGGTTCCACCATGCACTACACGGATGCGCCTGATGCGCAGCAGCAACTCCTGTCCTTTATCCAGCTGTGCCGTGAGCATGAAATTCCCTGCGATTCGTTTCAGCTGTCGTCGGGTTACACCTCCATTAACAACAAGCGCTACGTGTTTAACTGGAACTACGACAAGGTGCCGAACCCGGAGGGGATGAGCGCTTCTTTCCATCAGGCCGGGATGAAGCTGGCAGCCAATATCAAGCCTTGTCTGCTGCAGGATCATCCACGTTACAAAGAAGTGGCGGACCAGGGACTGTTTATCCGCGATTCGGAACATGACCGGCCTGAACGCTCGGTGTTCTGGGATGACGAAGGCTCGCATCTGGATTTTACCCATCCACAAACCGTGGCGTGGTGGCAGCAAAACGTCACTGAGCAGTTGCTGAAAAAAGGCATCGATTCAACCTGGAACGACAATAACGAATATGAAGTCTGGGACGGTGAAGCGCGCTGCTATGGCTTTGGTCAGCCCATCGCCATCAAGCATATTCGTCCGGTGATGCCGCTACTGATGATGCGGGCCTCGATGGAAGCTCAGCAGCGCTTTGCCCCGGAGAAGCGGCCGTATCTGATCTCGCGCTCTGGCTGTGCAGGGATGCAGCGCTATGTGCAGACCTGGAGCGGCGACAACCGGACAAACTGGCAAACCCTGCGCTACAACATCCGCATGGGATTAGGGATGAGCCTGTCAGGCCTGTTTAACGTGGGGCACGATGTGGGCGGCTTTGCCGGGGATAAACCCGATCCGGAGCTGTTTGTACGCTGGGTGCAGAATGGCGTGATGCATCCACGGTTTACCATTCACTCCTGGAATGACGATCATACGGTGAACGAGCCCTGGATGTATCCGGAAGCCACACCGATGATCCGCGAGGCGATCCGCCTGCGTTATCGTCTGATGCCTTATCTGTATACGCTTGCCTGGCAGGCCAGCGAGCAGGATGAACCCATGCTGCGGCCGACCTTCCTCGATCATGAGGACGATCCCCGTACGTACGACGAGTGCGATGATTTTATGCTGGGACGCGATCTGCTGGTGGCCAGCGTGGTGGAGCAGGGCGCACGCCAGCGCCAGGTTTATCTGCCGGAAAATACCCACGGCTGGTATGACTGGCACACCGGCAACTGGCTGGCGGGCGGACAAACCGTGACGCTGGATGCACCGCTGGATCGGTTGCCGTTGCTGGTCCGTGCCGGGGCCGCTATCCCACTGGGACAGTGCGAAACCACCACCGATGCGCAACGTGATAACGTGCGTGAGCTGCAGATTTGGCCTGCGCCGGGCGATGCCACCACCCAGGGTGAGGTGTTCGATGACGACGGCGAAACCCACGGTTGGCAGAAAGGCAATGCGTTATGGTTGAACTGGTCTTTAACCAGTAGCGCGTCACGGCTGGATCTGACCATTGAAAAGCGCGGCGATTATCTGCCGGCGTGGCGTGAGATAGCGATTATGTTGCCGCCGGGTGAGCAGCGTTCGCTGTGGATCAACGGTGAAAGGACGTCATGTTATCGGCTGGCGTAAGCGATAGCGCATCAGGCTGTCGTCATCCGCAATATTGATAACCGGCCCACCTGCGTGGGCCGGTTTATGTTCAGGCTGAGTGGTTTTCGGTGCTCATGCGTCCAAGGTCTTTATCGACCAGGAACAGACCGTTACCGCTGTCGCCCACCATCGCCAGTTTATCCAGCACGGTTTTAAACAGTTTCTCTTCTTCATGCTGTTCTGCAACATACCACTGCAGGAAGTTGAAGGTTGAATAGTCCTGCGTCGTCATGGCAGAGTGCGCCAGTTCGTTGATTTTGCTGGTGATCAGCTTTTCGTGATCCAGCGCCTGAATCAACACTTCGTTCAGCGAATTGTAAGCAACGGGCGGTGCAGCAATGCTGCCCAGCACCGGCATACCACCTGTATCACTCAGATAGTCGAACAGGCGCTGCATGTGTTGCATCTCTTCACGCGAATGCATTTTCAGGAAGGACGCTGCGCCCTCGTAGCCTTTATCGCTGCACCACGCACTCATTTGTAAATAGAGATTGGCGGAGAAGAATTCCAGGTTCAGCTGGTCGTTTAAACGTCCAGTCATTTCAGCAGTCAGCATGGCCGCGTCCTTTTGATTGTCATTAAATTAGTGGTGAATTATGCAACAGTCTGGTAACGAATGGGAAGCCTTTTGTTGAAAAAGTTGCAATTTATCTGATTGATTTAAAAAGAATTATTTCAACTGTTGAATGCGAGCGATTATCATTGTGGTCTGCTTTTCGCGCGGTCAATTTTCTCCCTGAATGTTAACCTGGCGGGGCGTGCGCCGATCCTTTGCGATGTTGCGGAGGGCTGAGGCGCAGTCTGTATGCGGCCTGGGGAGGCGACAGAGGAAAATCAGGTACGCGATCGGACCGCGCGTTTTTTTGCCCGCCACGCTGAACAGACATGTTCGATGACGGTTCATGAGGCAAAATATGAAGGGTGATCGTGAGAAGGTTCCGTCGCGAAAAAATCGCATAAGCTTTTGGTAAAATGCCACCGTTAACCGATAAGGGTGAATATGCAACGTATCGACAGTCACGCTGAATTTTATGATACCCATTTTTCAAAAGAGGATTTCACCGGTCTGACCATCGCTGAAACCCATTTTGAAGACTGCGACTTTAGTAACGTCAACTTCACCTCTGCGCAGTTTACCGCCTGTAAGTTCATTAACTGCACTTTCAGTCACTGTAATCTGAGCCTGTTGGATGCGCCGAATACCCGCTTTTATGGCCTGCAGTTCACGGAGTGCAAGCTGACCGGCATCGACTGGACAAAAGCCTACTGGCCTGATTTTCATCTGGATCATGAGCTGTATTTTATGAACTGCATGCTGACCAGCGCATCCTTTTATGGCCTTAAGCTTCAGGGGCTAAAAATGGAGGCGTGCAGAGTGGCGGAGGTTGACTTCAGAGAGTGCGATCTGACTGGCGCAACGTTCAGCGGATCGGAGCTGACAGGCAGCTTATTCAATCACACGCTGTTGCGGGGCGCCGATTTTACCGACGCATGGAATTACAGCATTGATGTCTTAAACAATACGGTCACTAAAGCCAAATTTTCGCGTCTTGAGGCGGTGTCTCTGCTGGAAAGCTTAGGGATTGAATTGGTGGATTAACCGGCACCGGGCCGCAGTGACGTGGGGGTTTTCACTTTCACAGCCGTGGCTGGCGGCGGGATGACTGCGCCGCGCGCCTGGGCCGCCGCATCCGTGCTAAGCCTCGTTAAGCGGAGTTTCAGGCCGACGTGACTTTCTCTTCGGTACGCTGTAGGCCATTAGCACAAAATATTGTATGCTATGCCGCCTTAAAGTTGACCAGGTAACCGGAAGCACGCCAATGTAACTTTGCGCTCACCCCGCGACGACATAAAGTCGCATTTGGCACCGTTTACCTGCCGGTAAGGTTCTGCCGGCCACCGTGATTTATCTGCTGCGCCTGTTAGTGCGTGGCTACGTTGAGAAGAATTCACTCATGTCTAATCCCTTTTTAGAAGAGGTGGCACGCCGCCGCACCTTCGCAATTATCTCGCACCCGGATGCCGGTAAAACCACCATTACCGAAAAAGTCCTGCTGTTCGGACAGGCGATTCAGACCGCCGGAACGGTAAAAGGCCGTGGCTCTAACCAGCATGCTAAGTCTGACTGGATGGAGATGGAAAAGCAGCGTGGTATTTCGATTACGACGTCGGTTATGCAGTTTCCCTATCGTGACAGCCTGGTAAACCTGCTGGATACGCCGGGGCACGAAGACTTTTCTGAAGATACCTACCGTACGCTGACTGCCGTTGACTGCTGTCTGATGGTGATCGATGCGGCAAAAGGCGTTGAAGATCGTACCCGCAAGCTGATGGAAGTCACCCGTCTGCGTGATACGCCCATCCTCACCTTTATGAATAAACTCGACCGTGACATCCGCGATCCGATGGAAGTGCTGGATGAAGTGGAAAGCGAGTTAAAAATTGCCTGTGCGCCCATCACCTGGCCGATAGGCTGCGGTAAGTTGTTTAAAGGGGTTTATCACCTTTATAAAGATGAAACCTATCTCTATCAGACCGGTAAAGGGCACACCATTCAGGAAGTCCGCACCGTCAAAGGCCTGGATAACCCGGAACTCGACGCGGCGGTAGGCGAAGAGCTGGCCGCTCAGTTGCGTGACGAGCTGGAGCTGGTGCAGGGTGCTTCAAACGAATTTGATGAAGAGGCATTTCTTAGCGGTCAGCTCTCTCCGGTGTTCTTTGGAACCGCGCTGGGTAACTTCGGCGTTGATCATATGCTGGATGGCCTGGTAGCGTGGGCACCACGTCCCATGCCGCGCGATACCGATACCCGCAAGGTTGAAGCCAAAGAAGAGAAATTCACCGGCTTCGTGTTTAAGATTCAGGCCAACATGGACCCTAAACACCGTGACCGGGTGGCGTTTATGCGCGTGGTTTCCGGCCGCTATGAAAAAGGCATGAAGCTGCGCCAGGTGCGCACCGGGAAAGACGTGGTGATTTCTGATGCCCTGACCTTTATGGCAGGCGACCGTTCGCATGTGGAAGAAGCCTATCCGGGCGATATCATCGGCCTGCACAACCACGGCACCATTCAGATTGGCGACACCTTTACTCAGGGTGAGAACATGAAGTTCACCGGGATTCCGAACTTCGCCCCAGAACTGTTCCGCCGTATCCGCCTGCGCGATCCGTTGAAGCAAAAGCAGCTGCTGAAAGGGCTGGTACAGCTGTCGGAAGAGGGCGCGGTGCAGGTGTTCCGCCCGGTGCATAACAATGACCTGATTGTGGGCGCCGTGGGTGTACTGCAGTTTGACGTGGTCGTTGCGCGTCTGAAAAGCGAGTACAACGTTGAAGCCATCTATGAGGCAATTAACGTCTCTACGGCGCGTTGGGTCGAGTGCAGTGACGCCAAAAAATTTGAAGATTTCCAGCGTAAAAACGAGGTTAACCTCGCGCTGGATGGCGGTGATAACCTGACCTATATCGCGCCGACGATGGTGAATCTGAACATTACGCAGGAACGCTATCCTGATGTGACGTTCCGCAAAACCCGCGAGCATTAATCCGCGCCTGCAAGGCCATTCCAGCGCGGGATGGCCCTGTTTTAACCGATACAGAACCCTCCTAAAACACGCTTTTTCCTCGCTTTTGACGCACGATCAACCAGTTACCCAAGCAAATCTCTAAATCCCGACTATGATTACTTCATCGGACGGTTAAAGAGACTTATTTCTCCCTGCGTCCAGTGCCGCAGCAGCACTGTTTGCTGCTCTTGCGCCCACAGTTTTGGGCGAGTTAACAGATAGAAGGATGATATCGATGCACACAACGAAGATTACTAAAACATTGATGGCTGCGATGATCGGTACTGCTCTGCTGAGCGGAAGCGCATTTGCAGAGGAATCCGCGTCTCAGAAAGCGTCACAGACGGCTGACAGCGCCGGTTCTAAAATCGACAGCTCAATGAAATCAGTGGGCGGCTTTATGGATGACAGCGCCGTCACCGCCAAAGCGAAAGCGGCCCTGGTTGATGACGACTCCATCAAAAGCACCGACATTTCTGTCAAAACCCATAAGGGCGTGGTGACGCTGAGCGGTTTTGTCACCTCACAAGACCAGGCTGAAAAAGCCGTGGCCGTGGTGAAAAAAGTGGAAGGCGTGAAATCCGTCAGCGACAAACTGCACGTGAAAGACGCAAAAAATCAGTCAATGAAAGGTTATGCCGGTGACGCTGCTACAACCAGCGAAATTAAAGCTAAGCTATTAGCTGATGACATGGTTCCTTCACGTAACGTGAAAGTTGAAACCACCGATGGTGTGGTTCAGCTCTCAGGTGAAGTGGCGAACCAGGCACAGTCCGACCGTGCTGAGAGCATCGCTAAAGCTATCGAAGGCGTAAAAAGTGTTAAAAATGACCTGAAGGTCAAGTCTTAACACGACCCGGTGCGGCTTCCCCGCGAGGCCGCACTGATAAAAATACCCATCGTTGGGATGAAACAAGCAGTTCAATATTAAATGGTGAAGGAGAGGCTTATGTTTCGTTGGGGCATTATTTTTCTGGTGATTGCACTGATCGCTGCTGCATTAGGTTTTGGTGGCCTGGCCGGTACCGCAGCCTGGGCCGCTAAAGTGGTCTTCGTGGTGGGTATTATTCTGTTCCTCATCAGCTTGTTCACTGGCCGTAAAAAGCTATAGCGATGACCCAGACAGTTTAATGCTGGCGTAGCCAGTATTAAACGGAGACCAGTTATTTGTAGCGAATGTTATTGTGAAGCAAAGGATGCTTCATATTCGCAACGATGTGTTAAACGGCGCAACGCCAATAGCACAATTTATGGACACCATAGCTGGTTCTCCGTGCTAGTATCGACCCACAATTCTACTCCCTGCATTCCCTACATTTGTCTATCGGGAACCCAATCTGAGGTCGGTACATTGGGTATACGTATTCCCGTGACGCTGGGGGCGATTGAACCCCTTGCTCTCACACCTTTTAAAGCCAGGAAAATCGCCTTAGTCTGCGAGGGCGGCGGTCAACGCGGCATCTTTACCGCTGGCGTTTTAGATGAGTTTCAGCGGGCTAAATTCAACCCCTTCCAGTTACTGCTTGGCACCTCAGCCGGGGCACAGAACCTGTCTGCCTTTGTGTGTGCACAGCCGGGCTACGCACGTCGGGTCATTACGCGCTATACCACCAGCAAGCTGTTTTTCGATCCGCTACGTTTCTTACGCGGGGGCAATCTTATTGACCTCGACTGGTTGATCGATATTACCCGAAGTGAATTTCCCCTGGCGATGAGCAGTGCCGAAACGCTGTTTGCTAACGGGCGCGAATTCTATATGTGTGCCTGTCGCAGTGATGACTATGCGCCCAGTTATTTTGCGCCCACCAGTGATAACTGGCTGGAAATTATTAAAGCTTCCAGTGCGATTCCGGGCTTTTATCGGCTGGGCGTGGATCTGGAAGGAATAAGCTATCTGGATGGCGGCGTCAGTGACGCGATTCCCGTCCGTGAGGCCGCAAAACGCGGCGCGGATACCATTGTGGTGATCCGCACCGTGCCCTCGCAGATGTTTGACACGCCGCGCTGGATGACGCGCATGGAGCGCTGGTTCAACGGCAGTGCGCTGCAGCCGATGATCAATATCCTGCATCATCACGAGCAGAGCTACCGTGAAACCCAGCAGTTTATTGAGAAGCCACCGGGTGATTTACGCATCATCGAAATCTTCCCGCCGCGCGCCTTAGCCAGTAACGCGCTGGGCAGCCGGGTCGCTTCGCTCAATCAGGACTACCATCTTGGACGTCGCTGTGGCCGCTATTTTATGGCCACGCTTGGCCAGTGGCTGAGCGATGCCGAACCCGCAACCGGGCTGGATATCGTGTTGCCATCAGCGCCGGTGGCGAATGAACCGGAGCGCGCGGCGGTGATCACGCCGTTGGCAGGCAACGATGATGCCTACAGTAAAGGTTCGCTGGCATGAGGTTTGTGGATACCCACTGCCACTTTGATTTTCCGCCGTTCGTGGATGAGGTCGACGCCAGTCTGCGCCAGGCCGCGAACGCGGGCGTTGAAAAAATTATTGTGCCGTCGGTAGAGGCCGGGCGCTTTGACCTGGTTTGCCAGTTAGCCCGCGAGCATCAGGCCCTTTATGCTGCCCTGGGGCTGCATCCGATTGTGATTGAACATCATAAAGAGCCGCACCTTGCTGAGCTTGAAAGGTTGCTGAAACAGCGGCCCGCTAAACTGGTCGCCCTCGGTGAGATCGGTCTGGATCGTTATCGTGAAGATCCCCATTTTGATCAGCAGACATATTTTCTGGATGCGCAGCTGAAGCTGGCGAAACGTTACGATCTGCCGGTGATCCTGCACTCGCGCCGCACGCACGATCAACTGGCGTTGCATCTGCGCCGTCACGATCTTCCGCGCCGCGGCGTCGTGCACGGTTTTGCCGGTAGCCTGCAACAGGCACAGGCGTTTATCAAACTCGGCTATGCGATTGGCGTGGGCGGCACCATTACCTATCCCCGTGCCAGTAAAACCCGGCAGACCATTGCGCAGCTACCGCTCTCCTCGCTGTTGCTGGAGACCGATGCACCGGATATGCCCCTCAACGGTTTTCAGGGACAGCCTAACCGGCCAGAGCGTGCCTTTCAGGTGTGGCAGGTGTTGTGTAAACTGCGTGACGAATCGCCCGAGACGATCGCCGATGCGCTATGGCATAACAGCCACAGCCTTTTTCTTCTTCCGTAATCCCGCCGGTTTACCCCTTTCTCACCAAAATGTTATAATAGTAACATTCTCAGTGCTGGCTTATACTGGGTTGACTCGGCCGGATAGCGTGCATTAATCCACTTTCTTGTTAGATATTGCAGTTGTTTCATACTTTGATGTGACGTATGGCACATATTACCCGGCCCCGAATTGTTACTATTATCACATGCAAGGGTGATTCAACGATTCACCCCATGTTCTGGAGAACGCTATGACCGATATCAAACAGCAGGCCCTGCGCGCGCTGAAACTGATGGATTTAACCACCCTGAATGAAGATGACACCGATGAGAAAGTGATTGCACTGTGTCATCAGGCTAAATCCCCGGCGGGCAATACCGCAGCCGTCTGCATTTATCCGCGTTTTATTCCCATTGCCCGTAAAACACTGCGTGAGCAGGGAACCCCGGATGTGCGTATTGCTACCGTGACCAACTTCCCCCACGGCAATGACGACATTGAGATTGCGCTGGCCGAAACCCGTGCGGCTATCGCTTACGGTGCCGACGAAGTGGACGTGGTTTTCCCGTACCGCGCGCTGATGGCGGGCAATGTTCAGGTGGGTTTTGATTTGGTGAAGGCGTGTAAAACCGCCTGCGCCGACGCCAGTGTTCTGCTGAAAGTGATTATCGAAACCGGCGAGCTGAAACAGGAAGCGCTGATTCGTCAGGCCTCAGAAATTGCCATTGACGCCGGGGCTGACTTTATCAAAACCTCAACCGGTAAAGTGGCGGTAAACGCGACGCCAGAGGTGGCGCAGATCATGATGAGTGTGATCCGCGATAAAGGCGTTAAAGCGCAGGTCGGTTTTAAACCTGCCGGTGGTGTGCGCACGGCGGAAGACGCCGCCATCTATCTGCAACTGGCAGAAGATACGCTGGGCGCTGACTGGGCTGATGCGCGCCACTTCCGTTTTGGTGCCTCCAGTCTGTTGGCAAGCCTGCTGAACACGCTTGGACACAGCAGCGATACTCGTCAGTCAGGCTACTGATATTTCTGGGCGGCATCCGGCCGCCTTTTCTCCTCTTTCCCTGACGTAAGGGGGCAACTTTGTACCTCGCACAAGAAATCATTCGAAAAAAACGTGACGGCCACGCGCTGAGTGAAGACGAGATTCGTTTCTTCATTAACGGCGTGCGCGATAACAGCGTTTCCGAAGGACAAATTGCCGCACTGGCAATGACCATTTATTTTCACGATATGTCGCTAGCGGAACGGGTGGCGCTGACGATGGCGATGCGTGACTCAGGTACCGTGCTGAACTGGACATCCCTGAACCTCAACGGGCCGGTGGTCGACAAGCACTCCACGGGCGGCGTCGGCGATGTCACGTCGCTGATGCTGGGGCCGATGGTGGCCGCCTGTGGCGGTTATATCCCGATGATCTCAGGTCGCGGGCTGGGGCACACCGGCGGCACCTTAGACAAGCTCGAAGCGATTCCTGGTTTTGATATTTTCCCCAGTGATGACCACTTCCGCCAGACCATTAAACAGGTTGGCGTGGCGATTATCGGCCAGACCAACTCCCTGGCTCCGGCGGACAAACGGTTCTATGCCACACGTGATATCACGGCCACCGTGGATTCCATTCCGCTGATCACCGCCTCGGTCCTGGCGAAAAAGCTGGCCGAGGGCCTGGATGCATTGGTGATGGATGTCAAAGTCGGCTCAGGGGCATTTATGCCGACCTATGAGGCGTCTGAAAACCTGGCGCAGGCCATTGTCGGCGTGGCCAACGGCGCGGGCTGCCGAACCACGGCGCTGTTAACAGATATGAATCAGGTGCTGGCCTCCACGGCCGGTAACGCGCTGGAAGTGCGTGAAGCGGTGCGCTTCTTAACCGGTGCGCAGCGTAACCCGCGCCTGCTGGAAGTGACGCTGGCGCTGTGCAGCGAAATGCTGATCTCCGGCAAACTGGCGGAAAATGATGCTGAGGCACGCGAAAAATTAATGACGGTGCTGGATAACGGCAAGGCCGCAGAGGTGTTTGCCCGCATGGTGGCAGCGCAAAACGGCCCGAGCGATTTTGTTGAGCGCTACGACAGCTATTTACCTGCGCCGACGATGAGCAAAGCGGTTTATGCCGACAGCGCGGGCTGTGTTACCCATATGGATACCCGCGCGCTGGGCATGGCGGTGGTCGCGATGGGCGGTGGACGCCAGCGCGCCAGCGATGCCATTGATTACAGCGTCGGGTTGAGCGACATGATTACCCTGGGTGAGCAGGTGGATGCCTCCCGTCCGTTAGCCGTTATTCATGCCAGCAGCGAAGCGCACTGGCAGCAGGCCGCTGCCGCCGTAAAAGCGGCCATCACGCTGGGTGACAGCGCGCCAGCGGCCATGCCCGTCGTGTATCGCCGGGTGACTGAGGCGGGTTAACGCGGATAGCGACTGTATACCGCACAGGATTCGGGTATACTGATCTGATCGCTTTTTTTTGACTTGTCGCGCGCTTTTGGCGCAGGAGACTGGCATGAAACGTGCTTTTATTATGGTGCTGGATTCTTTTGGAATCGGTGCCAGCAAAGATGCCGATAAATTCGGTGATGCAGGTTCAGATACGTTAGGTCATATCGCAGAAGCCTGTTTTAACGGTCAGGCGGATAAAGGTCGTAAAGGGCCGCTGCACTTACCGAATCTGACCGCGCTGGGGCTGGGCAAAGCGGCAGCGCTTTCAACCGGGCGTTTTCCGCCGGGACTAGACCCTGAGGCTAAGATCACGGGCGCTTATGCTTACGCCCGTGAACTGTCATCTGGCAAAGATACGCCGTCAGGCCACTGGGAAATCGCTGGTGTGCCTGTGCTGTTTGACTGGGGTTACTTCAGTGATAAGCAGAACAGCTTCCCGCAGGAACTGCTGGACAAACTGGTGGAACGCGCCGGTTTACCGGGCTATCTCGGTAACTGTCACTCATCGGGTACGGTGATCCTCGACCAGTTGGGCGAAGAGCACATGGCTTCCGGTAAGCCGATTTTCTACACCTCGGCGGACTCGGTATTCCAGATCGCCTGCCACGAAGAAACCTTCGGGCTGGAGCGGCTGTATGAACTGTGTGAAATCGCCCGCGAAGAGCTGACCGAAGGCGGCTATAACATTGGCCGGGTCATTGCCCGTCCGTTTGTGGGCGACAAGGCAGGCAGCTTTGAGCGCACAGGCAACCGCCACGATTTGGCCGTCGAGCCGCCATCGCCGACCATGCTGAAAAAGCTGGTGGACGAAAAGGGCGGTCATGTGATTTCGGTCGGTAAAATTGCCGATATCTATGCCGAGCAGGGCATCACGAAAAAAGTGAAAGCCACCGGGCTGGACGCGCTGTTTGATGCGACCATTCAGGAAATGAAGACTGCGCCGGATCAGGCAATTGTGTTCACTAACTTTGTCGACTTTGATTCCACCTGGGGCCATCGCCGCGACGTTGCGGGTTACGCGGGCGGGCTGGAGCTGTTCGATCGCCGTTTGCCAGAGCTCATGGAATGGGTCAAAGAGGATGATATTTTGATCCTCACGGCGGATCACGGTTGCGATCCGACCTGGCAGGGCACCGAACATACGCGCGAGCACATTCCGATCTTAATCTACGGACCAAAGGTTGAGCCGGGATCGCTGGGCTATCGTGAAACCTTTGCCGATATCGGCCAGACGATCGCGCACTATTTTGACCTGTCCCCCATGGACTACGGCAAGAACATGCTGTAAAAACAGCGAAATTTTTAAAAAGGATAGAGAATTATGGCAACTCCTCACATTAATGCAGAAATGGGTGATTTCGCAGACGTCGTACTGATGCCGGGCGATCCGCTGCGTGCGAAGCACATTGCAGAAACCTTTCTGGAAAATACCGTTGAGGTGAATAACGTGCGCGGCATGCTGGGTTATACCGGCACCTACAAAGGCCGCAAAATCTCGGTAATGGGCCACGGTATGGGTATTCCCTCCTGCTCCATCTATACGAAAGAGCTGATCACCGAGTTTGGCGTGAAGAAAATTATCCGTGTGGGTTCCTGTGGTGCCGTGCGTGCCGATGTGAAACTGCGTGATATCGTTATCGGCATGGGCGCGTCTACCGACTCGAAAGTCAACCGTATGCGCTTCAAAGATCACGATTTTGCCGCGATTGCGGACTTCGATATGGTGCGTAACGCCGTTGATGCGGCTAAAAATCTGGGCGTCGACGCGCGCGTAGGGAATATCTTCTCTGCCGACCTGTTCTACACGCCCGATCCGCAGATGTTTGACGTAATGGAGAAGTACGGCATTCTCGGCGTTGAAATGGAAGCTGCAGGCATTTACGGCGTAGCCGCCGAGTTTGGTGCGAAAGCGCTGACTATCTGCACCGTGTCGGATCATATCCGTACCCATGAGCAGACCACTGCGGCAGAACGTCAGACAACCTTTAATGACATGATTAAGATTGCGCTGGAATCAGTACTGCTGGGTGATTAAACCCCGACGTCATTAATGTCATCCTTAACCCGGCAGCGCGCTGTTGCCGGGTTAACGCGTCAGAAATTTACGCTTCCCGTTCTTTTCGCAACATTCTCATCAAATGACACACTTTTCATCAGGCTTGTGCATCTTGGCACTGGCAAGGATCGCTTATGTCACTATCATGAAGACGAACAATAAATAACAATATGCCAGACTGAAAATACCTGCCTGATGAATTTCCGAAATTTCGACGCTGAAGAGAAGTTATTTGTACGCCGTGCCGTGATGGCATTTGTGCTGGTCTGCATCTGCTTCACCATTCTTGGTTTAAACCTGTATCGCCTGCAGGTACGCGATCACAGCTATTACCAGACACGTTCAAATCAAAACGACATCAAGATGATCCCTATCGCGCCCACGCGCGGGCTGATTTTTGACCGTAACGGCATTCCGCTGGTGCGCAACGTAACCTGGTACGACATCACCATCACCCCGTATAAAGTGGATGATATGAAAGACGTGCTGCGCCAGCTCACGCCGCTTATCGATCTGACCCCGGACGATATAGAACGTTTTCAGCACGATCTTCACCAGAGCAGCCGCTATAAGCCGGTTATCCTCAAAGAGGAACTCACCGACGAAGAGGTGGCGCGCTTTTCGGTAAACCAGTTTCGCTTTACCGGCGTCAGCATTGATACCTACCAGGACAGAGAATATCCCTATGGGGCCGATCTGGCACATGTCATCGGCTACGTTTCTAAAATCAATGACAACGACTACAAACGGCTGAATGCAGAAGGTATTGCAGAAAACTACGCGGCTGACCACAACATCGGTAAACAGGGAATTGAAGGCTATTATGAATCCCTGCTGCACGGTAAGCCGGGTTATCAGGAAGTGGAAGTGGATAACCATGGGCGCATTGTCCGGGTGCTGAAAGAAGTGCCCCCGGTGGCGGGTAAGAATATCACTCTGACGCTGGACCTGCATCTGCAGCAGTATATTGAAAGCCTGCTGGCCGGGCAGCGCGCCGCGTTGCTGGTGGAGGACCCTCACGACGGCTCCGTGCTGGCCATGGTTTCCAGCCCCAGCTACGATCCTAACCCGTTCGTGAAAGGCATCAGCTACAAGGCCTACAAAACGCTGCTGCAGGATAAAAATCTGCCGCTGATCAACCGTGTCACGCAGGGCCTTTATCCCCCGGCTTCCACCGTAAAACCCTATATGGCGATGTCTGCGCTGTTAACCCATGTGATTACCCCGCAAACCACCTTTTTTGGTGGGCCGACATGGACCTTACCGGGCACCGATCGTCGCTATCGTGACTGGAAAAAAAGCGGGCACGGCACGCTCGATGTCACCAAAGCTATCGAAGAGTCTGCCGACACCTTCTTCTATCAGGTGGCCTTTATGATGGGCATCGATCGTATTCACACCATGCTCAGCAAATTCGGTTACGGTCAGCCCACGGGCATTGACCTGAACGAAGAGTACAGCGGGCTGCTACCGAGCCGCGACTGGAAAATGAAAGTGCATAAAAAGCCGTGGTATCAGGGCGATACGGTGTCGGTGGGGATTGGGCAGGGCTACTGGATTGCCACCCCGATACAGATGGTGAAAGCGCTGGTGACGTTAATTAATAATGGCCGGGTGATTGCGCCGCATCTGCTGGAAAAATCGCAGCGCGGCACCAGCGTTCAGCTCTATCAGGCTAAACTGCCCCAGGCGCAGGTTGGCGATCCGCATTCACCGTACTGGTCACTGGTGCGACATGCCATGTTTGGCATGGCCAACGCACCGAACGGGACAGGCTATAAATATTTCCATACTGCGCCCTACGGCATTGCAGCGAAAAGCGGGACATCACAGGTATTCAGCCTGAAAGAAAACCAGACCTATAACGCCAAAATGATTCCGGTACGGCTGCGCGACCATACGTTTTACACTGCCTTCGCGCCCTTCAACGATCCCAAAGTGGCGGTGGCCCTGATTCTGGAAAACGGCGGAGGTGAAGGCGTGGTTGCCGCGCCGGTCATGCGCCAGCTGCTTGACCATATCTTCCTGCCGCCGACCACCACACCGCCGGTCGAGGTGGTACAGCATCGGGCAGGCTAGCGGAAGAATACCCGATTACGCCCGTGCTTTTTGGCATCGTAAAGCGCCGCATCGGCATGGGTATACAGCGTTTCAAACCGGGTGCCCGCCGCGCCCCAACTGACGCCGAGGCTGGCCGTGACCAGCCGCTCTGGCAGGGCATTAAGCGGCGAGGCGTTTAATGAGGCAAGAATGGCCCCGGCAACGATCACCGCATCACCCAGCCAGGTATTGGGTAACATGATGGTGAACTCTTCACCGCCGATACGGCCGATGCTGGCCATGTCGGGCGTATTACGCTGAATGCGCTGCACCAGCTCGCAAATCACCTTATCTCCGACGGGATGCCCGTATTCATCATTGATGCGTTTAAAAAAGTCGATATCGAGGATGATTAAGGCCGCTGGTGTTTGATCCAGCGTGTCGCTGATGCGTTGAATAATGGCGCTGCGGTTCCAGACATTGGTCAGGGGATCGTGCGTGGCTTTGTACTCCAGCTCTGTTGCCAGCTCGTTAAGTTGTTCATTCACCCGGTTCAGCTCACGCTCTGCCCGATCGCTGCGCGAGATTAGCCGATAGGTTTCCCGCATCAGCCGCTGGTAGTGGCTGTTAAGCTGCAGCAACGCCTGGCGATACTCTTCGGCGTGCAGGCTTTGCTGTGCCGCGATATGGCTGGCCTGATTGAGTGCCTGGGTTTCTTCCAGAAACAGCTCGTTAAGTTGCGTCATTGGCGCTGTTCCGCATGCAGCTTCACGGTTAATGCGGTGAAATCCAGCGACAGCTCCTCACCAAACTCTTCCGAAACGTCGTCTTCGGCATCGTAGAACCAGTTGAGTATTATCGTGCAGCCGTTCTGCGCCAGCCTGTTGAACTGATCGAACAGCCCAAACAGCATCTTGGTGCTTGAGCTGTTGAAATAGCTCAGGTCAATATTCACCTCTGCAGGTTGGCTGGCCTGCGGTTGCCAGCACTCCAGCGCGCTTTGCAGCGGCCGGTAAAAGGCTGCGGCGTTCTCGGGCCAGGATTCTCCTTTCAGGGAGAATCGGTGGGCCGCAAAGTCAAACTCTACGGCGGGCGTACATTCAGTGGCGGTAAGTTGAATGGTTTGCATAAGGGTTTCTTCAGTCATGGCAGATAGTGGCCTTTAACCAAAAGGCAGAGAGCTCGCTGGCCTCCAGTGGCTGGAAACAATATTCCAGCGGTTCACTGACGTCGCGCGCCAGGGTAAGCAAGCCGATATTAGCGCCTTTGCTCCAGACCGGACTCTCAGCGCGTAACCGGTTTCGATAAGCTTGTTTAATTTCATCCGCATTCATCACCCGCAGCGAATCCAAATCACCGCGCAGTTGATGAGTGGCGTCACTGGCGACCAGGTTAGCGCTTTCCAGATAGTAGCGACCATCATCGTAGCGCAGGCTCAATGAACCAAAGCGATACAGCTGATCGTTATGGCTCAGCGCCCGGCTGTCCTGAGAGTAACGTAAAATGTTTTGCGCAATCTCGACAAAGCTGGAGAACAGCCGCCGTCTGACCTTTTGCGACTGCTCATGGTTTTCCAGAAACAGTTTGACCACTTCACCCATTGCCGTGATGTTCTGGGGTGAAAAAAAGCCGGTGTACTGTAGTGCAATAAGGCCGGACTGCGATTCGGTATTGAAGGGCAGACCCCGTAGTGACTCGTTTTTCATTTTCTTCCCGGTGCGGTCAATAGCGAAAGCCAAACCAGGTGACGTCATCGCGTCGCGCCTGGTTACCTTGCCAGCTTAAATAATCTTGCTGAAACGCCAGTGATAATTGCGGCATGGGCAACTGCTGATAACGCATCAGCAGAGACTGGATGCGCTTATTACCAAACATGATATTGCGCTCGCCACCCGGCTGGTCGGTGACGCCATCTGTCAGCACAAACAGCATGTCGCCACGGTTAAACGCTAAGCTCTGCTCAGGCCAGTGATAGTCTTCTGGCGTATCGGTATAGCCGACGCCGACGCGATCCTGACTGAGCGAGGTAATTTCTTTACTGATGTGGCTGAGCATAAAAGCCTGGGTTCGGGCGCTGGCCCAGCGCAGCTGATGCCGCTCGGTATCGACCGATATCACGATGGCATCGCAGCCGTCGTTAGAGAGTGACGTTTGCTGGGAGGCATTCAACTGGCCGAGCGTCTGTTTGATATGGTGGTTAAGGGCATGCAGGATGCTGGCCGGGGCCTGGAGATCGGCCTCGCGTAGCGCGTTTTCCAGCGCAGACTGCAAAATCACCGTCATAAAGGCACCAGGAATCCCATGGCCTGTGCAGTCGGCGATCACCGCCAGCCAGCCGCTGTCGTGACGGTGAAAGGCATAATAATCGCCACCCACGCCGTCACGCGGTTGCCAGTACAAACACCAGTCGTCGAGCAGAGAGGCGATTAACTGGTTGGAGCGGTCCAGCATCGCGTCCTGAATCACCCGCGCATAATCAATGCTCTGTAAAATCTGCTGATGCTGGCGCGCCTGTAAATCGGAGACGCGGCGAATCAGATCGATCCCTAAACCAATGCCGATATAGTGCCCGTGCTCGGTCAGGATAAACCCATCGGCCACAGACTTATCGCCGTTAGCCACCACCTGCTGTGCGACGCTTTCCAGGGTATTTTCCACGTCAATCACCAGCGGGAACTTATCCATAAAGGCGATACAGCTTTTGCGGTCATAGAGTTCGGGGAAAAACGGGCGCGCCATCTGCGACAAAAAGATGTGGCGGTTAATCATGCCAAACGGCTTGCCGTTTTCAACCACGGGCAGGCCGATAAGATCTTTATGCTCGGCAAAGAGCGCCATCACGGCACGGTTATCCGTGTCGGGGCTGACAAAAGGAACATCAATGCAGAGCACCCGTGCGTCATAACGGCTTGAGGCGGAAATCACAGTATTCACAGAGGCGGGTAACTGCATGATGCGGCTCTTGATTGTCCAGGAATAATCTTAGAGTAATGAGCGCAGATGACGGATTTATGGCAAAAAAACGGTTGGGAAAAAGAGCGCGGATAAATCGTGGATAAAGCAAAATAGCAGCGAAAAATCGCCTGTCAGAGGGCGTTCGGCAGCGCGAAAATCCGGTGTCTTTTTGAGCGCATCGCTAAATTTTCGTCCGTGACTATCCGGGTTGATGGAAAACCCGTCAGTTGATTTCATTTTTGTGAAAAGCGTTTGACGCTGGGGCCTGCATAAGGTTTAATGCGCCCCGTTGCCCGAATAGCTCAGTCGGTAGAGCAGGGGATTGAAAATCCCCGTGTCCCTGGTTCGATTCCGGGTTCGGGCACCACAAATTTGAAACCCTCGCTTCGGCGGGGGTTTTTGCGTTTGGGGGGTTTTAAAGCTGTATTTCAGTGGGTGAGTGAGCTTGGTTTAGGTGATGGTAAGGTTTTGATTTCCGGGATTGGGTGATAGTCGAGATTTCTACGAAAGGATTCGCGGAGCAGACGGGCGGTGATAGCACTGATGAGCAATGCCTCCATCGCCGAGAGCAACAAGCAGGTTCGGCATAGATAAGCTCGTACTAAATTACAGAAATGCATTAATGGGGATCACTAACCAAGTTTATTAGTAAGAGGAAACTACATAATGAGACGTGTATTATTTTTAGGCATCTTTTATCCCGCTTTGGCATTTTCAAACACTCCCGGTTTTATGACATCCGAAGTTGAATGCCTCAATAACAATACGATTCCTTTCATAAGCACAACAACTCCAGCAAATAAAATCGTCGAAGATGCATACATTAAATGTAAGCCGGAACTGGATGCCTGGTCAAAATCTCGTGAAATGCTTCCTGAAGAAATGAGAGAAAGCCAATATAAAGAGTTCCATGATTTTTATATAAGAATGATCGAGAAAAGACGGGCATATGGCGCTAAGAAATAGTGTAAATTGCTCAAAAAGCATAAGTAGGTTTTACAATTAACGGACCGGATCTTATTGGACTTACTAACTATTTGAAATAAATGGATGAATGTTAAATAGGAAATTCATGTAAAAATACATGTGCTCCTTGTTCATTCAAGCTAACTAAGGATGCCATAGGGCGAACCAGCGTGGCATCTTCAGGTTATCTAGCCGCTGCGCTGGCAAACCTCGCGCTGATGACCCGCCACAATACGAGTCATGACGTCGAACTCATCTTGCCGGGAGTGGGTGCACAAATCAGCAATCCGGATAGCCTGCGTGACGGACTGGACAAGGTAAAAAGCACCTTTGACGATTTCTGCGATTCAGCCGGAATCGAGATCAGCTCTCGACAGGCGGCAGCGCTGAAAAAAGCCCTGCAGGACGTTGACGGCGACAGCGGGCATGCCAGTGCTGATCTTTCTGCGGTAATTGCCATTCCTAATGACGCTATCCCATTCGTCTTTGTGGCCAGGGGCACGAGCTGCCGGGTGCATCCTGCCCCTAAACCGGAGAATGCCATGTCAAAAAAAAGTACTTACTCTTTCTGCCATTGTGCTGGCGACCACGCTTACAGGCTGCAGCAGCTTCGTGAGCGGTATTGGCAAGTCTGGTTCGCTGTATGACGGTCATCCAATTCCTTCAGATGTAAAAGACCAGACAACAGCGGAAAAACGCAATCAGGTCAGCGATGCCTGTGGCCCAATTGCCATACCGGCCGATACGGTGGCGATGCGTCTGAAAGAAAAGTTTGGCTTCGTCTCAGACGGGGATGGGGTTGCCGCACGCAACAGCGGACAGGGGAATGCGGGCTGGTCAGCCTCGGCCATTTCAGAGGGCACCAGCTGGTCGGCAGAGCCCGGCAACTATTACCGCATGTCCAGGAACTGGGCCGGAAATGACAGGCTGACGATTGAGGTTCACCGGACGTTCAAAGGCACGGGCGCCACCGGCAACAAAGCCGGGAGCTTTGTTGTATCAACGTATATCTCATCCGATCCGACGCACGTCACTGATGCCTGGACTAAACGTCTTTTCAGTCAGATTCATGCGGCGGCATGCGGTGAAGCGGAGTAACGCTGTCCTCAGGCACCGGATTGTCCGGTGCCTGAGAACGAACAAAGAGCATGCTGACTATGAGATATTCTTCGCAGAGCATGCACATAGTAATTGCGGTGCTCCCTTTACTAGACGTGACCATATTTACTACTGGCTCAGGGGGGCCCCTGTGTATAACGTATTGCTCTGCCATCAGGTAGACCCAAAAGTATGAAAAATAACGACAGGTACACAGATACGCAGAAGAGTATCCGGATTAAGGGGCTTTTTGCTGACGGCGTGCAGAAATACAGATTAGAGAAAAAAACCAATCGTGGCATGAGTGCATTGCTTATATGATAAAAAAAATCAAGCCAATGAGTTTTTATGTTATTAATTATAAAAAAAACGGGATTTAATTCCACATTGAAGGAATGATTAAGTGGGTTTGATGTAAAAATATGACTTTACAAATCTATACATTCAGTGTTTTTATGATTGCGAGTTAGATTTGCGACAGAAAATATTTCAAAAATAAAACATATCAGCCACACTCAGGCTGAGACATCGCTTCGATATTTGATTAATAAAACCTTGGGATAAGTGGACTTCGCATAACATCGTGAAGTATCAGTACAGAACGACATACGAGACCTTAATTTAAAAAGGATATCATTAATGTTGGCTTCCCATATTTTTAACGGATATATCGGCTCCCACCTATGCTATCACCTTTCACGTGAGGGGATCCTAGATTTATTTAAAGATAAAAGCACGCTAAGTAAATCAGAAATAAATGACGCAAATTTTTCCGGAACACGCTTGGAAAATATCAGGTTAATCATTGACTATGCTGTTAAATTTGGAGTGTTCCATGAGAATGATGAACAGTACCGGTTAACTGAGTTAGGTAATGACATACGGAAAAATATTGGTTTTTTCACATGGGCCGTTGGCGGATATGGTAGTTTCTTAAGAAACTTTACTGACATAAGTAAAGAAAAAGAAATGACCATGAGCAGCATGATTGATGGTGCAAATGTAGCATTAGGTTCTCGCCAGGCTAATAAGCAGTTCATGTGGGATATTATCATCGAAGAATTATCATCACTTCAAACAAGGAGCTTTGCCGATTTAGGCTGCGGCGCGGCAGGTGCGCTTATAGACATTTGCAGAAAATTTGATGGGGTTACTGGGACTGGCATTGACATTAGTGCAAAAGCAATCGACTCCGCTAAAATAAACATTGAAAAAAACAATCTTAAAGGCAGAGTCGAAGTCATCAATCAGAATGTCCTTGATGCAATTGATTCACCATATCTGATAGATAAATTCTCCCGCGTTGATACAGTATTATCCTTCATGATGATGCATGATCTGTTTAATATTAAAAATCCCGTGGAGATACTTAAGAAGTTACAGTCGACATTCCCTAATGCAAAGACCTTTATCATTGCGGATACCTTTTTATCTGAAGAAAAATCATTAAAGCATGATACTCCTATTTTTACCTATGGATTTGAGTATGTTCATCACTTTATGAAAATAAAATTATTCCACAAAGAACAATATTTGAGATTTTTTTCAGAGGCAGGCTTTTCCTTGGAGCGGGTCACATATCTAAATGTACCTAACACATATTTGTTTGTGTTACACAGGGACTTTGCATGAAAAATAAAAAAGCAGTTACAGACCTCCCTCTGATGCTCCTGGTTGAGGGTCATCATAATAAAGTGCCTTTCTTTATCACGAAGGAAATGTTTTATGGCGTTCCTTTTGAACTGGCAGGAGGTGATATTTCTGGTCTGGTTGATAAACCAGTGGCGGACACCCATAAACATGAAGTAGACGAAATCTACTTCCTCATTTCACCTTTACCAGGTGAGGCCGTTATTGATGTTACCATCAATATGGAAACGACCACTTATTCCTCACCTGCAGTTATTCATGTACCTGCAGGGCACGAGCATAAGTTCATAACAAGAAGGGCAGGAAAAGGCAGTTATTGTTTTGGCATTTTATATAAAAAGGACGAGGTGGCTGTATGAATTTCAATGCCAGTGATGTGCATGTATCTCACCGACTACATCTGAACGAAAGTGACAGCGGTAATCTTGACGATTTCCGGGAGGTATTCTGTGATGAGTTTAGTAAGATAAGCACATATCCTGACCCTGGTAATACAGAGATGATAAATGCTATTTCACGTCATTATCTGATATCTCCTGACCAGATAGTGCCTGGCAATGGTGTAGATGAGATAATTCTTCTTCTTTGCCTGACTTTACTTAAAAAAAAGAAAAGCATTATTACAAGTATGTCTACTTTTCCTGGCTATGAAACTGCAGCCAGAGTCTGTGGGGGAAGTGTCATTCATACTGAACTTTCCGGCAGTCTTAAATGTTGTATTGATAACTTTGTTAAAAGTGTAAATCAGGATACGTCGGTTGCTTTCCTGTGTAATCCCCATAATCCGACCGGGTCTGTACTAACCAGATCTGAAGTGATTTCTTTCATTGAAAAAATGAATGAACTGAATGTAATCCCTGTAATAGATGAGGCTTATATTCAGTTCGCTGATGAAGATCGGCACTCAGTTCTGAGCTATATAGCGGATGGAGGAAATGCCATTGTACTGCGTACATTCTCAAAAGCATATGGGCTGGCGGGGCTGAGAGTTGGTTTTGCTTTTGGAGCAGAGCAGCTCATCAAAGATGTTGCCAATACTGCACTGGCTTTACCTTTCAGAATTAACAGATTTGCTCAGAAAATGGTTCCTATTATTCTGCAACATAATGATATTTTTCTGAAAAACATATTAAAAACTAAAGGCTGGATTCAGTATATAGAATCGCAGTTTGTTTCATGTGGTATTGAGTTTATTCCTTCCAGTACAAATTTTGTCTGTTTCAGGCCTCCACAGGGGGGCTGCGAATATACAGAGGCTGCGGCCGCTGTAGGGGCAGCGATGAGAGACTGTGGCCTTTTTGGCCTTCCGGGATGGGTTAGGGCGTCGGTAAGTTCACAGCAGGATGCTGATCTGCTCCTGTCTTTAACAGGAAGACATCATAACGAAGCAAGCAGGTAACGTTCGCCATGATAAGATTTAAACTATCCGGGAAATATCGTGAGATAGTACGTACTTCTTTTCCGTTTATGCTCCTGATGATGTCACAGAGCATTAACAGTATAGTAGATATGTTTATCGTAGGCCGTATTGGCATGGATGCTATTGCGGCTGTTGGTCTCTGTGGTTTCATCTTTTCAATCATGACTAGTGGAATTACTGGGATAATGATTAGTGTACAGACAGAGGTCGCTAAAAGTGTCGGTTCCAACCGTTCAGATATGGCGATTAATGCTTTGCACAGCGCTCTGATTGTGGCTGTTTTACTGGGGGCTGGAGTGATCGGTTTGAGTTACTTACTTCCCTCTGTGCTTATTCTTTTTATACATGATCACTACCTGCTGGCAAACTGTATCAGTTACCTGCATATGCTTTCATTTGCTGCTCCTGCTATTGGAATGGTCAGAGCTTTAAGGGGATATTACGCAGCTATTGGAGAGAACAGAATCAGCGTTATTATTATCTTATTAATTTATTTCTTTAACTTTATTATTGGTTTTACACTCGTGTACTCAGGTTATGGCATCTCCGGCGCCGGGGCGGGAACAAGTCTCGCTTTTTACATTGGTGCATTATCATTTCTTATAAGCGGTAAATTCCTCCCGCAAAAATATCATTTTTTCAAAATACATGATGCGTTCAGTAAAATAAAATCGATATCGTCGCTTTCATTTTATGCGGGTTCTCAGCAGTTATTCTTCTCAGGGGGATTTGCTGTGATGTTCGTCATAGCAGGACAAATGAACGCTCCGTCTCTTGCCGTCATCACCGTCCTGAATAATTTAATGCTGCTCAGCATTACTCCATTAATCGGAATGGGTATGGCCTCCGCAGTATATGTCAGTAAATCGATTGGGGCCAAAAGACTGAAGGATGCAGAAGAATGGGGGAATATTGCATTAAAAATGGGAATGGTGATATTCATAATCCAAATGCTAATCCTGATCAATCCTCACCAGGTGATGAGTGTATTCATTAAAGATATCAGAATAGTCAATGATTATGTGTGGCTGTTCAAAATTACTGTTGTTATGGTAATTTCTGAAGTATTTGCCCAGATTTTAAAATTTTCAATGTTCGGTGCTGGCTATAACAAAAAAATTGCAATAACGACCATCCCTCTACAGTGGCTCCTTTTCATCCCGAGTGCGCTTTATTTTTGCGTATATCATCACTATGACATCGCATTTTTATGGTTTTTATTTCTCGCCTATCGAGCTATTGAGGCCATTTGTATGTTCATAATATGGAAAAAGAAAAATTGGCTGCCCGCAGATGCTGAATATAAACCCCAGGAAACTGTCAACTGATGTCTGACAAAAAGGATCAATCATGAACTTACTTATTATTGATTATGAGGCACTGAACACAAATCCGGTGACAGACTGGTATAAGGGACATGATTGTTATCTTATTACGTCTGAGCAATCATTTCGTTCTATGGATGAGAAGACCCGGTCATCTTTTAAAGAGATCGTCGCCATAAACAGTTTTCATCCTGAAAATGATGATTTGATTTTTTATCATGCCGAACAATTAAAAAATCATGTAAAATTTGACCACATTATTGGTGTGAGAGAATTTGACCTCTTACCAGCAGCGGTTATAAGGAATAATTGGTCTCTTCCGGGGGCCAGTATCGAATCTATTGAGGCTTATCGTGACAAAGGTATAATGAAGAAAATACTGAAAGAAAAGCTCATTTCAGTACCTGACTTTAAAATTATCACTACAGCAATAGATATTATTGATTTTATCAAGGATAATGGCTATCCCGTATTACTAAAACCCCGTACATCCAAAAGAGCTAGAGGTATTAGTGTACTCCATAATGATAATGACCTCTACCATGCCCTCCATAAGGGACTAAAACAATCATCAGAAGACCTTGTAAATATGATGGTTGAAGAGTTCGTTTCCGGTCCCATGTACCATATTGACGGCGTAGTCATTAATAATGAGATAAAATTCATCTGGCCTTCACTGTATGTATCTAACTGTATGGGGTTCCCAGATGGTGACTATATATCTAGTTGTCTTCTTTCACCAGATGATGATTTATATATTCCACTTGTGGAATATGTCAGTGAATGTATTTCTGCACTACCTTCCCCGGTCAATTTTGCTTTTCATGCCGAGGTTTTTTACTGCACTGATGGAACACTGAAATTATGCGAAATTGCTGCCAGAGCGGGAGGTGGACCTGTTATGACGTCAATTGAAACGGTATTTAATTTCAATCCTAAAGAAACAGCATTCATGGCTTATCTGGATGCTAAAGTTAAACCCCCAGTAATAAAGAAAGAACCTGAAAATCTGTGTGGGTGGATAATAATTCCCAATAATATGACCGATGCTTATATTGAAAATATACCCGAATCATGCCCTTTCCCTCAGGTTACAAATTATAAAATATTTACAAAGAATGGAGATTATTTTTCTGATGAAAGACAGGTTGTTGCTGAGGTGTCGTTACATGGGAAAAACTCAGAGGAAATAATCAGTTCTATTTCCGAAATAATGAAGTGGTTTTACTGCCATACACAATGGTCTGCGAGAGTTTGATGGGGGATATCCCCCTGCATTCCAAACCCAACACAATGGAAAACACCTGTCTATAACCTGGCCCCACGGAAAGCAGTAACGCCGGGGGGCTTTTTCCGTGCCTAAACCCTGCCGGAGAGCTGAAACTAAGGGCCGCTTGGGAAACGGAAAATATTGTACTTGTACTCCGACTTTTTTAACACGATTAACTTTAGCAGCAGGATATACTCCTGCTCTATACGGGGTGGATGAGGTAAATCCGATAGGACAAGGGCGATAGTGTAAAAGCAATAACCACTGATGTAAAAAATACGTAAAGGATTTATCTTGCTGAATTTTTTATATTACTTTTATAAAAAAAGGGCGCAGGGATACTCTCTTGGCTTTTCTAAAATCTTCATATAAAGCCACAGATTAATCTTGAAAAAAAACTTTCCTGATATGATTTTTTCAGGGTGGGCTTCATATGTCACATAACATAGCAGCAAAAAGCAAAGAAGAGTGGGATAAGGTCAACGTGCATCTGGCTGCATCAGGGGTTGCTTATAAAGAACGCATGAACCTGCCGGCGATTCCTCAGGAAGTCGAGAGACAGCAACCGGAAGAGCTTCAGGAATACTTCAGACAAAGACTGCAGCACTACAGAAACGAAGCCTTGAAGTTTCCGCGTGGAACGGACCCTGTCTATCAGAAGGAGGAAGGAAAATAGTGTATAAGCCAAGAACATGTCCCTTTTGCAACTTTTATGGCATAAGAAAAAACCCAAACGGCAAATGGTCCTGCGATAAATGCGGACTTGAATGGGCTCCTGATCAGGACAAGCGCGAAACCCCGTAGATGCGGGGTTTTATTTTCTGCCTTTTACTTATTCAGTCTCGGATATATTCACCTTCATGATAATCAACATTTACAGTTATTGTCGAAATGATAGGCCCCTGACCTGATAAAACAAAATTTACAAGATTTTCGAAACGGGGTTGCCAATATTTTTTATGTCTAGGCCAACGTCGCAAAATAAAATGCTCTTCATGCGATAAAAATCTAAGCGAGTTTAAATGATGGGTCATCAAACTAAGGCCGTTGATGATGTCAGGAATATCTCCAGATGAATTATAAAAACGTCTTTGGCAGTTATAGCCTTTCATTGTTACGGACTGGTAACTTGTTAGCAAGTCATCTATCATTTTTGACCATTCGCACGTCCTGTCAATTGCACCATTGTCAAATTTCACTTCTTTTCCCATGCTTTGAGACTGAAGCATTTCATGGATGACAGCATCTAAGTAATTACTTGTCACACCGAGACTTTTGCTTGTTAAACTTTCTGGCCAACCAATAACATAAGGATCTGTATTTTTAGGTGCTTTGTAGTTCCATTTTTCATGTTTTGGCATCATAAGATACTTCGCACAATCAGCGAGTCCAGGTGTATTGCCTCCGAGCGTATACGATCCTATATCAGCACCAGACGCTTTTGTACCAGGATACAAGGTCAGCTCTTTATTCCGGTTAACTGATTCAAGTAGTTTCCTTTCTTTTTCTGTTGAAGGACCATCGGGTAGTACATTATTTTTATCTGCGCATTTACCTTGTAACAAAACGGCGCGCACTCTTTTGAAACTATTTTGATTATCAAATTCATTGAAAATAAACAGAAGGTCTGCCAGCTCACAGTTCAGGACTTCATCCTTGCCTGGTCTAACGTTTGGCTGTGTAGCATTTCCGCTGATTGCAGATAAACTGCCATAAACACGTTTGTAATTGCTTACTGTGAATTTAGCCTGAGGTGTCCCATCAACCCAAACTGAGTTTGCGGTGACTTTGATATGAGGATTGTTATTTAAGTATTTTGTTTTAACTTCAGATACAATGTGATCAAGCGTTTCTACAGAATGTAGATTTCGTAGCCCCCATCGTTCAAGTGAGGCTCTCTTATTGTGTTTCTTGTTTAAATAAACCTCGCTCCATTTCTTCCAGCTTAAAGGATTCGTCATCGTATTCATTCCATAGAAGTTTGCGAATAATCATCATATATGGATTGTCTAGAGTCTGGCGACAGGAATATCACTCCAGCGCGTTGTAGTATAGGCTGGTGAAAGCATCTCGCGCTTCATTTGCCAAGCAGGCGCTATGCCCCTTCCGGCAAACCAGATATTCCCTATCCCGGTCTGATTAATATGGCCAATCACCTGCATCAGAGGCTTGCTGTTCGCTCTCGGTTGAACTTCGTCAAAGAGGTTGAGCTGGGCAACACCTGAGGGAGTGAAGTCGTTCAGCATAACGCCTGCCTTGGCATAGCGATGGCCGCTTATACACACCCGATCAAGAGCTCTCATCGCAGCCTCTATAATGTCTCTGGAATCCTGGCTGGGCGAAATCAGTATCTCTGAAGCCACATTCCCGTAGTAAGTCTCACCGGGCGAAAAAGGTGAGGTTTTGATGAATGCACAAACCTGTTTGTAGTATTGTTTTTCTCCCCTCAATTTAACTGCCGCCCGTTCGGCATGCTGGCAGATTGCCTGCCTCATGTGTTCATATTCTTTGACCCTTTGACCTGCCCCCAGGATTAGATACAACCTTCAGTTAGTAATGTCAGTTGGTTTTTCTTCAAATTTCCCGTTTCGCCAGCTCGCTGCAAATTCAGCCGGCGTGAGGTAATTCAGCGATGAATGTGGTCGACACTCGTTATAATCCTGCCGCCAGTCATTAATTATTTCCCGGGCATGTAGAATATCGCTGAACCAGTGCTCATTCAGGCATTCATCGCGAAAGCGTCCGTTAAAACTCTCAATAAATCCGTTCTGTGTCGGTTTACCGGGCAGAATAAGCCGCAGCTCCACGCAA